>CAYNLM010000083.1:0-17836 GCA_964398045.1 uncultured Nitrospira sp. | reverse complement strand
CCCTGAGAGCCCGGCGTCAGTGTCTGTCCGTGCTGCTGCATGCCGGGGATGCGGTCAGGCCCGTGCGCGTTCTCGGCGGCCTCTTCCATAAACGTCAAGAGGGAAAACTGGCTGTCCGCCGGCGGCATGCGGCTCTCGGCCAAGGCGAGGCGCGCCTGCTTCGCCGCATACTCCTGGCTCAGCAGCGCCAGTTCCTGAATATCTTTCTGCTTTCGCACGGCCTGCCGTTCCAGGCGGTCGAGTTTCGCCAACAGGGGATCCACCACCAGGACGAACAGCAGGCTGAGCCCGACCAGGATGCCGCCCACGAGGAGAATAGTCCGCTCGCGGGGCGACAGATGCTGCCACCGTTCCTGCAGCTGATGCCTCATGGTTGCTTCACCACCACGCTCATGCGAAAGATGACCTGATTGGGCGCGGCGCCGACGCGGGTTTCCGTCACCGACACGTCGCGAAACTGCGCGCCGGCGGTGAACGTCTGTTTGATTTTCTCGACGGCATCGAAGGAGGTCGTTTCCCCTTCGATCAGAATCAACCCTCCGTCCACGGTCAGCTCACGCACTTTCACGGATGTGCCGGCCGGCAACTGCTTCACGAATGTGGAAAGCGTCGTGAGGACCCTTCCCTGTGCGCTGTCGACCACCGAAAGGGCCTTGTTTACCAACCCCAGACGATAGCGCGCCTGGTCGAGTTCATCGCCCGGCGCCGCGCTTGAGCCGAAGGCCTGCTCGTAGTGCTTCTGCAAGGTGGCCTTCAACTGAACCACGCGCTTGTCTTTCAACATCAGATGAATAGAAAAATCCGCCAGCGCCAACAGTCCGATTACCAACGCCGCCCCGATCGCCAGCCGCCGATCCGTTCTGGACGTCTCGCTCTTGGGCGAGGCCGCGTCCGTGACGCCCTTGAGATCGAGCGCCAATCCGACGGGAGACGGCTTGAATCGCCAGCGCGGCCTGACGATCTTCGGGTGAATGGCCAAGCCGAACGCAATGGAAAAGGCGCGCGGACTGTTCGTGTCGAAGCCCTGCCGAGGACCGACGGGATAGAGGCCCAATTGGCGCGCGACATAGCCGCCGACTTCCCGCAGTTTCGATCCGCCTCCCGAGACCCAGCAGTGGGTGAGGCGTCCGCGCTCGGTTCCTTCATAGGCCTGCATGGTTACGCGGAGTTCTTTCAGCAGGGGCTCCAGCCAGGCTTCCACTTGTTGCACGGCCATCGTCCGCTTGCGTCGTTCCGCTTCCGCAAAGCTGCAGGCCTGCCGCGCGGCCAAGGCATGAGTCACATGATTCCCGCCCCAGAGAATGGTCCGCAAGACGACCGGCCGGCCTTCATGCACCAGGCAGAGCGTGGTTTTCGAGGCACCGACATCGATGATGGCAAGATCGTGAGGGACCTGCGCGCCTGCTTCCCGCAAGTACTGCGTCACGGAGAACAGCGCCATGGCATCGACGTTGATTGCCGACGGCTCCACGTCCGCCTGCGCGAGAAAACGCAGATGCTCGGCGACCTTGTCCTTGGGCGCAGCCGTGACGAGCACCTCGGAACTCCTGCTCAAGCGCAAGGCGCCTTCCGGGGTCTGTCCGGGGGGCAACACGAGACTGCCGATGGCCAGATCTTCGAGCGGCATCGGCACCAGGTTTTCGACTTCAAATGGAACGACTTGGGCCAGCTTGTTGGAATCCTTGAAGGGAAATGAAAGGGTTCTCACGAACAGATCCTGGCAAGGAATCGCCGTCACCAACCGATCGGTGGCATAGAGCCCATGTTGCCAGAGGAACCCCCGGAGGGATTGGACACGTCGGGCCGGTTCCAAATCTTCCGGCCGGGCAAAGGGCATGGGATGCTGGAAGTAGTCGATCGTTTCACGCCCACTCAAGCGCCGGCGGAAGCGGACGGCCTTCAATCCCGTCTGCCCGACATCCAGTCCCACACATTCGGTCACAATCGCCATACAGCCTGTAATGATGCCCGTTGGAGGTGGTACTTTACAACGCGATTCTGGCCTGTGCCACGGTCCCCAGGATTTTGACGGTCATCGGCGTGCCGGCCGGCAGGGGAGGAAGCCCTAATGCCGTTGCCTTGGAGGCGAATCCTGCGCCGGGAACCACCGTCACGGTCAATGCCAACTGGCTGTTTTGCACCGGATGCTGAAGAGTGATTTTCCCTTCTCCTGTGAACGATCCATCCAGGCCGTCGCCCTTTAACTCATTGACATCGCAGATCAGATCGTGGCAGGTGACTCCGGCATTGACCCGTGTGAATCCCAGCGAGAGCGTGCGGCCATTGCCCACCGGAATCTGATCCACCATCAAGTCCTTCACCTCCGCTTTCCACGAGCCTTCACCCTTCATGATGCCAGCGGCGGACTGTACGGACTCCATCCGATGGGAAAAATCTCCGTTCAAAATTCCGTGGGTGACATAGCGGCGAATGAACTTGGACAGATCGACCTGCTGAAATTGACCTTTTACGACCACCGGTCCGGCAAATGACCAGGACGACGCCGTGACCGTTCCCCTGGCGACGCCGCTGTTCGGAGACGCTTCATCCACATGCACCGCCACATCAAGGGCCATCCCTCCCGCCAGAGCCTTGATGATGCCGACCCGCGCCTGCAGGAAGGCCAGTTGAATGGGCTCTGCTTGCGCTTTCGTGAGCGTGACATTTCGCCATTCCAGTCCCAGGGGCATGCCGACCGCCCAGGCGGCTACGCGCACCTCCATGCCGGTCGCCCGATTCATTTCCGCCATGATCCGCGCATGCAGGGCATCGTAGGGAAACGTGGCGAGGATCGACAACGCCAGCACGCCCAGGCCGCCGACGACCCAGGCGCCGATCGCTTTCCAATCCTCTGGAAATTTCAGGTTGACGGCCATCAGGTGGCTCCGATCGTCACCCACTCCCGCACCGTCCAGGGATCGCCATTCGGCGGTTGGAACGTGATTTCGAGGAGGACCGCTTTGGGCAGCTTCGTGATCGTCGCCCATTCCTCCGTCCACACCCGAGTCTGTGCGTCGAAATAGCGGACGTTAAATGCCTTCACCCGATTCGCCAACTCGATTTGGTCGACCGACTCATCCGTGAGGCCATAGATGTTTCGGCGCGCAAACCGGATCAACCGATCGCCATCGCGCGTATAGACGACGCGGACCGACTCGCTTTCATTACTTGCGGACTGGCCGAGCCCATCGGTCATCGAGAGGAACGCCACTGTATCCGCCGGCTGTCCGTCCTGCGTTCCGTTCACGCCCACCCAGGGAAAGGTCTGGATATTTCGGCTGATCGACAATTCGTCGGCCATGAGCCGCAGAATCCGCCGGACCATCTGTTCCTTCACGACAAGGTCACGCCCGGCGTCCACCACGCGGGTCGTCGTCACCAGAGAGCCGAACACAATCGCGCCGATGGTGGCCAAGAGTGCAATGGCAACCAGCACCTCGACCAGCGTGAAGCCGGCCTGGGCGTTCTTCTTAGAAGGTGAGGCCGGCGAAGACATACGTACTCGCTTCCACGGTTTCTTCTTGCGCGCCGCGAGGCCAGGAGACCTGGACGCGGACCTCTCGAATCAATTCCAGCGGCGTCGGCGACACGGTGCGTTTCCATTTGTACCCCAGCGCTCGGTCGGGGGGAACTGCCGACTGCACGCCGAGCGGAGATGCTTGAAAATCGCCGCTGACTTCTCCGACGGGATAGACGCCCAGCAACTCGGTCTCCAGCAACTTTTCCTGAGCCAGCAAGGTAGCGGCGGTCAGCTCTTCCGCTCTCGCGTGAAGATCCAGATCGAAATTCCGCAGGCCGAGCAGGACGGGGAGCGCGATCGCGAGCAACGCAATGGCCAGCAAGACTTCAAGCAGCGTGAATCCCTGCTCGTTGCCGACCCGCTTGGTGCATGGATGGCGCATATTCTGATCCTGACACTTAAAACCTGATGCCGACGGATGCGGGTGTCGGTCCCTGCAATGCCTGCAGCAAAGGTTTGAGACGGTCTGGAATGGCTTGGTTGCGGGGCGGCTCGATCCGTTCATCGCTCGTTCGAATCGCACCGGTCACGGATTCGACGGCAATGGCCAGCACATTGCTGCTTCCATCGGTCAAATGGACCGTCAAGGGATCGATCCGTCCGTTCGGAAAAATCGACAGATCCATGCGGCCGGACATCCGCTTCGTCGATCCCACCGAGATGTCGGTGAACCGAATCGACTCAGGAAGTAATCGGGGAACGGCCCAGCTTGCGTTCAGAGGAACCTTCTCTTCCGTGCCCTCGACGACCATCGCCCAATAGGTGCCCTTGTCGAGATCGAGGTAGAGTTTGACGGGTTTTTGACTGCTGACCGCCTGGCTTTGAAGATTTCGCAGAAAGCTGATGAGCTGCCGCCCGGTCGAGCCCAAATCCTCGCCGACTACGATCCGCGGAATCACGAGCACCAACACGCCCCCCAGCAAAAACATCACGATGATCATTTCCAGCAAGGTGAAACCGGCCGCACTCCAGGCGCGGGGCGAGAGGCGCGGGACCAGGGGAGAAGAGGTCCAACGGACTCCTGAATAGACGTGTGCGGGAACTTCCCGCCTCTTGTCTCTCGCCTCTGGCCTCATGCCTAATCTTTGTCCATATTCCAATTGGTGATATCGGCGTTGACCCCTTCGCCACCGACCTCTCCATCCGTCGCCAACGACATGATTTCATAATCGCCCTTCTGGTTCGGGCTGGGGCTCAGATACTTATAAGGATTGCCCCACGGGTCCTCCGGGAGCTTGTCAAGATAGCCTCCAATCTTCCATTTCTTCGGAATGACCCCGACGGAGGGTTTTTCAATCAGCGCCTTGAGCCCTTGCTCCGTGGAAGGGTAGACCCCGTTGTCGAGCTTGTAGAGTTGAAGCGCACCTTCAATGTTTCGGATCTGTACTTTGGCGGCGGTGCGTTTGGCGTCGTCCGTGCGTCCCATAATGCGCGGCACGACCAACGCGGCCAAGATCGCCAGAATGGCGACCACGACCATGATCTCGATGAACGTGAAGCCGCGTTCGCTGCCGAGTCGTGATGCGTGATGGGTGATGGGCGACGGGCGAAGAGGAAGACCTTGCCTAGAACGCCACATCGCCATCAGATGTTGGATACGGACTCTCGAGATCATTGAACACCTCCTAATTACACTCATCACCGATCACTCATCCCGCCTTCATCGAACCATCTGCCCCATCTCGAAGATGGGCAGGAGGATCGCCACCACGATAAAGAAGACGATCACCCCCATTACCAGAATCATGATCGGCTCTAACAATGAGGTCAACCGCGTGATCACCCGCTCGACTTCGCCGTCATAAATCTGGCTGACGCGGCGCAGCATTTCCTCCATCTCGCCGCTGCGTTCACCCACGGCGATCATATGAGTGACAAGCGCGGGAAATTCTCCGCTGCGTTTCAAGGGGTCCGCAATGGTCTCGCCCTCGCGGATGTTTTGCCGGGCGCCTTCGACGGTTTCTTCCAACACCCGGTTGTTCATGACGCGCTTCGACACGTCGAGGGCATCCAGCAGCTGCACGCCGCTCGCCAACATCGTGGCCAGG
Organism: uncultured Nitrospira sp.; assembly: GCA_964398045.1. Classification (GTDB taxonomy): domain Bacteria; phylum Nitrospirota; class Nitrospiria; order Nitrospirales; family Nitrospiraceae; genus Nitrospira_D. Next base: position 12,268 of record CAYNLM010000083.1, on the reverse strand, counting down.
GTGCTGGTCAATCGTGAAATGGACACCATTCTCGCCACATCGCCGATCAACGGCAGGCGCAAAATCACACGATCCGCAGTCATGCGCCCGGCGTCCGTCCGCATGAATCGCCTCGCCAAAAAGATTCCACCGATCAAAACCCCCATGAGCATCAACCAATAGTCCGCAAAAAACCGGCTGGCCGACATCAAAGCCACGGTCGGCCAGGGGAGCGCCTGCTTCATGCTGGCAAATACGGCGGTAATCTTCGGCACGACGAAGGTCATCAGAAAAAACAGCACGGAAACGCCCACGATCAGCATGAGCGCCGGATAGAGAATGGCGTTCGTGACCTTGTTCTTCAGTGCCAGCTGCTTTTCGAGGAACTCCGCCAGCCGGAAGAGAATCTGATCGAGCGCCCCGCTGGCTTCTCCCGCCCGCACCATATGAATGTAGATGGGAGAGAAATCTTTTTCGTGGGTTTCCAGCGCGGCGCTCAACGACTTTCCGCCCCGGATCTGTTCCCGAATATCGGCAAACAATCCCTTCACCGCTTTCTTCTCCGCCTGATCCACCAACACGCCGAGCACCTCCACCAGCGGCAGGCCCGCCACGAGGAGCGTCGCAAACTGCCTGGTCATCAAGGCGAGATCGTTGGACGTGAGGGCCGATCGTCCGACCGTGGGCGTGGGCCGCACGCGGCCTTCCTGGCGCCTGACGGCGCCCTGCCCCTGCTCCACCACATCGGTGGGGAAGACGCCTTCTTTCCGAAGCTTCAGCCGCGCGACCTTGACGTTCTCGGCGTCGACAATACCGGTCGCCGCGCCGCCGTCGTTCCGATAGCCGCGATATTGATAGACCGGCATGGCTAGATTTCGATCTCCTGCTGCGTAATGCGCATCACCTCTTCCAAGGTGGTCTGGCCCTGGATGACCTTCTCAGCCCCCTCTTGCTTCAACGTCACCATGCCCTTCGCAATGGCCGCCTGCTTGATCGCCGACGAGTCCGCCTTGGCCCCGATCAGGCGCCTGACTTCATCGTCGAGCACGAGTAACTCAAAGATGCCCGTGCGCCCCCGATAGCCGGTCTGTGAACAAGCCGCGCATCCGGCTCCCCGATACAATGTTACGGATGACGTGGGCGGCAGTTCCAACCGGCTCAATTCTTCCGCGCTCGCCGTATAGGGCCGCTTACAATCGGGGCAGATCTTCCTCAGCAATCGCTGCGCCAGCACCGCCACGACCGAGGACGCGACAAGGAACGGCTCGATCCCCATGTCGATCAACCGGGTGGCCGCGCTGGCCGCGTCGTTCGTGTGCAAGGTCGAGAACACGAGGTGGCCGGTCAGTGACGCGTGAATCGCGATTTCCGCGGTCTCCCGGTCGCGGATTTCGCCGATCATGATGACATCGGGATCTTGCCGCAAAATCGAGCGCAAGCCGGCGGCGAACGACAAATTGATCTTGGGATTCACCTGCATCTGTCCGATGCCGAGCAACTGATATTCGACAGGATCTTCGACGGTAATGATGTTTTTATCCGGCGCGTTGATCTGGCTGAGGGCGGCATAGAGGGTGGTGGTTTTGCCGCTGCCCGTCGGGCCCGTCACGAGAATGATGCCGTGCGCCAGCTGGATCAACTGATGGATTGCCGAGAGCCGTTCTCCTGAAAATCCCATTTCGGTCAGATTCAGCAGCCGGTTTTCCTTTTCCAGCAACCGCAACACGACCCGCTCGCCGTGCGAGGTCGGCAACACCGACACACGCAGATCGACGTCCTTGCCTGCCGTGCGAATGGCGAACCGGCCGTCTTGCGGAAGCCGCTTCTCGGCGATATTCAATCCCGCCATGATTTTCAGCCGGGCGATGATGCTGGCTTGCAAATGCTTGGGCGGCGTCAGCACCGGATAGAGCACCCCGTCGATCCGATAGCGCACCACCAGTCCGCGTTCGAAGGACTCGAAGTGAATGTCGCTGGCCCGCTGCCGCACCGCTTGGAACAGCACCGAATTGACCAGCCGGATGATGGGCGCTTCGTCGGTGGCGTCCAGCAAGTCTTGCGGCTCATCAAGTTCGTGCGCCAGCTGGTCGAGGTTTTCACTTGCCGCGATGTCTTCCATCACCTGTTCAGCGCCGGCCGGACTCGCCACCTCATCGTAGACACGGTTCAAACAGGCGAGGAGCGCTACGCCCGTGGTCAAAACCGGTTTGATGGGTTTGCCGAGCAGCAGCCGAAGATCGTCCAGCGCGACCGTCTCCAGGGGATCGGTCGTCGCGACGATGATCGATCCTTCCTCATAGCGAAGCGGCAACACCCGATAGCGTCGGCAAAATGCGATGGGCACTTTCTTGATCATTTCATGATCGACGTTGGTGGTCTCCAGCTGAGGCATCCAGGGCAACTCGAATTGCAGGGCCAGCCCTTCCAGTAATTCTTCCTCCCGGAGCAGACGCAGATGGAGCAGCACCTCGCCCAGGCGGCCTCCTTTTTCGCGTTGGTAGGCGAGCGCTTCTTCGAGTTTGGATTCCAGGAGATTGAATTTGTCTCCCAGAATGCGGCCGAGGAGGGGCCTTCCATAGTTCGAATCGGAGAATTCGTCTTTCACGTCAGCCGCACTTTCTGGTGACAAAACAGAACCCTTCGTAAAACCTCACAAACCTCGTCAAACATACTCTTACTGCTCGGCTTGAGGCAAGGAGACGAGGGAGGAGCGCACCGGGCGAACACTCTAAACTATCACTTGATGTTTTACTGCTCAATCGATTGTAGAGGCGCAATTCTTTGGTTGCCCTTGGCTACCACGCCAACAGGAGAAACCGGGGGGAAGATTGATGAGCCGGAAGCTAACGGGAACCGGCTTATCTCAGTTCGTAGGTCACTGTGGAACGCTGGTTATTGCGCACCATGTCGAGCTTCACCACCCGCTCATTTTTTAATTGCTGAAACAGATTCAGCATCGTGCCGGGATCGCGAATATCGACACCATTGACACGCTGCAGGACGTCGCCGGACTGAATGCCGATCTTTTCATAAAAGCTCGCCGGCGCAATGTAGTCGATGCGAAATCCGTTGAGCGTCCCGTTCACCATGTTGGGAACGGCCCGTGCTTGCGTGAGGAGCCTTGGGAGATCGCTCATAGCCTGCTCAACTTCCCGGCGATCAATCACTTTACGAAGCGGCGCGCCCGGCGCTTGCGATGGAGACGCGCCCGGACCGGCGGGAGGCGGGGCCGGCTTGTCAGTCAGCGCCAGCTCCAGCAGTTCCTCCTGGTCACCGAGCCGCACCACCATGCCGTCACGATGGATCTCACTCACTTCCCCCACGTCGGGTATTTCCTGGTGCAACCGATAGAGCGACTGTTTCTTGCCGGATAGCTCTTCAACGATCGCGAAGACACCGCGTTGCTCGCCAAACACCACACCAATCAGTCGAATCTTCGCGGCCGCTCCGATAGAGGCGCGCACCGGAGCGCCTGTAGGTCCGCCTTGAGCCGTGACACCTTGAGGAGCCGAGGGCACAAGAAACAACCCGCTGGCGCGAATATCATCGGCCGATTGGCTGGGCGAATAGGAAACGGGGAGAGCGGTGTCGCTCGCAGCCGAGGTGAACATACGATCCGGCGGCAGATACAGTGCGTCGGCCACAAACGCATTGATGGAATGCGCCATGAGAAATCCGCCCATCACCAAACAGGCGGCCAATCCGATACGTCGAAGCTGTGCGTTGGACATCGCGATCATAAGGTATGCCGTGCTCATCCTACCTGGTCAGGACAGCCGATCGCAATGAGAAGCCGTGCGGGATTTTCCTGTAAAAACCAGTGAAGTACTTGCAAAAACGGCCCCCACTGCGACAATGGTCTCGGGCGACTCCCATGGAAAAGTCTACGGCGACCGATGATGTACGAAACGTTTTATAACCTGCGTGCAAAGCCCTTTTCGCTGCTGCCGGACCCGAACTTTCTTTATCTGGGACCGACGCACGGGATGGCGTTGAATCTGCTGAAACATGGCCTGCTCAATCAGGCCGGGTTCATCATCATCACCGGCGAGGCGGGTACCGGCAAGACCACGGTGCTGCAGCGTATTCTTGAGGAATCGAAGGGCGCATTCACGATTGGCGTGATTTCGAATACCCATGACACTCTGGGGAACTTGACCCCCTGGATTTTGAGGGCCTTCGGCCGGGACGGCAAAGGCAGCGATCCACTGGAATCGCTTCAGCGATGCTCCGAGTTTCTGGCCGAAGAAGAAGCCCAAGGCCGTCGGGTACTGCTGGTCGTGGACGAAGCGCAGAACCTGAACCCCGCCATGTTCGAGGAACTCCGTCTCCTGTCGAACAACAACAGCAAAACGCAGGTGATTCAAATCATTCTCACCGGCCAGCCGGGACTGCGGAGCCTGCTTCAGCGGCCGGACCTCACCCAGTTCGCCCAGCGCGTGGCGGTGGACTACACACTGGAACCCTTGTCGGAAGAGGACACGGTCGCCTACATGCGCCATCGGATTCGGGTTGCCGGCGGATCGTATCCGATTTTTACCGAACACGCCTGTCGACTGGTGTATCGCCTGACCGGAGGCACACCACGGCTCATCAACCACGTGGCGGATACGGCATTGGCCTATGGATTCGCGGAACACCATAGATGGGTGACCGCGAGCGTGCTGGGCCAGGCAGCGCAGGATCGTGGAAAGGGCGGCATCCTTCCGCTGGCCGGAAAGCCGGAATTGTTCCTACGCACGCCGCAACAGGAGTTGGACGAGAAGAGAGAAATCGAGTCTTTCGACGCCACACGCTCCCGACAGAACCCCTCGCCCGACCAGGCTCCGTTGCATGATGTCGGCGAAGCCGCGATTGAACCGGCAGAGCGGTATGAGCGCGGCCTCGCATTGAAGAAGGCGGGGCTCTATAAGCCGGCCATCGAACAGTTTCAACAAGCCGCCGCCGCTCCGGCGTTCGCGCTCAAGGCCTATGCGCAGATCGGTCTGTGTTATAAGGCCGCCGGTCGGAACGAAGACGCCGTGACGGCCTTTCGCAAAGCGCTGAAAGCGTCGGCCGGCTCGGCGAAGGAAACAGTCCAAATCCTCTACGTGTTGGGACGCACCTTGGAATCGCTCGGACGGATGCCCGAAACGCTGGAAGCCTACCGCTGGATCAGACGGGAAGACCCCGGCTATCGCGATGTCGCCAAGCGAATCGAGCAACTCAGTTCTCGGCGACCTGTTTCAGCCGGAAGAAGACCGGCTCAGCCCGACTCTTCCTGGGTCGGCGGCGTCCTCAAATCCTGGCAAGACCTGCTGAAAAACCAAAGGTAGGGTTTCTGCCGCACCGACATCTCCTCAAGATCCTCCTTGCATCGGCCGATACAGCGGTGAGGAGGTCTCACCGTGAGCCTTGAACTGATACAAATTATTGAGGAAGGACAGGATCAGGCCCGTGTCATGGACCAGATTCTCCGGAAAGCCTCCTTCCGGACGAATGTGGCCTTCGATGGACCGACCGGGATTCAGGATATCTGGCGGCTGAAGCCGTCGTTGGTCCTGCTCGACTTCATTCTGCCGGGGATGGGCGGAAAGGACATCTGCACCAGGCTCCGCAACGACCCGCAAACCAAATCCATGGGAATCATCCTTGTGACCGCATTGGGCTCTGAAGATCATAAGGTGGCCGCATTGGAAGTCGGCGCCGACGATGTAATCACCAAGCCGTACAGCAGCCGCGAGTTGGTGGCACGTGTCAAAGCCATCCTTCGGCGCATCTCGGCGCAGACACAGACCATGGATGAAGACCTGGATGGTGAACTGGTCATGGAAGAGATGCAGTACGTGGTTTCACTCCACGGGACCCGGTTGGTTCTCAGCAAGCCGGAGTGGACCCTTCTCGTCCGTCTCGCCAAGACGACTGGAAAGGTCGTTCCGCGCGAGGAACTGCGGGCGGCGCTCTGGGGAGAGGACGGGCTGTCGCACGATCGTGAACTCGATCACACGATTCAGTCCCTCAATCGCAAACTGTCGGCCGATTCGGGGATGCCCGACATGATTTCAGGCATCCACGGTACCGGCTATCGACTCCTTCAAAAAAGCCCCCCGCTTCCACTCACGGCCTAGCCGATCATTGCCACGCGTGACCTGAACCCGAGCCGCGGGGGCACCGCAGGGTAGAAAACCCTCCTGACTGCCGTCCTCGCTGTGCTACCCTTCTGTCTCTTGAAGAAGGGATCGAATTATGGAATGTGTCTTCATCCGTCACGGTATCGCGATAAAACCAGAGGAGTGGGACGGCGCCGAAGAGCAGCGTCCGTTGACAGAAAAAGGAAAGAGGCGCGTGCGCCAAGCCGCGGCCGGCCTTGCTTCGATGAATCTTGCGCCGACTCATCTACTGAGCAGTCCGTTCAGGCGCGCGCAGGATACGGCCAACATTATTCGAGCGGTGCTGTGCCGATCGATTACGGTAGAGACAGTCGATGAACTGGCCGTCGGATCGACGCCTGAGCAGCTGCTCGGCAGGCTCCGCCCGTTTCCATCGGATTCAGTGGTAATGTGCGTAGGGCATGAACCATTGTTGGGAGAAATGGCCGCGGTCTTGCTGTGCGGCACAGTCACGGCGGGCTTTGCCATGAAGAAAGCGGGAGCCGCCCTGATCCACCTGCCCAACCGTGTCATGCCGGGACAGGGACTGCTCCGTTGGTGGCTCCTGCCTGCTCAACTGCGCGCGCTGGGAAAGGGACTGCAGACCGGTTGAAAGGCTACAGGGCTGTCCGACGACTAGATCTCTCGTGTCACCTGGGTGAATCCCACCCGCCGCCGAAAGACCTGTTCAAAGAGATCCGCCCGGCTCTTCGCCGCCCACAGTTCCATTTCAGCGTCGCCGGACACCACCGCCTCGATGACGACCGTCTTCCCCACCTTCACGTTGACGGTATGCACGACGGAGAAGTGCGTACGATCGAGCCCGTCGGCGATTCGGAGCAGCGCCGCCAGGATTTTTACAACCCGCTTAAGCCGCGGAAGCAGTGGCGCAAACCCCTCGTGTTTGAGAGACGGCAAGGCCCGGCGATGATAACGCGCGACGTTCGCCACCACGTCGATCTCGTCGGCCGTGAGTCCTCCCAGATCGCTGTGCTTGATCAAATAATAGGCGTGCTTGTGATGCTGTCGAGGATTGATGAGATACCCGATGTCGTGCAAGACGGCCGCATATTCGAGCCAATCCCGCTCCGCTTGTCCCAGTTCGTGCAACGACTGCGTCTGATCGAAGAGCCGAAGCGTCAACCCCGCCACGTGCAGCGAATGAATCTCAGGAGTCTGGCACCGCCGGGCGAGCCCGATGACGTTGCGGCGGCGGACATCCGGAATCTCCGTCTCGGCTCTGAGACCATCGCGATGACGCTCGATGAAATCATAGATCACCCCTTCGCGTATGGCTTTGTCGCACAGCGTCATGCGGTCAAGATCGGCGAGTTCGAGCAGACGACGCAGGACCACCACGGCGGGGAGCAGCGTATCCACCCGCTTGGGATCGAGGCCGGGAATCGCCAGCCGCGCTTTCACAGAGGACCGTGCCAGTTCCGCTTCCAACGCCCGGATGTCCTTTAATCCCACCGTCGCAAGATTGAGCTGCGGCAGCGGCCGTCCGGTCTGACGCCAATGAACCACCTCGGCGAGATTTCCCGCCATGCCGGAGGTGGCCACCAGCGAATCGAACCGCTTGGTCTTGAAGGACCCGAGCGCGCCGGTCAACTGGTCCGTGATCGACCGTTCAAGCCCTCGCAACATCGCGTCGGACGGCGGTGTCTTGGACAGGAATTGATCCGCCAGACGAATTGCTCCCAGCTTGAGGCTCTTGGCATGCAACAAGCCGTCGCGGTTCCCGACAATGAGTTCGACTGATCCTCCGCCGACATCCACCACAAGGGTCTGTCCATCGGGAAGGGGAATGCTGTTCTTGACACCGAGGAAAATGAGCCTGGCTTCTTCAAGGCCGCTGATGACTCGAACAGTGAGGCCGGTCTGCTCTGCCACGAGATCCACAAAATCTCCGCCGTTCTGCGCCTCACGAACGGCGCTCGTCGCCACCGCGACGATGCGATCGAATCCCTTGTTGCGCGCGAGCGTCACCAAAGTCTTGAGCACGTTCAACGCGCGGGCCACCGCCTCGTCCGTCAGCCGCTTGGTGGCAAAGGCGCCGTTCCCCAGCCGCGTCATGTCCTTAAAGCGGTCCAGAATCTTGTAGCTCCCGTCAGGCAGGATGTCGGCCAGCACCATGTGGATGGAATTGGTGCCGATATCAATGACGGCGAGTTTAGCCATGTGAATGAACCGGAGGCTGGAGAAAAGAAGAGTGTCGGGACCTTAACCGACAGGAGGGACGCTGTCAAGAATGAGGCGAGCGCACAGGCCCGTGTCCACCGGAACGATCCGACGGCGGCCGTCTTACTCTTTGACGACGAAATGCACGCTTCGATTCTTTTGCAAGCAGTCGCCGCTGTGCTGAAAACAGAGAGGGCGATCCTTGCCGTAGCTCGTCGTCTTCAGGTCGATTGCAATCCCCAACTGCCGGAGATAGGACTTCACGCTCTTGGCCCGACGGTCACCTAATACGATGTTGTAGGCGGCTGTCCCGATCTCATCGCCCCGGCCTTCAAGCAGCACGTGTGTGACACCTGTCTCCTTGAGCCGTTTGGCATTCGCCTCCAGGATCGGCAGAGCATCCATGCGAAGAGACGCTCGATCAAAATCAAACAGCACATCGGTCAGGGATCCAGTGACCATGCCGGTCGCATTACGCGCGGACAACTCGGCGCGCATGGCCGGGCTCGTCCGCGAGGTCGCCATACCGAGATCTTTGGGCGGAATGTCTTTGATCGTCGGCTCGCCGATCCGTTCTTCGTGCGCCATCCGTTCATCGCCGGTTCCAGACCCTGACGTCGTCGCGCAACCTTGCTCAAACAGGAAGGCACTGGCCAGCATTCCCAGGACGATGCATGCTCGTGGTGTGCGCATAGATCCTCCTTCCGTCACCGGTCGAGCGTAGCCCAGTCCTCACGGAAAGGCGATGGTTTTAACTGTTTCGTATACCGGGCGGACATCCTTGAGCGGTTCCCACCGGAGAACAGCCAACGCATCGCCGACATAGGATGGAGTCCGCATGCCGTTCAGGACACAGGTGACGCCCGGCGTGCTGGCGAGAACCCACAGCGCCTTGCGCGAAAGGGACTCGGCTCGGCGTTGTTCCGGCAACAGGGGATCAATGGCGGACGTCAGCACACGAGTGCGCGCGCGGCTCCTCTCCGTGGCATCGCGCCGCAGGCCGCGCAACAGCGTCAGGAATTCAGGAACGTAGCGATCGCGCCATGCTTCCCATTGTTCCGAGATGGTTCCGGTCGCACGGCGCGAAAGAATCTGCAGTGCCTGGTTCACCTGAGGCGCAATCATGTGATGTTCAATCTGTTCCCAATGTTCCAATCCTTGGATCTGCGGACGCACGCGCTGGAGTTCCGGCGCCCAATTGAAGAACTCAGCCGGCGTAATGCCTTGCCCGCCGTGCCGGACAGCCGGAGCAATCGTCTCTCGATATTCTTTTTCGAGCGCCCCCACGGCATCAAGTTGACGCGCGATATCGACCGACCCATCTTCCACCGGCCGTTCCGTCAGGCGCAGCATGCCGCTTCGCGGGGCTGGCATCGCATTCAAGGGACGATTGACGAGCACCGCCAGCCCGGCTTCCTGCGCTGATTCCAACACGGTCTGTCGATGGCCCGGACCGGTATTGGGGATGAGCGCGGCGCCGGATTCAAAGAGGTTCATGGGACATTGTAGAATTCGAAAGTGATGCGCCTTGGAGCCGGCCGAAGCGGCCGCCGCCGTCGCCGCGTCCAGCATCAGACTCAACGAAGCGGCTTCCGGATCGTCGGCAGGAGAGGTCACCGTGTTGGACGAGACGCCATAATACTGCAGCCGTCCAGCCGCCACTTGGGATTCGAAATAGGCGAAGGCTTGCTTCAGCCGTTCGTAAAACATCGTCCTGAGTTGCGCGAGATCCTTCTCGCCTCGGTGCGCGGCATCCGAGAAGAAATACTCAGGATTGTGGAGGAGGCAGACGTCCAGCGTGGCAAGGCCGAGACGGTCCAATGACAAGGCGAGTTGGTCTGCCAGGAACTCCGGATGGATGCAGTGCCAGACGCCGTCCCCATACTTCACCATATCGGGGTAGGGCCGACCGGCTTTTTCTCTGGCTTCCGCCAGTTTCAGATTGTGCCCTTGTACATAGCCGATTTTGGAGACAACGATGACTTCTTCACGCCGCAGTTCGCCCGCCGCAATCAATTCCTGAAGGACGGAGCCCACCAGCCGTTCACTGTCGCCATCCATGTAATTCGTCGAGGTGTCGATCAAATTACAGCCCTCGCGTAACGCCTTTTTTAACGCGTCACGATACACGGCGTCTTGGGCGTCCACGCGATACGTGCCAAACCCAAGACGGCTGGCCGTGAGCTTGGTCGTCCCCAGCGATCCATACCCAGGAGCCAGTTCAGCCTCTCCCGGGCGTCCGATCATGCGGGCCGCAAACGCCGCGGTGCCTTGGGTGGTCGCCTGGCCGGAGAGCCTCGCGCTTCCCAGCATCTTGCCTTGTCGGGCTGCCGAATCCGTCACCGTCGCGCGCAGGGATTGCGCAACGAGCTGAGGGTCTGTCACCGGCTGTTGGCAGCTGAAGTTCCGGCAAACATACAAGGCCGGTTTTCCCTCCACGGCCTGTTTATTTTTCAGCAGAGGCAGCTCAGATGAGGTCCCGGATGTTCCGGTCGCCACAATACGATTGGGCAGGTAGACGTCTGCCACGGCTCGCTGCAATGCACGCAAACCATCCTGCGTCTCATCGCCGACGAACGCTAATTCGACCGGCCCTTCCGTGAGAAAATCCACTACGGCCAGGCTCTTGGCGAATGCTCGCGGATAACGGGCAATCGGCCGTCCGTAGGCGCGGACCGCTCCCACCGCCGCATCGCGCCAGTCCTGTCGGTCAAAATGGTACGACAGGCGGGCCAGCGCCGACGCCGCCACGGCATTGGCGCTCGGGGTCGCCCCGTCGGCTCCGTCACGCGCCCGCAGAATGAGCGTTTCATGATTCTTCGCCGTAGTGAAAAATCCGCCTTGCTCGTGATCGAGAAAATCCGTCATCAGATAGTCGGCCAGCCGGGCGGCTGCGCGCAGATAGGATTCGGTGGCTCCGGCCTCGTACAGATCCACAAAGCCCTCGGCTAAATAGGCATAGTCCTCCAGGTAGGCATCGAGATGCGCCCGTCCGGCCCGCGAGGTCCGGAGCAATCGGCCTTCCGAACGCACATGCGTCTTGAGCAGAAAGGCCGCCGTCCGTTGAGCCGCCTCGCGATATCGCCGCTCACCGAACACGCGCGCCGCCTCGGCCATCGCCGAGAGCATCATGCCGTTCCAGGCGGTGATGACCTTGTCATCGAGCCCCGGCGGAATTCGCTTCAGCCTTGCCTGATAAAGCAGCGGCTTCACCCGAGCCGTCGTGTCCAGCAGTTCATCGGTCGTGACATCGAGCTGTTTGGCCACTTCTTCAATGGGCCGCAGTCGGTTGGGAATGCTCGCGTGCTCCCAGTTGCCCGATTCAGTGATGTCATACAAGGCACAAAACCGTTGCGCGTCCTCCTCGCTCTTTACGGCTTCCCGAACATGGGCCGGCGACCAGACGAAAAACTTTCCTTCGACGCCTTCGGAGTCCGCATCCGTCGCCGAATAGAATCCGCCTTCCGGGCCTGTCATCTCACGCAACACATAGTCGAGCACTTCGGTCGCCACCTGGCGATAGAGAGCTTTCTTGGTGACCTGATAGGCTTCCACGTAGACGCGCGCCAGCAGCGCATTGTCATAGAGCATCTTTTCGAAATGGGGCACGAGCCAGCGTTCATCGGTGGAATATCGGGCGAAGCCGCCGCCGATATGGTCGTAGATGCCTCCGGCCGCCATCATGTCGAGCGTCTTGGTCACCATCGCAAGCGTTTGCGCATCGCCGGTCCGGCGATGGCATCGCAGGAGCAGCGAGAGTCCGCCCGCAGGAGGAAACTTCGGCGCGCCGCCGACGCCGCCGTATGTGGAATCGAAGTCCTCCTTGCATTGCGCGCCGCACTCATCAAGCACTGATGCACTTAAGGCAACACGGGAGGGGATCCGGCCTTCGCCCATCAACCGCCCCGCCAACCCCTTCCCCTGCGTCCTCACCCCCGGCACATCCCTTTCACAATACTACGCGTTCTTCTTTCATCCAA
>CAYNLM010000082.1:0-18235 GCA_964398045.1 uncultured Nitrospira sp. | reverse complement strand
AGGTGATGGAACTCGGGGCGCGTGACGACTTTGCCGCCGGCTTTGAGATGCATCGGCGTGAGAAAGCGGATCGTCAGGCGCCGTGTGTGTGTTGGAAATCGTTCTGCTGCGAGACGGCAGCAGTCCTTGTAGGTGATACGGATGGGCGAGGGGCGGACGACGTTGTCGCTGCCTGAATAGACCTCCGCGACATCGTTCCCGTCTTCGTTGAGCAGCGACACGTGTGCAATCCGGTAGCGGCCTCGGCCGAGACCAATGCCTTGGTCGCCGAGCTCCCGGAACGTGACCAAAAAGTAAGAGAAATAATCGAGCGCCTTGCCGATGAGGATCAGGTCGAAATGGAGGGCATCGCCGGGCCGGGCCATCGTCTCGATGCCATTCGGTGGGCGCAAGACGAAGGGACGGGGAATGTCCTGATTCAAGCTCAGCCGGTCGCTGCCCGGCGGAGGGCTCGGCTCAAAGATCTGCCCGTACGGGCAGGTGGCTTTCATCCCGCAGGACTGCCGGCAGCCGGCCGGTATCGGACAGACGAGCCGTTTGAAGGTGGCGCCGAAGGCCCCGCGAAGAGAATTACCCGGATTTTTCGGATGGAGGGCGAGCCGCTCTTCTGCCTCGAGCTCGAAGTGAAAGGGAGCCAGTGAGAAGGTATATAGCATGAACCCTCGCTCCGGAAGCGGTGCGCGACCATAACACAGTAGGGGATTCCGTCAATCCCTCCAAAAGGACTGGGGGTGCGTGCCAAAAGGACTGACCGGTGTGGAAGGAGCGGTGAGGATGCAGCTATGCCACTCAGCCGCGGCGCGCCGACGCTCGATCTTGCGCAGCACCGGCGGAGAGGTCACAACTCTTTCGGCCGGTTGCTTCTCGCGACCCCAACAGTTCCTGCACGCAGGATTGCAGGTAGGACGAGGACGACGTCCGGTTGAGGGAACATCTGACTCACAGGTTCCCTCACGTCCGATACCAGATCACTGCGGGAAGGAGTTCGATGTAGGTCAAGCCGGAGTGTTTGAGATCGAGGAGCAAGCACTCGAGCCACTGTGGCGGAAGGTCTCGACATGGCGGATGCAGAGACAGCGGCTTGCAGGGGTTCAGCGATGAAGAGACGAGAGACGACAGGGAGTGGATGCAATCGGGAGTGCAGGCCGGCTTCTCTTTCTATTCGATGTGGAAGCGTGCTCTCTCTATTGGCCGGACTGATCGTGCTGCTCGGCTGCTCCAGCTCCAAAGCGCCGCTCGCGCTCACCTCGCTCGACCCCTCGCAGGATCACTGGAAGATCGCGGCACAGTACAGCCAGGAGGCGAGCGGCCTCAGGCAGAAAGCGGGAGAACTCCGCGAACGGGCTCGGGTGTATGAGCAACTGTTCGGATCGGATTCGGAATGGGTACGGGGCGCCAGACTGCTGGCGCAGTTCTATGAAGAAACCGCACGGGATCGCGAGCAACAGGCTGGCATCCATGTGGGATTGGCCGGCGGACGGTCCTCACTGCCGCTGCCGAGCCTGAGCCAGCAACCGGCAGGGCGTTGAAACGCCGAAGGAGGATGTATGCGTCGGACTACAGTTCTTGTACTGCTCGTTCTTCCGCTTGTTTTGTCCATGACGGCCTGCGGCACGACGGTCCAGCCTGGTCAGCGCGGGCTTCGGTGGCATCCGCTCACCAGCGGATTATCAACCGAGACCCTTAAAGACGGGTTCTATTGGCGCGCGCCCTGGAACAGCATCTACGTGTATGACGTGACCTTGCGCAGCTACACGGAGAAAGTCGAGGCTCTCACCTCCGATGATCTGCTGATTCGGCTCAACGCGGCTATCATACTGCGCCCTCTCCCGGAGCAACTCCATTTTCTCGCCCAAGAGATCGGGCCGGACTTTTATGCCCGCGTGGTGAGGCCGGAATTGCTGGCCGCAGCACGGAGCGTGATTTCAGGGTACGCCATGGTCACGGTACCGGAAAACAGCGCCGAGATTGCCAGTAAAGTGCAAGCCGTGGTGGTCGAGAAACTGAAAGGACGGCATCTGGAAGTCGCAAGCGTGGCTCTGACCGACGTCGAGCTGGCGAGACTGGTCCTCGAAGCGGTTGAGCACAAACAGGCCAAGGAGCAGGAAAAGGAGCAGAAGGAATTCGAGCTGGTCATCGCGGAGAAGAATGCGGAGATCATGCGACGGACTGCCAAGGGCGAAGGGGATGCGGTTCGGATCCGCTCGGAGGGAGAGGCTGAAGGGACGCGCATCCGGGCGACGGGGCAAGCGAAAGCCCAGGAGATCATCAGCAAGACACTGACCCCTGAATACCTGCGTTATGAACTCTACAGTAGTCCGCAGTCCAAGGTGATTCTGATTCCCGATCAGCTGAACATCCCGGTGCTGATCAACCCGGGGACGGAGCAGGCGCGTCAGGTGGTGGAGGGGGAGTTGGGGCAACCGAAGAAACACTGATAGCCGACTCAGCTGCCGAAGAAGCAGTGATGGAATGCGAGCCGCGCGGCGGCTGCACAGTGACCGAGGCATTTATGCGGGCAGAAGGTTGGAATCGGTGAAGGGTAAATAGTCGTGTCGAGACGGACTTGCGATAGGGATGCACAGAGAATCACAGGGAGGGAGTTATGGAAGGGTACGGGTCAAGAGTGCTGGTGGTGGACGACGAGGACGACGTCCGCGAACTCATGGCGGATGCCCTGGTCGGGGCCGGTTATAGTGTCTTCACGGCACGCGATGGAATGGAGGCGCTTGGCGAGATCAAGAAGCGGCGGTTCGAAGTGATTGTCACCGACTATCAGATGCCGATGATGAATGGGTTGGAACTCTTGTCGCTCAGTCGGGTACTGATTCCGAACACGCCGGTCATCATGGTCTCTGGCGCAGCTTCAGCCATGGAACGCGTTGCTCTTGAACGCGGAGCATTCGCCTGGATCCGCAAGCCGTCCGACCCAAGAACGGTATTGGAAATGGTTCGCGTCGCCACGCGGCCGGACCAATCCACTGTGGAGAGGGCCGCCGCTGTCTGAACCCTGTGCGAGAGAGCGGACAACGCAGCGGGACCCGCTGGTCGGCGCGGGAATCGCTGTGCCCTGCGTTGAATCGTAGGACCAGTCCTACGGCTGCGGTGGAACTGAACCGATAGCGTGACATACACGAGCCGAGTACGGTCACCTTAGGGGACGACATGCATCGCACGGAGGAGCCACATACGGTGAACGTGATGTTGGTCGATGACTCGCCGATTCTGCGGGAGCGGCTGAAGGCCATGCTGAATGAAGTGCCCGGCGCCGTCTGCGTGGCGGAAGCCACCGACGGCGACACGGCGATGGAGATCTTGCGATCGACGAAACCGGACATCGTGATTCTGGATATCCGGATGCCCGGCCGGAACGGCATTGAAGTCCTGCGCGACGTCAAGCGGCAGTCCCCCGCCACGATCGTCATGATGCTCACGAATTACCCGACGCACGAACACCGGAAAGTCTGCGAAGCAGCAGGCGCCGACTACTTCTTCGACAAGTCGAGAGAGCTCGCTGGGGTCGTCGAGGTGCTGGAACAATTGACGCGCCGCAGGCCGGAGACGGCATTGTGAGCCGAGCAGGGGGTTGAAGGCCCATCACGGAATTTCGCCCGGGCCGTAACAGCGCGGTGTCTCGCAAAGCGATTCACATCGCGAGGCCAAGCCTGTTACAAACGAAAGACGTTCCCCATACAAGGATTGACCGGAATGGGCGGACCTTGTTTATGCCGGTAGAGCTTTAACCAAGGCACCAGGGGGTGCCAGCCTGTGGCGAGTTGACGAGGAGTTCATGCGAATGGTCAAATACCCAGTGGAGCCCCACGGCCTTACAGCCGTGGTCCCTTTGTGGCCCCTTTGGTCCCCAGCCGTTTCCGCACCTTCGGCATCGGCTGCGGAGCCTGCCAATCCGCAGCGACTGTGATTCATGATTCTGTCTCTTCGGCAACGGGTGGGAATCGGTTTCGGAACCCTGGCGGCGGCGGTGCTCGCTATCGGCGTCGGTTCCTACCGCACCACCGCCAGCTTCATGGAGAACGCGTCCTGGGTCAGCCATACCCACCAGGTACTCGAGACCCTTGAGCGCGTCCGCTCCCTGATGGATGAAGCCGAGTCCAGCCAGCGCGGCTACCTCTTGACCGGCGAGGAACGATTCCGGAACACGTTCGATTCCGCGGTGAGTCTCGTGCCGGAACGTCTCAAGCGCCTCAAGGACCTGACGGCAGACAACCCCACTCAGCAACAGCGCCTCGAGGCGTTAGAGATACTGGTCAAGGTTCTGGTGATGTTCGCTCAGGATTCGTTCACGGTCCACCAGGCGTCTGGGTTTCAGGCTGCCCAAGACCTCGCTTCTGTCACCCGAAGGGAACAGGATGCGGCAGCCATGCGCCGGCTCGTCCAAGAGATGAAAGAGGAAGAGCGGAAACTCCTGACCCAACGGTTGTCCCGGACAGAGGCGGCAGGACAAGGGCTCCTCGATCTGATCCTCGGGGGAGGGCTGCTGGCCGCCATATTGGTGGGCCTGGTGGTCTATGGGATCCGTTCCGATGTCATCGGGCGCCGGCGGGCCGAAGAGAGCTTGGAAGCCAGCCGGGCGCGGCAGGCGATCATCGTGGAATCCTTGCCGATCGTGCTGTATGCCGCCGTGCCGAGGGGACCGTATGAAGCCACATGGATCAGCCAGTCCGCCGAACGGTTGACAGGATTTCCGCTCTCCAAGTTCCTGACTGATTCAACGTTCCGGGCCTCACGCCTTCACCCGGAAGACCGGGAGGCGACGTTGCGAATGTTCGATGGGCTTACCGCATCAGGGTCGCTGGCGGTTGAATACCGGTGGCAAGTGTCGGACGGTTCCTATCGCTGGTTCTCAGACCGGGCGCTCCTCGTTCGAGGTTCAAATGGGCAACCGAAAGAGATTTTCGGACTGTGGGAAGATGTCACCGAACGGAAGCGCCTGACAGATGCGCTCCATGAGTCGAAGGAGGCGCTGGAGGCGGTGTTTAGGGCCTCGCCGCTCGCAGTGACAGCCGTGTCGGCGGACGGTGACGTCGTCATATGGAACAAGGCCGCCGAGCGGCTTTTCGGATGGATGGAGGAGGAGGTGCTTGGTCGTCCGCTCCCGACCCTTCCGCCGGACCGGGTGAATGAGCACCGCGCGTTTCGCGAGCGCGTCCTCCGGGGAGAAACCTTCACCGGACAGGACGTGCGGCGGCGGCGAAAAGACGGCCTGCTGATCGACGTGAGCCTTTCGGCGGCTCCGCTTCGGCATGTCGATGGCACCGTGTGGGGAGCCATGGGCGTGCTGATGGACATCACGGACCGCAAACGCGCTGAGAGAGAATTGCGGCTTCAGGCGCAAATTATCGACCAGACGCATGATGCCGTCGTCTTGATCGGGGCGGACGGACGGGTGAGAAGCTGGAACCCGGGGGCGGAGCGGGTCTTCGGGTGCTCCGCTGCCGATGCCGTGGGACGACCGTTGTCGTCCGTGTGCGGAGGCGTGACCGAAACCGCGCTCGCGAAGGACGTCGTGCCCGCTCTGACAGCCGGGAGAGTGGCTACGACGGAAGGGTGGCTAAGAACCCGATCGGGACAAGACCGTTATGTGCACTTTTCGTGGTCTCCGCTTGATGACGAGACCGGAGCTCTTACGGGACTGATCTGTCTCGCGCTGGATATTACGGCGCGATGGCAAGCGGAGGCCGATCTGACCGCATCCCGCGAGCAACTACGGGCGCTGGCTGCGCGACTCGAATCGATCCGTGAGGAAGAGCGGACGCGCATTGCGCGGGAAGTGCATGATGAGCTGGGACAGGTCCTGACGGGATTGAAGCTTGACATGATGTGGCTCAGCAAGCGCCTCGATGACAACGGGCAGCCGGTGGACCGCCGGGCGTTGCTGGAGAAACTCAACTCCAGTTCCATGCTCCTTGACGGGATGCATGAGACCGTGCGTCAGATCGCGACGGAATTGAGGCCCGGCGTCCTCGACGAGCTTGGACTTCCGGCGGCGTGCGAATGGCAGGCCAATGAATTTCAGGCGCGGACTGGCATTCGGTGCGACCTGACGATCGTGCCGAACGACCTGACGGTGGATATGAATCGGGCCACGGCCCTGTTCCGGATCCTTCAGGAGTTGCTGACGAATGTGGCATCCCACGCACACGCGACCGAAGTGCGGCTCACGCTGGAACGGTCTCCGGACTATCTGTGCCTGGAAGTGCGCGATAACGGGCGGGGCATCACGGAGGCGGAGCAGTCCAGCCTCCGATCGCTTGGGCTGCTCGGCATCCGCGAGCGAGCGTGTCAATTTGATGGCGAGGTCATTATCTCCGGAAACGCCGGCAAGGGAACGACGGTTATCGTGAGATTTCCCTGTTTCGCTGATTTACAATGATTACAGTACTCGTTGCCGACGACCATCCGGTGGTCCGCGGCGGAATCAAGCAGGCGCTGTCCGATAGTGTGGCGGGGGTCGTCATTGGAGAAGCCTGCACGGTGCAGGAATTGTTCGAACAGGTTGCGGGGCGGCGATGGGATGTCATCATCCTGGATATTACGATGCCGGGCGGCGGCGGACTCGACGCCTTGAAGAGGCTCAAGGAAGAACGGCCGTCAATTCCCGTGCTGATGCTGAGCGTGTACCCCGAAGATCAATTCGCGGTCCGCGCCATACGAGCCGGGGCGTCGGGGTATCTCACCAAACAGAGCCTGCCGGAAGAACTGGTCCGAGCGGTGAAGACCGTACTTGGAGGTAGCAAGTACCTCACTGCCACGGTGGCAGACCTATTGGCGACGCATCTCCAGCACGACGAGAGCGACGCGCCTCCTCATACCAGACTGTCGGACCGTGAATATCAGGTATTCCGCGCGCTCGTCCACGGCAAGACCGTCAGCGAGATCGCGGAGGAGTTAGCGCTGAGCATCAAGACCGTCAGCACCTATCGGGCTCGTATCCTCGAGAAGCTCGAGGTCAAGACCAATACGGACCTGACACGCTACGCCTTCCAGCATCACCTCGAAGACTGATCGCCTTCCACTCGTCTCGTCCGCTACCCCCGCCCGACTTGCTTCTCCCTGTAGGACTGCACGGACAGACTGTGAGACAAGAATCTTACCTTCACCTTTCGCGACGACCGATATGGTCGCGATCGGAGCTGTGGTCTAGTGTGAGCCGACTTGGATCATAGCTTAAACCGAATCCTCGAGCCGCTGTTGCTCGTACCTACAACAGGAGGTGGGCCATGTTGGAAAACGTCTATGAGCGAGAAGCCGCAGATTTCATTCACGCACCTGTGGGCTGTGGGCCATCCGGGTTCGATCGCCCGGCTGCGGCTCCGAGGTTGACGAGGTTGAATGGGTGCGCGCGTTGCGGTGGGCTTATGGTGGCATGCTATTTTAACGGAGCCCAGGGCAACCTGGCGGATGAGTTGCTGCCATGCCGGCGCTGCCTCAATTGCGGAGACCTGGTGGATGCACAGGTTCTCGCCAACCGCCTGGCACGTCGACGGTAACTCAGTCGGTGAGCTGAGTGCGGACCGTGTGCAGTGGTTCAGGGGGTGCAGCGCGGCTCAGGAGTTGATACTTGGAAAAATCGGAGGTGTCCCATGGATGGCTACGGAAAGCGACTGTTGGTCGTGGAGGACGATGAAGCAGGCAGGAATGTGCTGTCGGTCCTGCTCATCCAAGCGGGGTACAACGTGATTGCAGCGAATGACGGACAAGAGGCCTTGAGCGAAATGACGCGGAGGCATTTCGATGCCGTCGTCACAGACTATCGCATGCCCGGCCTGGACGGTCTGGAGTTTCTGTCGCGAAGCCGAATTGCGTGGCCGCAGACACCTGTGATACTGATCTCGGGGGACCACCCTGATCTATCGAAAGAAGCTGTCCAACGGGGGGCGTATGCGTGGCTGCATAGGCCGTACGAGCCTGGGTTGCTCCTCGAAATCATACGGGATGCGACACGTGCATTTCGGGACAGCGGCGCCGAGCCGCTCAGCGTGCCGGCCATGCGGTAGGCGGAGGCGCAGGCACGACGCTCGCGTGTGGATGCCGGAGAAGAAGGCACGAACGGTAATGGGCATCGGGGCGGCGGATCAACGAACGTGGACGACATATCCGTCCGGTCTCGCCATCCGGTATGACCATGCGGTGGCGACGGACAAGGACAGTGGCGACCGGAACGACAGGAGCCGGGCCAGGAAAACAGGAGGGGAGGTGCCATGAGCATGAAGATGGGACCATGGGTTGTTCCAGTGCTCGCCGGTGTGTGCGGCGGGGCGGGGGGATTTCTCGCGGTGTGGCTGGTGCTCGGTGATCCGGTCGTGGCCGAAGAAACGGTCGTTCAAAGCCCGGCGGTCGTGAGCGCGCAGGAATTTCGTCTCGTCGATCAACGGGGGAAAGTGCGCGCCGTCCTCGGGTTCTCGGCGGACGAGGAGCCCTATCTCGCCCTGCGTCATCGCAGTGAGAGTGAGACAAGCATCATCTGGCTCGGTCTGTCGGAGGAATCCGGCCTCGTAATCCATGACGTCGATGGAAAAACGCGTCTGGTCTTGAGTCTGGACACCGCCGGCAAGCCGTCGCTGGTCCTCCGGGACCGTCAACACCAGACCCGTTCGATCACGCCATAATCTCGATGCGACCGGTGAGGTTCCCGATGAGCGTGCATCACGCGACATGGCCGGTTTCGGTACTCGGTGTGTTGTGCGTCATCTGGATGATCGATGTCCCGGGTTTTGCCGCGACACGACCTGTGCCGGAGGATGAGCATACCGTCTGGCTCTATCAACGCCTCGCCCCGGCCACCGTCTTCCTGTCGTCGCTCTACACCTCGGATCATCCGCTACTGAATCCGACGGCCGCGGGCGTCGGCGCGGGCTTCATCCTCGATCAGGACGGGACTGTGCTGACAAACGCCCATGTCGTGGAGCGAGCCAGTTCCATCATGGCGACGTTGTTCGATGGGCGGCAGGTGCGCGTGGAGGTGATCGGGAGCGACCCCGACACGGATCTGGCGGTGCTCCGATTGCCGAGGGACCAGGGACCTTATGCCACGGTCTCGCTCGGAGATTCCGACAAGCTACAAGTGGGCCAACGAGCGCTCGTGGTCGGCAGCCCGTTCGGGCTCGGGTTCACGTTGACGTCGGGCATCGTCAGCGGGCTTGGATCGTTGCCTGGCACGGTGGGGCTGCTCGGCGGGCGCATCATCCGGACCACAGCGCCGATCAACCCGGGTAACAGCGGCGGGCCGCTCGTGGACGCGCAGGGCCGGGTTGTCGGTATCTCCACCGCCATGCTGGCCGGCGCCCAGAACATCGGCTTTGCCATTCCGATCAATACGGCAAAAGCGGTGCTCGCGGACCTCGTACAACGCGGGCGGGTGATCCGGTCCTGGCTCGGAGTGAGCGGGAAATTCCCCACGGCGGAGTTCATCAAGTTATTCGCCCTGCCGCTCCGGGAGGGCTTTCTGGTCGAAGATGTGGAGGACGGGAGTCCCGCCGCCGACGCCGGGCTGCGAGCCGGCACGCTCGATGTGGCGGTGCACGGAGTGCCATGGATTCTGGGCGGGGATATCATCATGGCGCTCGATGGCCGTCCCCTCAGGACGTCCGAGGGGTTTCTGGAAACGATGAAAAGTATGCAGCCGGGGCGGACCATCGAGGTCGAATATCTCCGGGAGGGCATGCGGCATCGTACCGCGCTGGTTGTCCGCGAGCGGCCGAGGAAGACCTCGAAAGCACCGACTCCAGGGGGGATGCCGGCGGCGGGGGCAGGATCCTTCGGGTTTTCGCCGGTCGGGAATGGAGGGTTCCTGCAGTATTAAACAGGTCAGTGTGGGTGCGTGCAGGCAGCGCTCACCTGTGACTGACGGACCGGCGGGAATGGAGCCTCGCACGAGAGGAGGTGGTGCTATGGACCGGATGGGAAGGCGATGGCGAGCCACGGGCGCGAGTCTTTTGCTGACAGTGACGATGGGATGCGCCGGGACGACCGTTGCCCGACCGGAGTCGGCTGAATTCGTGGATCCTATGCTGGACATGGTGAACAGCGGCATCATCCATCTTGACGCGAACATCGATCGCGCTACGAAGCGTCTCGAAGAACTCAAGCAGTTCCCCGATACGCAGGACACGGTGCTACAGGAACTTCGAGCGATGGATCTGCTCGGGTTGGAACTGCATCAACGACAATGGGTGCTCCAGCGTAACCACCTCTTGTTTGCCAAGGCTCAACTGCGGGCTTCGAAGCAGAATCCGATCGACAAAGCCAGGCTGCGCCGGGAATGGATTGCCCACGAGCGACAGTACCGGGAGGACATGGACGTCTTCCGGCAGCAACGGCTGGACTTGGAGCACAAACGGCTGGCCGCCGAAGGGCAATTGATCGAACAGTCGCTCAGGTGAGTATCCGGGCAGGGAGCGCGCCGGTGACAGACCGAAGGTCGACATCCACGATAGTCCGCGGGCTGACGCTGCTGCTCCTGACACTGCTCCCTTCCTGCAGCGGGGTGGATGTCATGCGTTTGACCAGTGCGACATTTCCGCCGAAAGCCTCGGTCGAGGAGGTGGAGGTACTGGAACAGGCCCCGGTCCGTCCCTTTCTTCGTCTGGCGGAACTCCACATGGACGATCCCTCGATGAGTTTCGCACGCATGCAAGAACATCTGCTGGCCAAAGCGGCGAGTCTCGGGGCCGATGCGGTTGTGTTTAGTAAACCCGTGCAACGGATCGAGCATCAAATCGCGTATGCACCGACCTACAGTCCATGGGGATATTACAGCCCTTTTTACGTCAAACCATTCTTCACTGGCATCGGGCAAGAGGATCGTCTCGGATCTGGTGCTGTTTTCGGCCGGCCGGATCGGCGCCACTGCATCACTCAATCTTGAAGCGGCCGGGCTCACAGCCGACGAGCGAGGGTGCATCAAAGTTGATGGCCAGTTCCGGACCTTGGTTCCGCACATTTTCGCCGCAGGCGACATCATCGGGTATCCCGGCCTGGCCGCGACCTCCGCAGAACAGGGACGATTGGCGGCCTGTCAGATGTTCGAGGTGCGGGCAGATCCCATGGCCGATCATTTTCCGATCGGCATCTACGCCATCCCGGAGGTGTCGATGGTCGGTGCCCCGGATTACGTCTTGACCGAGCAGAAGATTCCGTATGAGACCGGCGTGGCCCACTATCGGGAGATCGCGCGTGGCCAGATCCTCGGCGACGAGAGTGGACTGGTGAAAATGCTGTTTCATCGGGAAGACCGGTGCTTGCTGGGCGTCCACGCCATCGGCACCGGCGCGACGGAACTCATTCATATCGGCCAGGCCGTCCTGGGTCTCAAGGGAGGTCTCGAGTACTTTTTAGACACCGTGTTCAACTATCCCATGCTGGCCGAGTGTTACAAGGTGGCGGCTCTGAACGTGTTCAACAAACTGGCGATGTGATGACTGCCGGCGGGATCGTCCCGTCTGTAACTATATGCAATCGTTCATACCACAGCCCGATCGTGGGAGTTGGTGAAGACTGCGTATGTTTCCGAGTCAGAGATCACACGAGACGCTACGTGTTGAGGGTAACTCATGGACAAAGTATTGAAAAAATTGCAGGAGATTCTCAAAGGAGCGGCGGGCATTCTGTATCACACCCTCCTTGTTGCGCTCAGCGCAGGGGTCTTGCTCTCGTTGCCACTTATCGCTACCTGGATAGACCAGCAGTTCTTCGCTGTCTGGCCATTGGTTGAGAAAGAGAAGATCTATCTCGTTTCTGGAGAGACAATCGTCGCGATCCTGCTCATCGCCGCAATGAACTATGTGTACCGAAGCGTGAAGGACAGGAGGCTTGCCAAGATGGCAGAAGATGCGGGCTTGGAGTGTTTCGTTTCGTCCCAAGGTGGTTTTAGGCAGAGGAGAGTCAGGAGGCTGAAGAAGAAGCACGGTCTGGCACGGAATATCATGATTATAGGCGTCACGGGTGCCAGAACACTGGTCAATCCGTCGGGAGATCTCTATCCCCTAGTGCAGAATTGCCTGGAAGCTAAAATCATGCTTCTCAATCCCGATAGTGAGGCCGCATGGGCGCGGTCTAGGACTCGGCTCATTCCCGGTGTCACGATTGAGCGACTCCAAGAAGAGGTCAGACAAAGCATACATTTTCTCAAACGTCTGAAGGCCGCCCAGAAACCCATTACACTCAAGCTCTACTCAGACCCACCGCTTGTCAAGCTCGCGATCTTGGGCGATTACATCTGGTTGCAGCACTATCACCCGGAGTTGGATGTCCAGACGATGCCGCAATATGTCTTCAAGCATAATCAAAACGACCACGGTCTTTACACGCTGTTCTACCAGTACTTCATGAAGAGGTGGGAGAGCCCAGGTATCCCGGAATATGAACTGGAGACGGACATGCTTGTCATAAGAGGAAGAAGGAATGAACACGCGGTGGCGAAAAGCAGTGCATTCGGCGCACCGGGAGAGACAGGTGTCGTCCACGGCGACACTGGGCCAGGAAGTTCGTCATGATCCAATACCGGCTCGGACAATCCATGGTCGCCACTGTGGGATGAATTCATCGCAATGAAACTCGTCGGCAAAATTGTCATTTTTGCGTTGGTCTTTTCCACTGTTTTCTTCGTTTTACACACGGCGGACTCTACTGGGACAATTATCAGGGCCGATCTCGAAGACCTGGGAGGCATCCCGTGGTTGTACTCCGCAGTCTGTCTCATTTTTCAGTATCTTGGCCGGGTTCGTCATCCAGCATGAAATGGGACCAGTGGAACGACCTCGTTGATGCCATCAAAGGGGAGATCAGCGCGCTGCAGCACCTGTGGCTGTGGTCCCAGCATGTCCCTGACCTCGGGAAGAAATTGCGAGAAGCGATGCGACAGTACCTAACGGCCACGATTCAGGGCGAATGGGGTGCGGCCGCGAATGGCGAGAGCGAGGCTGCGCAGAAACCCCTCGCAATGATCTGGGAAGCAGTGGCGGCACTCCCCCCATCTCCCGGCCTGGTAATGACGGCGACTGCGATTGTCGGTGATCTCCTGCGGCATCGGGAACACCGCCTGCACTCCGGTCAGCGGCGCATGCCGCCGATTTTGAAAGCGACGGTGGGATTCGCCGATGGATTGGTGATCGTCCTGTCGTTGTTCGTCGGCGTGAAACATCTGTGGCTCGATTACCTCTTTACGCTCAGCATCGCGCTGCTGGCCTATGTCGTCTATCTGGTGATCGACGATTTGGATCATCCGCTGCGACCAGGTATTTGGCATGTGACATCCAAGCGGTATGAGCGTCTGCTCGCCCAGCTTCAGCAGCAGACATAACGCTGTGGGATGGGGTGGTTTGCACACGAGGTACGGCTCCATGAGAAGTGGCTTGGCTGGCCAGAGAGAAGGGAGGCTTCAGCGATGACTTCCCCTAATCCGCCATGTGACCAGGACGAGATCGCCTCTCTGAGGAAATTGAACCCACAAGATTGGCGGAGCTTTTTAGGAAGGGCCGTCGCGGCGATCGCCGGAGTGATCGGGATCGGCTTGGGAGTTCCGCTGGCTGGTTACGTGAGTTCGCCGGCGCTCAAGCGCCGGAAGACTGCCTGGGTCGAGGTGGGCTCAACCGATGCATTGCCGGTTGGCGAACCAACGGAATTGGAATATGCCGGCACGGTGAAAGACGGCTGGCGGACGGTCCTGGCGAAAAAAGCGATTTGGGCGATCAAGCAACCGGCGGGCGCCATTACGGTGTTCTCGCCCATCTGCCCACACCTGGGTTGCGGGTTCCGGTGGGATGGGGGAGACAAGAAGTTCAAGTGTCCTTGCCATGGAAGCGTCTACGACGTGACTGGAAAAGTGTTGGCTGGACCGGCGCCTCGGCCGTTGGATGTGCTGCCGTCCAAGGTCGAACAAGGGAAGCTCTTCGTCATCTATAAGGAATTCAAGTCCGGCCTCGATCACCAGGCAGAGCTGTAGCGCGCGGTCGCAACGAACTGTCACGAAGAATTCCGGGCGACGCGCCGGGTGTTCTTGCCGTACGCATCGGCAAAAGGAAGTCCTACAAGGAGTGCCCCGATGAATCGAAGCGTCCTTCTCGCAGCTGCCGTGCTGATCGCGGCGACTCTGTCCTGTACCCACTGGCGGGCCCAGTATCTCGACGAGGCTCTCCATCGGGGCGACGCAGGAGGAAGTCGTGCAGCGACTTGGACAGCCCCAAGAGACCCGCGCCTCGGCCGGCGGAGAAACCTTCTGGCTGTATCGGGTGACCGGCGGTACGACCCCTCCACCAATGGGCAGCGGGGAGCCGTACTGCGAAGAATATCGGCTGACTTTTGATGCGGACAAGATTCTGCGCAACTGGGAGCGGTATCGCTGCTAAGCTCGGCATCTTCATGAATGTGTGACCGGCAGAGGAGGTAAAGAAGCCATGGCCTCGCGTCTCTACGACTGGGTTGATGCCCGGCTGAAGCTCACGCCTCTTGAACACACGCTGCTGGATGAACCCATCGCCGGCGGAGCGAGCTGGATCTACGTGTTCGGCTCCGCCATGCTCTTTCTATTCGGCCTGCAAGCGATCACCGGCATGTTCCTGGCCATCTATTACGTGCCCTCGCCCGATGCCGCCTACGATAGCGTCCAGTTTATCCAACACGAGGTGAGCTTCGGGTGGTTCGTGCGAGGGTTGCATCATTGGGGCGCCTCGGCGGTGATGGTTGCGATCGGCCTCCACTTGCTCCAGGTTTTTCTGTACGGAGCGTACATACCTCCGTGGGAACCCATGTGGATCGTAGGAACGTTCCTGTTGCTGTTCATGATGGCCTTCGGCTTCACCGGCTACCTATTGCCCTGGGATCAGAACGCCTACTGGGCGACACAGGTCGGAACGAACATGGTGGCCTCGGTGCAGCTGATCGGCGATCTCCTGGTCCGGCTCCTGCGGGGCGGGGAGAGTCTCGGCGCCTTGACGTTGTCCCGCTTTTTCGCTCTGCACGTGCTCTTTCTCCCGACCCTGCTGGTGAGCGGGATTCTGTTCCATCTTTTCATTCTGCGACGTGTAGGGCCGGCCGGACCCTGGAGCCAGGAGCGTGCCCGTCGAGGCAGCGAACCGTTCTACCCGCGCCAGGTGTACATGGATGCTGTCGTGATGCTGGGGGTGTTTCTGACGGTTGTGGCCCTGGCGGCGGCCGTGCCGTTTCCGCTGGCCGACCGGGCGGATCCGTCTGACCATACGTTCACGCCGGTCCCGGAGTGGTACTTTCTCTTTTTCTACCAGTTCCTCAAATACATGACCGGTCCGCTGGAACCGCTGGCCACTTGGGTCTTACCCGCCCGCTTCGTCCTGGGCTTGCTTTTCCTTCCATTTCTTAATCGCAATGTAGAACGCCGGCCGTCGGCTCGTCCGGTCGCCGTCTCGGTGGGAGTCCTGTTCCTCGCGGTCGTATTCATGTTGCTCGGCATTTCGTTGAAGAACCTGTATGCGGTTCCCAGGGAGGATCCCTCCGTGACGCATGGCCGTGCGCTCTATGCGCAGCTTGTCACAAGATTCATGGCGAGGGCGGGATGTCGCTCCATCTGGACGAACCAGTGTGGGCTGTTGCCTGAAGAGTGTGCAGATCGTAGTTAAACAAATCGCCGATGCGCTCGATGCCCCGTGCGAATGTGAGATTCGGCACACGGCTTATGAGTCCGCTGCTCTATCCACTTTGCAAATGAAAGGCGAGAAACTCAAGTAATGAAATGCGTGTCAGGTAGCACCCAAAGCTCCATGCAATGCTCCCCATATCCCCGAGGAGTCAGTCATTGAGAGAGGCTCGGTTTTGCCGTTTACAGTCGGTCCGTCTTGGACAACCATTTTTTCGAAAGACCCCCAAAACGACCCCTCGCGCATCGCCGCATCTGGCGCGGGACTTCGAAGGATTTTGAAGGGGTTGTGGTGCCGAGGGACAGAATCGAACTGTCGACACCAGCCTTTTCAGGGCTGTGCTCTACCAACTGAGCTACCTCGGCACGTGGGGCTAAGTTTAGAAGGTGGTGGACGATACCTCAGAAGCCGTAATCTGGTCAAGACTAAGCAACCTGCTCATCATCTATGGGCAGCCGGACTGCCGAGCCGCCTTTTGTGCGGGCGGCTCGGCTCAGCCTACTTCGTCACGATATCCAGTAGCTCCACTTCAAAGATCAGCGTCGCGCCCGGCTTAATCGTGGGAGGCGACCCACGTTCGCCGTAGGCAAGATTTGACGGGCAGACGAGCTTGCTCTTTCCACCTACCTTGATGTGTTGAACGCCTTCTGTCCAACACTTGATGACTTGTCCCAACGGAAATGTGGCCGGCTCTCCTCGCTTCACGGAGCTGTCGAACACGGTCCCGTCGATCAGCGTGCCATGGTAATGGACTTTGACCGTGTCCGTCGCTTTCGGTGTGGCGCCTGTGCCCGGCTTGAGGGGCGTAATCACGATTCCCGACTCAGTTTTTGTGGCACCCTTCTCTGCTGCCGCCTTTGCGAGGAATGCCGCTCCGGCTTTCTTCTCGCTTTCCGCGACCACCGCCGCCCTGGCTTGCTGGAGTTGTTGAATCTTGGGCCCGAACGTTTGCAGATCGACTTTTTGCGGACGTTTTAACACGCCATCGGTGATGCCACTTTTCACAAACTCAAGTTCTGATTCAGTCAGCGTGAAGGCGCCAAGCGACTGGCTGATGGCTAATCCCAATGCATATAACGTCTTTTGATCATCGTTCGTGGGCTCCTGTGGAGCGGCCAGGAGCGGAGTTGCGATCAAGAGAAAGAGGGAACCCAGGCCGAGCATGATAGCGCGCATCGATAGTCCTTTCCTAAGATTGAATGGGGAACAAAACCACACTGACTGCCACACACAATATCAATAGCGATCGGGTGATTTCCTATCGAATGCCAGGCGAAATGGCGGAGAGGGAGGGATTTGAACCCTCGGTAGAGATTTTGTCCCTACGACGGTTTAGCAAACCGTTGCCTTCGGCCACTCGGCCACCTCTCCAAGTCGGCATTCTGAGGGGATCACGCCCGCGCATTCACGGCGGAAAGTGTCGTCAGGGTGGGGAAGG
Source organism: uncultured Nitrospira sp. (assembly GCA_964398045.1). Lineage (GTDB taxonomy): Bacteria > Nitrospirota > Nitrospiria > Nitrospirales > Nitrospiraceae > Nitrospira_D. The sequence continues at coordinate 1,168 of CAYNLM010000082.1, read as the reverse complement.
CCGCTGACGAGGTGCAATATTACCTCAGCCTCAGTCAGTGGCACAAGACGCAAAGATAGTTTGAAGAAGTATTAACTGAGAAAGTCAGCTTTGCGCAGTTCCTGCTCCGGCATTGCCGAATCTTCTAAACAGCTGCGGCAGAGAGAAATGTGTCAACGACGCAACGAATTGTGTCCCATCAAAGCTCCAAGTCGTGGATGGCTGCTCAAGCCGAGTGGATGGCGGTACCGGAGCAGGCCTCTCCCACGTATGAGTTTGGTTGAGCTCTTTAAGTTTAATCAACGGAACACTGTACCGCGGCTCAATGTAGCCAGGCCTCACAACGCCGCTAAGGGCCAACATTTGTAGCGCTGTTCGCTTTTGCTTGGCACGCGCTCTCCGGGTTCGCCACTGTGCAAGTAACATAGTGAGAAGCTCCCCTGTATCAGGTCTCGTAGGTCCTCTATCCGATCAGCACCAGTGCCAGGCGCTCACATCCACAACACTTTCCCGAAATCCTCGTCGAGCCCTCTGGGCTGCTGACATTTTGTGCATCGGGCAAAAAGCCCGGCGTGTTGCGAAGCTCCGTTCGGGCGTAGGACCAGTTGATAGGTATGCCCACCGCAGAAGGGACAAGCCTTTCCATGAACCTCCCGCCGAATGGCTCCGACCTTGCCGAGTTGTTTATGCATCATCAGAACCTCCTTGAATCCGAGGCGGCCCTGCCAGTGTCGGCAGTAAGCCAAGGATAGGGAGAGGCGGGTGATGATGAAAATACCGTAGAGGTAGGAGAGGCTAACCGAAAGAGGGATATGTCAGGATCTGGAGCAAGGCAGTCTTCATCTTACGCGTTATAAAAAGTAAGGACTTGAGGCAGTTACGCGACCTCTATGGCTCATAACTTGACCGTTTGTTTTATCGATGCAAATGATCGAACAGATATGCTAAAAAATAAGTTCGTGGGTGAAGGCAGGTTTCCCCAGGAGGGAGCAGAAACCTCTTGCCGCCCTAAGGTGGGCATGCCTAGAGCAGACACCTTCACCCAATGATCAATAAAACAGAGAAATGCGGTTGCGGCAAGTAGTAGTTTACCTAGGAGAGTGAGAAGGTGAGGATCTTGGCACAGTGGCGGAGGGGGCGAGATTTGAAGCCTCTTCAGTGCTAGAGACTATAGGGCTCGAACGTATCT
>CAYNLM010000081.1:0-18343 GCA_964398045.1 uncultured Nitrospira sp. | reverse complement strand
TGTGATCGGGTGCTTCCACATGCGTCTTCGTTTCTTAATCCGTGATGGTGGTCTCCGACATGATCTTCCCGGCCGTTGTCTTGGGGGCGTCGGCCCCCGCCGCCACGATCCGCCTCATCATGTCCGTATCCGTCAAGATGCCGATGATGTCCCGTTCGTTGGTCACAAACAAACTGCCGATGCCGCGATCGCGCATGATGCGCGCAGCGGTTTGCGCATCGGTATCCCGCGGGACCGTCACAAACTTTTCTCGTGGAATCATGAATGACTTCACCGGAACCATTTCTGCACCCTCCCTTTGCGTGTCAACCTACCGTCCGAACTCCGTTACGGTCTCGGTCCAACCATGGCCCGTTCCCGACTTCCATAGTGATGGGCAATCGCCTCGGCCAGCGCAGGCACGGTATTCTCTCTCGACAGGATCGAGACCGTCAAACCATATTCTTCAACAGTCTTCGCCGTGATCGGACCGATACAGGCGACGGCAACCGGCTTCAAAAGGTCTTTCGCGGCATCGGCACCCCCCACCATATCGACAAAGTTCCGAACGGTGGAAGAACTGGTGAACGTCACCACATGAATGTCTCGATTCACGAGCCGCTGACGCCACCCCTCGACGTCCCCGCTCGGAGCGACGGTCCGATACACCGGAATCACATCGACCTGCGCTCCGCGGGCGCGGAGTTCATCGGGCAAGAGTTCCCGGGCAACCTCTGCGCGAGGAATGAGCACTCGCGTACTGTTCAAACTCCGCCCGCCCAGTGCAGCCAACAGCCCTTCGGCCTGATATTCTTCGGGAATCATATCCGCCCTGACGCCGAATTTTTCAAGCTCCTGCGCGGTGCGCGGCCCGATGCAACAAATGGTACGACCGGCCAAGCAGCGCGCGTCGAACCCAATCGTACGCAGACGGGTCATGAATTGAGCCACGCCGTTCACGCTGGTGAAAATGACCCACTGATACGCGTCGATCGAGGCGATCGCCCGATCGACCGGAGTCCAATCGGCGGGAGGACCGATATGAATGGTCGGCGCTTCCACCGGCTCGGCGCCGTACGCGGCCAGCAACGAGGCGAGCTCAGCCGCTTGCTCTTTCGCCCGGGTCATCATCACCCGTTTACCGAAGAGCGGACGCTGCTCAAACCAATTGAGTTGCGCGCGCAACCGAACGACCTCGCCGACCACGATGACGGTCGGCGGTTCCAATTTCGCCGCCTCAGCCTTCTCGACGATATCCGATAAGCTCCCGACGACGGTATGTTGAGCGGCCCTCGTCCCCCAACGGATAATCGCCACCGATGTCGTCGAGGGACGGCCTTCGGCAAGCAAGTTGGAGACGATCGACCGCAAGTTCTTCATGCCCATGAGAAACACCAGCGTCCCATGGCTGCTGGCCAGCTTCGGCCACTCCAGTAAAGTCTCCGGCTTCTCGGGATCCTCATGACCGGTCACAAACGTGACGGTTGAAGCCAGCGTTCGGTGTGTGACCGGAATCCCGGCGTAAGCCGGTGCCGCGACCGCAGCCGTCACGCCGGGCACGACCTCAAATGCAATCCCGGCTGCCGCCAACGCTTCCGCTTCCTCCCCACCCCGTCCGAAGACGAACGGATCGCCGCCTTTCAGCCGTACCACGACGTTCCCTTGATGAGCCCGATCGATCAGCAGGCGATTGATGTCGTCTTGCGCGGGATACTTTCCCTTGCCTCGCCGCCCGACATAGATGCGCTCGGCCCGACTCGGCGCATGAGCGAGGAGGGCCGGATTGGCAAGATAGTCGTACAGCACCACATCGGCCTGTTCGAGACACTCCTTCCCGCGGAGAGTTAAGAGCTTAGGATCGCCGGGGCCGGCTCCCACCAGGTAGACGATCCCCTTGCGTCGTGATTTCGCCATCAGACTGTTCCGTAAATCTCGCGGAGGATCTTATCCCCTCCCCGCTCTAACAGCCGCTCGGCCAGTTGCACGCCTAACGAATAGGCCTCCTGACTGCTCCCCTCTACGGAGTCCCGGATGAGGGTCTTCCCATCCACACTGGCAATCAACCCTTCGAGCCGCACTCGTCCGTTCGACAATGTGGCGTACGCGGCGATCGGCACTTGGCAACCGCCTTCCAACCGATGCAACAGCGCTCGCTCCGCTGTGACGGTCGTCTGCGTGGCCACATCGTTCAAACGACTCAGGATGGAGCGCACGAACCGGTCGTTGCTGCGCCCTTCGATCCCTAGCGCCCCCTGGCCGATCGCCGGCAGACTCACGCTGGGATCAAGATATTCGGTAATCTCCTGAGCCCAGGCCAGCCGTCGCAATCCCGCCGCAGCCAGCACGATCGCATCGAACTGCCCTTCCTTGAGTTTTCGCAGGCGCGTATCAAGATTCCCTCGCAGCATTTCGATCCGAATGTCCGGCCTGGCATTGAGCAGTTGAGATTGACGGCGGAGACTGCTGGTGCCGATGCACGCGCCGTGAGGAAGGTGCTTGAACGCTTGCCCCTTGCGGCTGATCAACGCATCACGCGCGTCCTCCCGTTGGGGGACGCAGAGAATTTCGAGCCCATCCGGCAATTGTGCCGGCACATCCTTCATGCTGTGCACGGCCACATCGATCTCGCCCGCCAGCAAGGCTTCCTCGATCTCTTTCACGAAGAGTCCCTTGCCGCCGATCTTGGCCAAGGGCACGTCCACGATTTTGTCGCCCGAAGTCTGGATCCTTTTCAGCGTCACTCGGACGTCGGGCGCGACCTCGTGAAGCCGCGATTGAAACCATTCACTCTGTTGCACAGCCAGCTTGCTACCCCTCGTTCCAAGCACCAGGGTGGGACGCTGGCCGGTCGGTACAAACACGTCGACTTCCTTTCTCTGACATGAGCGCTGAGCAGGACTCAGGACGTTCGCTTGCGGATCAATGTCTCCGTCGTCGGTTGTTCTCGTTCGGATCTCTCAGCGGGATACGCCGCGCAACGTGGACGATCGGAAGCATTCCCTTCGTCGAGCTTACCCGACGAAGGCTGGTCGAGATTAAAAAACCGGCGGGCCGCTTCCACGTAGGCCGCTCCATCCGCCGAACTCACTTCCGACTTGAGCGTCACCATCGTGCGATGGATCAACTTATTCACGATAGAAGACGCCATGCCTTCGATCAGCTCCTTGTCCTGTGGCGTCAGATGGGCCAATCGGCCGAAGGCTTTGTCGACTTCCGCCCGCTTGATCTCATCGACACGGCTCCGTAACGCCACGATCGTGGGGGTCACCTCCAGCGACTTCATCCATTCTCGCAACATTCCGACTTCTTCCACCACCATGCGCTCGGCCTTCTCTGCTTCTTGTAGCCGTTCCGCGCGGTTCTGCTCGACGCGATGCTTGAGATCGTCGATGTCGAAAAGAAACGCATTGTCCACGTGCCGCACGGCGGGATCGATATTTCTCGGCACAGAGATGTCGATCAGGAACATCGGGCGGTTCATGCGCTCTTGGACCGCCCGATGCACGTCTTCAGCTCCGATCAGATAGTGTGCGGCACCCGTGGACACCAAGACGATGTCCGCGGACGCCATCTCATCCTTGAACTGATCGAACGGCACCGGCGTCCCGCCGAACCTGGCGGCGAGGTCAACGGCGTGTTGCGGAGTTCTCGTGGTGATACGGACATGCTGCACGCCTTGGGCGATCAAATGCCTGGCCGCGAGTTTGGCCATCTCGCCGGCGCCCACCAGTAAGACCGTCTTTTCTTCCAGGTTTGAAAATATTTTTTGGGCCAGTTCGACGGCCGCGTAGCTGACGGAGACGGCCATCTCTGAGATTTTTGTCTCGGTCCGGACGCGCTTGGCGACTGAAATCGCTTTCTTCACGACCTTGTTCATGATCACGCCGGTCGTCTTATGGGCCAGCGCGACTTCGAAGGCATCCTTGAGCTGCCCCAAGATCTGCGACTCGCCGATGATCATTGAGTCAAGACTGGCCGCGACTCGAAACAGATGGGCAATCGCCCGGTCGCCCGTATGCCAATAGAGATGGGGGGTCAGTTGTTCGGAGGACAAGGACAAATGCGTATCGGCCAGAAACTCCTGGATGCGACCATAGCCGGATTCGATCTCTTCAACGACTGAATAGACTTCGACGCGGTTGCAGGTCGAGAGGAGGATCCCTTCCTTCACGCCAGGGTAAGAACACAGCCGGCTTAACGCCTCGCCCAACCGGCTCTCGGGCACCGCCAGCTTTTCGCGAATCTCGACCGGCGCGGTTTTGTGGCTCAGGCCGACAACAATCAGATGCATGTCACGACAGAGCTCCGTGGCCTTTAAGCACCACTCCGACCAGCGTCAGAATCACGCAGCCAAAGCCGATCACCGTGAGATAGGCGGCACGCTTGGCCCGCCATCCCACCGTCAATCGCCCGAGCAAGACCACAAAATAGAAGAGCCAGGTGATGAGCGCCCCCATCTGCTCGGGATTCCAGCTGACGTACGACCCACGCGCAAATTCAGCTGAGATGGCGCCCGTGACGATGCCTAACGTCAGGAGTGGAAATCCCATCACGATAGACTGCTGATTGAGGTGATCGAGAAAGTCGAGTGCGGGTAATTTTGTATACAGCACATTGAATCGTTTGGACTTGAGAAGGCGATCCTGAATCAGATACATCACACCTGCGACGAACGCGACGGCGAAGCCGACCGTGCCCAACATACTGAGCGTTACATGGAACCAGAGGGTCTTAAAGACGGGTTTCAAGGTGGGAACGGTTTCGGGGAGAGCCGCCGCCGATACGAGAGAGACCAACGCCAAGGGCACCATGAAGGATCCCAACACATGAATTTTGTGGCGGAACTCGACAGCCAGAAATACCAGAATCAGCATCCAGGAAAAAAATGACAGGGCTTCATGGAAACTGGGAGGCGAGGGAGCCGTGGTGGCCACCATCCGAGCGACCAATGCAATGGAGTGGGAGACGAAGCCGGCTGCCGTGATCCCCAGAGACACCTTCGTCAGGGCTTCCGAACGCCGCAGCAAATAGGCGAGAAATGACACCGTGGCACCAAAATACAGGACCATGGTGACCATGAAGCAGACTGCTGCCATCGGGGGTACCCCTGCTGCGAGCGCCAATATTCGTTTCCGGCGAAGTGAGGGCGAAATTATATCGATGAGGAGAGAACAGAGTCAACAAATCGCCGGTCCTGAACGGAGTTCGGACGACTGTCCGTCCGGCTCCGGCATCCTGTACGTGGTCGGTGTTCCTATCGGACACTCGGATGACATCACACTTCGTGCGCTTCGCGTTCTCAGAGGCGCCGCCTTGATCGCATCGGAAGATCCGATCGCCACTCGATTGCTGCTGGCACACCATGGCATTGAGACCACGCTGACCAGCTATGGCCCAGTCAATCTCAAGGAGAAGGTTGCCGTGCTTCTCCACCGACTCGAACAAGGAGCACGAATCGCCATTGTGTCGGACAGCGGATCACCGGTTATTTTCGATCCCGGCTGTCTCCTCGTCGCAGCCGCTCATTCCCACGGTATTCGGGTCATATCGGTGCCGGGTCCGTCGGCACTGACCGCCGCCGTGGCCGTCTCCGGACTGTCCGGTGATTCATTTTTCTTTCAAGGCAGGCTGCCACGAACCCATTCGGCGATCACACGGTGCCTCGTCAGACTGCTGAAGACCGCAAGAACGACGGTCGCATTCTGTCCTCCGGCATCCCTCTCGATGGCGCTGGACACGATTGCTCAGGCAGCTCCCCGACGAATCGTCGTTGTCGCGTGCGACCTCACGAAACCGGGAGAAACAACCGCGAGAGGAACAGCTCGCCAAGTGCGACGCATGCTGGATCGCGGACTATCAACACAGGATGCAACATTGATTATTGCGGGAAGAAGGATGCAAAGAAGCCACAGGGGAAGACGTACTTAGCTAATCGTGATGTTCGCGGCGAATCAAGACGCGATAGGCACGGTCCGTCCGTTCTTGAGCGAGCACCGTATGCCCTTCGTTCGCCACACTGCGCGGAACGTTTTGGATGGGATCCCCCTCGTCCAGCAAGACGGAGAGCACTTGACCCGATTCCATTGTTTCCAGTTTGAGCTTCGTCTTGACAAAATTATAAGGACAAATTACGCCTCGAAGATCGAGTTCTGCGTCACACACGGGAAGGACCTGTTCGCTGTCTTTCTGATTCATCGACCTGACCTCGTTATTCCGTAGGAACCGATGATTCCTTATGGAATAGCGCACCCTACCAAGGAAATGGAGGAGTCGCAACTACCGCCACAGGGACAATAAAAAAGGGGCAGCCGAAGCTGCCCCTTTCTCAAGCACACAGAGACGATACGCTTACTGCAAACCCTTCACGAGGTTTGGCTTCGCTGTATCGGTCCCATAGTCGGACTTGTTCTGAGTCTGATAGCCCCAACCTGGCTGCGGTTCGCAGTTCCAGCAGGGGGCCGCACCGGTAAATTCACCGATCGTCGTATCAACGGTTCCGGCAACCTTGCCGGGAAGCACTGAACCGGCGACGCCACCTGTGGTGCTGCCGCTGTTCGTCTCAATGGCGCGCTCCGTCATCGGATTCGGGCGTTGTCCCAGCCCGCCGAAACCGGCAAGCTTTTCGTTGCCGCGGAGCAGATACACTTCACGGACGATCTTCCGACCGGTTCCATACTGCTGATTAGACGTTGTGGCTTCGATGACTTGAAGAGAAATGTCATCACCATGGTTCAACGTCTTGAGCTGATCCATGTTGGTCTTGTCGTCGAAATACACGGTGAGGGAGTTCATCGCACCGCCACCAGCACGACCTTCGTCATGCGAGCTTCCACCGGTCTCCAGGTGCATCTTCCCGGCCGGGAAGTCGATGGCCAGCACCCGACCATAGATGGTTTCTGGGAGTGACAGCCGATCCAAGAACGCATTTCGATCAAAGGCCTGTGTCCGACCCGGGCTGCCCGAAATATCACCGATCCCGGTGCCGACGCCGAGTGATGAACCGGATGCTCCCTGCTGGAGACGCTCTTGGGCCACTGCAACACTCACAGAGCCTACGATTATAACCGCGGCTCCTAGTGCCAACACCTTACGCATGTGCTGCCTCCTTGTGAGTTAAAAGATGAAGTGTAGAGATGATGAACGACAAAGATTCCTTGAGTGATCGCACACATGAGTCAATTCTAATGACCGCGGCACTATAGGACAAGAGCTGGGACCTGTCAAGGGGGGTGACACAGTACATGGGGTTCCTTGTCGGCCCAATTTTTATTCTCATCTTCTGCCTCTCGCTGCGTGGTGCCCGGAGGGAGGGTCGAACTCCCACTCTCTTGCGAGAACCGGATTTTGAGTCCGGCGCGTCTGCCAGTTCCGCCATCCGGGCAAGCACCGCGAACAGGGCCGGTATTTCTAGCATGAAGCTCACGCAGGGTCAATTGGATTGCCTGGGATCTTTTCTTCACGAGAAGGCCTCTGTTAGAATGCGCTCGCTCCATCTCTAGGCAAGTGAAATTTCATACTGGATTCAAGTTCTCGAACGACAAGACAAAGGAGTGTCGCGGATATGGCAGACGTCGCATGTGTCACCTGTGGACAAACCGGAGAGGCTATTACAGCCCCGCTGTTCCTCGGCAAGCTTGAGAGCGAAATCAAAGCAAAGGTCTGCACTGCCTGCTGGAAAAAATGGGAGTCGATGCGGGTGATGGTCATCAATGAGTATCAGGTGAATCTGGGCGATGAGAGCGGACGAGAACTTGTTCGCAAGCAAATGAAAGCTTTTTTGAAACTGGGTGAACAGGCCGACACCTCGAAGGTCGCCGAGAATTATCGTCCGCCGAGCAGCTGACCTCCAGGAACGCCCTGTTCATTGCGTAACGGGGTGGATTCTTCTGTGTTGTCGCCCGCTTCGTTGACATCGTAATTTTAGAAGTGCTAGAGTCTCACATTCTTGACCATCCTTTCTCTCGGTCTCACCTGGGAGAATCGGAAGATCTATCATGATTACGCAAATGCAAGTGAAGGGGTTGATGTTCGACCCCTACAACAACGCCTATATTGTAATTTTGCGGGACGAGGACCAGGCCGAGATGCTGCCCATCTGGGTCGGCAAATCGGAGGCCGGTTCGATCAGCCTGGCGTTGGAGAATGTCGCGCCTCCCCGTCCGATGACACATGACTTCATGAAGTCCTACCTCGACGCGTTCGGCGCCAAGGTGATCAGCGTGGTCATTACAGACCTCAATGAGAACACGTATTTTGCCAAAGTGCATTTGATGTATGAAGATTCGGAGTATACGGTCGACTCTCGCCCCAGCGACGCGATCGCTCTTGCGCTCCGGTCTCAAGCGCCGATTTTTGCCAGCGAATCGGTGATCCGCAAGCAAAGCTCCGAGGAACTCGAGCAGTGGCTGGAAAATTTGAAACCGGAAGATTTCGGCAAACTGGACTCCTGACACGGTTTACCATGGAAGAGCAGATACCGCAGCACTCTGAGCCTCTCATCGAACTCACCGTAAACCGCGTGGTGGAAGATGCCAACACAGACACGAGGATCGTCGTCCTCACTCGTGCCGACGGAGGACCGGAGACATTCATGATTTGGGTGGGCGCTCCGGAAGGCGAATCGATCCGGCGCGCGCTGGATACGGCCGTGACGCCGCGTCCTATGAGTCACGACCTGATCAAGAGCTTCGGAGACCACTTCGGCATCAAGACGGCGCGTGTGGTCCTCACGGACGTCAAAAGCAGCACCTATTATGCGTCGGTGTATTTGGAGAACAAAGGCGTCGTGCGCACCATTGATGCCAGGCCCAGCGATGCGATCGCCTTGGCGCTTCGCACCCACGCGCCGATCTATGTCACGCAGAATGTGTGGAAGCGGCGGAGCGGTCAGAACCTGGATGCATGGCTGACCAAGCTGGAGACCAAGAATTTCGGCACGCAAGAAGTCTAGGTGACGGGCCAAGAGTTCGAGTTCAGTTTAATTGTTGTGAGGAGTGGAGAAGGACGATGATGACGTATCTCGAAAAACCGGCAGATGTGAAAGAAACGTGGCACCTTGTGAATGCGGAAGGGAAAACGCTCGGCCGATTGGCTGCACGGGTCGCCGGCATTCTCAGGGGAAAACACCGTCCCACGTTTACACCCAATGTGGACCTGGGTGACCATGTGGTCATCATCAACGCGGAAAAAATCCAATTGACCGGCAACAAAATGGAAACCAAGCTCTACCGGCATCACTCGGGCTACCCGGGCGGATTGAAAACCACGACGGCCCAGCACCTGTTCAGGAAGGATCCCACGCAATTGCTCACGAAGGCCATCGAAGGCATGCTTCCAAAGAATCCTCTCGGCAATCACATGGCGAAGAAACTTCGTGTGTACGTTGGCCCCGACCATCCCCACCAGGCACAACGACCGGAACCGATTTCTCTCTAGCACATCTCTTAGGATAGAAGGAGGCATAGTCGCATGGCAGCGGTGACACAGTATGCAACAGGGCGAAGAAAATGCGCAGTGGCCAGAGCCTGGGTAACAGGAACGGCCGGTGATATCACAGTCAATGAACGGCCGCTGGAAAAGGCGTTCCCCCGCCTCACGCTCAGACAAATCATCCAGCTTCCCCTTGAAATGGCCGGACTCACAGGCAAGTACTCGATCAAGGCCACCGTCCATGGCGGCGGACCGACAGGGCAGGCCGGCGCGCTCCGTCATGCGATTGCGCGGGCGCTGGTCGCCATGAGTCCTGCCGTGCGTTCTCCGCTCAAAAAAGAAGGCTTGCTCACGCGAGACTCTCGCGTGAAGGAACGAAAGAAATACGGACAAAAAGGCGCCCGCAAGCGCTTCCAGTATTCCAAGCGCTAAGCAACAGGAGCCACAGCGGAAGAAAGGGAAGGCTCCTCAGCCTTCCTTTTTTGTGCCCGCTCCTGAGCAGGACAGTCCCGTCTCATTGAATCACGTGGCATCATGAAGAAATTTCGAATCGCCATTGCAGGAGCCAGTGGATATGCCGGCGCAGAACTGGTTCGTCTCGCCGCTGCCCATCCCTGTTATGAGATCACGGCGGTCACCTCAGAAAAATCAGCGGGCCAATCCGTGTCATCCGTCTTCCCCAGCTTGACGGGGGTGGTGCATCATACCTTCGAGGCATTAGCGCCCGAGGCGCTGGCCGAGCGGGCGGATGCCGTGTTCTTGGCCCTCCCCCATACCAAATCACAGGAGCCCGTCGCCCTCTGCATGAAGACGGGAAAACTGGTCGTCGATCTGAGCGCGGACTATCGGCTCAAGGATGTCGCAGCATACGAGAAGTGGTACCAAACCGCACATGCGCATCCGCAACTCCTGCAGGAAGCGGTGTACGGTCTGCCTGAACTCCACCGCAGTGCGATCGCGAAGGCCAAACTGGTCGCGTCTCCGGGATGCTATCCGACTGCGGCCATCTTGCAACTAGCCCCGCTGTTTTCAAAAGGATTGGTACAGCCGGATACCATCGTGATCGACGCGAAATCGGGAATTTCCGGAGCGGGACGAAGCCCCGCCCTCCCCTATCACTTTCCCGAGGCCCATGAGTCGCTGGAACCGTACAAGATCGGTCAGCATCGGCATATTCCGGAGATCGAACAGGAACTGGCCGGCGTGGCAGGCAAGACCACGGTGGTCACCGTCACCTTCACACCGCATCTCGTGCCGATGAATCGAGGGATCTTGAGCACGGCCTATTGCAAGCTGACACAGACCATCACGCTCGCCGACCTGCGAGCGCTGTATCGGGATTTCTACAAAGGGGAGCGCTTCGTCCGACTCTTAGAAGATACCGTGCCCAATCCTCGCTACATTAAAGGCTCCAACTATTGCGACGTCGGCGTGTACGCAGATGCTCGCACCGGCTGGGTCGTGACCGTCGCAGCCGTCGATAATCTTGTCAAAGGCGCAGCAGGCCAAGCGATTCAGGCGATGAATCTGATGATGGGAATTCCTGAAGACACGGGACTCACCGCTCCGGGCAGCTATCCGTGATGCAGACCCACCGACGTTAGATGTACTTGAGACATTCGCGATGAAACCACCGACATCGGGCGTGACCGCACCGCAGGGATTTCAAGCAGCCGGTATCCATTGCGGTATCAAAAAGCCTGGCATCCTTGATCTGGCGTTGGTGGTCTCATCGGTCACCGGCGCAATGGCGGGCGTGTTTACCAAGAACAGAGTCGCTGCGGCTCCCGTCATTCTGGACCGTCAACATCTCAAACAACACCGCGGGCGGGCGATCATCGTCAACAGCGGTAATGCCAACGCCTGCACCGGCGCGCCCGGCCTCGCAGCGGCCAGGACCATGGCATTGATGGTGGCCCAGCAGCTCGGTGTGCCAATCAATCAGGTGTTCGTAGGATCGACAGGCGTCATAGGCCGGGTCCTTCCCATTGACCGAATCAAAGCAGGAATCCCGAGTCTCATGTCGAAGCTCAGCGTGCAAGGCGGTAATCAAGCCGCCCATGCGATTCTCACAACCGACCTTCGGCCAAAAACCACGGCCGTGCGCGCAAGAATCGGCGGCCGGCTGGTGACCATCGGCGGGATGGCCAAGGGTTCCGGCATGATCCATCCGAATATGGCCACCATGTTGGCCTATTTGACCACCGATGCCGCCGTCACGTCGCCAGCCCTTCAGCGTGCGCTGACATCCGCGGTCGATCAATCATTCAATTGCATAACGGTAGATGGCGATACCAGCACCAACGATACGGTACTCTGCCTGGCGAATGGCCTGGCCAAAAACTCCCCCATTCAAGAAGGGACGCGTGACTATCATCGATTCGAGCGATTGTTGCATGAGGCCTGTCACACCCTGGCCTTGGCCATCTGCCGAGATGGCGAAGGCGTGACCAAGATCGTAAAGATTGAAGTAGCGGGTGCCGAAACAGCGGCGGAGGCCAAACAGGTTGCAACGACCGTTGCCACTTCAAATTTGGTCAAGACCGCCCTCTTCGGCGAAGACGCGAATTGGGGACGGGTGATGGGCGCCATCGGACGCTCCGGAGTGCCGATTGAGCAAGAGAAGGTGTCGGTGCACTTCAACCATGTCACCATGGTGAAACGGGGAATGGGAACAGGCTTGGCGTCAGAACGGAAAATCGCGCGGGTGTTTAAGCAGAAGGAATTTACCATCACCGTACACTTGGGACGGGGATCGGCCCGCGCCCACATGTGGACCACCGACCTGTCTTATGATTATGTCCGCATCAACGCAAGCTATCGATCTTAGGCCCCATGCTTACTCAGTCGCTTGAAAACACCATGGGACTATGATAGCGTGCCAAAGCTTTAGGGTCTGACGAGACAGCCCAGCGGACACCTCACTGTGTCGGCTGGATCTTTTTTACAAATCCACATCAGCGTCCGAACGCTGCTTGGCTTGAGAACAAGGGGACTGGTTCCCCTCACCCACATTGCGGTGCTCTGCAAGCCCTGAGGGGAGGTGAAGGCATGGGAGTGGTGACAATCAAGGAATTATTGGAAGCCGGCGTCCATTTCGGACACCAGACTAACCGTTGGAACCCGAAGATGAAGAAGTTTCTCTTCGGCGAACGAAACGGCATCTACATCATCGACCTGCAACAGACAGTTGCCCGCATGGAACAGGCCTATGCCTTTGTCCGGGATACCGTCGCCGCCGGCGAATCCGTCCTCTTTGTCGGCACCAAGCGGCAGGCAGCGGAAATCCTTGAAGAAGAAGCCAAGCGGGCCAACATGTTTTTTGTCAACCAACGCTGGCTCGGCGGCATGCTGACGAACTTCCAGACCATTCGCCGCAGCATCGACAAGATGAAGAAGATGGAAGCGACCCTGCTGAATCCCAGCGAGCATGGTCTGAAAAAGAAAGAAATCCTTCTCATGCAGAAGGATATCGTCAAGCTCAAAAAATACCTCTCCGGCATCAAGAACATGCGGAGCCTTCCCGGCGCCGTGTTCATCCTCGATACCAGAATCGAAAAGATCGCCGTTCAAGAAGCCACCCGGCTGGACATTCCCGTCATTGCCATCTTGGACAGCAATTGCGATCCCGATCACATCACCCACCCGATTCCAGGCAATGATGACGCGATCCGTTCGATCAAGCTCATTACATCCAAGATTGCCGATGCCTGCATCGAGGGAGCGCATCTGAAGTCGCAGCGCGACGAAGCGGAATTCCAAGCCGCCCCTGCCGCTGGCGACAAACACTCGGCCATGAGCCTGGAAGGCGCGCCGGCGTCATAATCGACAAGCTCGAAGACCTCTTCGAAACACCTTTTCTTTATTTGGCGAAGGATCACGGACCATGGCAGGATCAAGTCAGCGAGTGAAAGAGCTTCGAGAGAAAACCGGCGCGGGCATCCTGGACTGCCAGAAAGCGCTCACGGAAAACGGAAATGACATCGAGAAATCGATCGATTATCTGCGCCAGAAAGGCCTCGCCGCCGCCGCCAAAAAGGCCGGACGGGAAACGAATCAAGGGCTGGTGCATGCGTACATCCACATGGGCGGCAAAATCGGTGTGCTCATCGAGGTCAACTGTGAGACGGATTTTGTGGCGCGCAATGAAGAATTCAAGGCCTTCGTCAACGATCTGGCCCTGCAAGTAGCGGCCGCGAAACCGTCGTTCGTGAGACGAGAAGATATTCCCGCCGACGTCGTCGAGAAAGAAAAAGCGATCTACGAAGGGCAGGCCAAGGAAATGGGCAAGCCGCCGGCAGCCTGGCCGAAAATTGTGGAAGGCAAACTTGAGAAGTTCTTCCAGGAAAACTGCCTGATGGAACAATCCTTCATCAAAGACCCGGCCGTGACCGTCAAGGATCTGTTGGCCCAAAAAATCGCCAAGATCGGCGAGAACATGATCATCCGCCGGTTCACCCGCTATCAGCTGGGCGAAGCATGAGCTCTGCCAAATACCGGCGCCTCCTTCTGAAAGTCAGCGGGGAGATGTTGGCCGGTGAGCAGGGCTACGGCATCCAACCGTCCATCCTCGAAGGCCTCGCAGAGGAAATCGCCTCCGTCATCGCCCTGGATGTGCAAGTCGCCGTCGTCATCGGCGGCGGAAACATCTTTCGGGGCATCGCCGCAAGCGCCTCCGGCATGGAACGCGCCTCCGCCGACTACATGGGGATGCTCGCCACGATCCTCAACGCCTTGGCGCTGCAAAATGCGCTGGAGCGTATCGGCGTCATGACCCGCGTACAATCCGCCATCGAAATGCGCCAACTGGCCGAGGGGTACATCCGTCGCAGGGCCATCCGCCACCTGGAAAAAAAGCGGGTGGTGATTTTCGCTGGCGGGACGGGGAATCCTTATTTTTCAACCGATACAGCCGCCGCGCTCCGGGCCATGGAGATCGGCGCCCAGGTCATCATGAAAGGGACCAAAGTCGACGGCATCTACGACGCCGACCCGATGAAAAATCCCTCTGCAAAGAAGTATACTGAGATTCCATTCATGTCGATCTTGAATCAGAACCTGAAAGTCATGGATTCCACAGCCATCAGCCTGTGCATGGATAACAACCTGCCCTTGATCGTGTTTAACCTCAAAGTAAAGGGCAATTTCAAACGGGTCGCGTTAGGCGAGCCGATCGGAACCCTGGTCACGCTCGGCAATCGCTGACCCGATCACGGAGTGTCGCCATGTCCAATGCAGCACCGATCAAACAAAAACTGACCTCCCAGATGGAGCAGGCCGTCGAACACTTGAAGCGGGATCTGGCCGGCCTGCGCACGGGCCGGGCCTCCGTGGCCTTGCTCGACGGAGTGCGGGTGGATTACTACGGCACCATGACGCCGCTGAAGCAGATTTCCAATATCTCCACCCCCGAAGCTCGGCTCATCACCATCCAGCCGTGGGAGCCGCAGCTGATCAAGGAAATCGAAAAAGCCTTGGCGAATTCCGGGTTGGGCGTGACACCGTCCAATGACGGCAAAATTATTCGTGTCCCCCTCCCGCCTCTGACCGAAGAGCGTCGGAAAGAGCTGACAAAAATCTGTAAGAAGCACGGCGAAGAGACCAAAGTACAGATCCGCGGCTTTCGCCGGGATGCCAACGAAGAGTTGAAGAAACTCCAAAAAGATGCGAAGCTCACTGAAGACGAATTGCGAAAGGCCGAGCAAGAGACGCAAAAGCTCACCGAGCAATATGGACACAAGATCGACGACGTGATCAAGAAAAAGGAACAGGAGATCATGGAAGTCTGAGCCGGGCTTCCAGACCTTCCTCATCGCGTGCTGACCACTTCGACGTTCTCACCAACCTGCGCCACAATCGATCTTGCAGCCCTCGCCCATAATCTGACTCAGTTCCGTCGCATCTTACCCCCCGGATGCGATGTCCTGGCCGTCGTCAAGGCGAACGCCTATGGGCATGGGTCCGTCGAAACGACTAGAGCCCTCATCCGACAGGGCGTCTCGCGTGTGGCGGTGGTGTCCATCGAAGAAGGAATCATCCTGCGACAAGCCGGAATCAACGCGCCCATTGTCGTCCTCGGCCCGTTATTCCGCGAGCAGATTGCCGACCTCCTTGCGCACCAGCTGACGCCTGTCGTGAGCGACCTGGCGCTGCTTCCCGATTTGGCGCGGGCCGCCGCCTCACTGGCCGCCCCCTATCCGATTCATCTCAAGGTGGACACCGGCATGGGACGGTTGGGCCTCACCCAGAGCGATGTGGCGGCGCTCATGACCTCGCAGAGCTTTCCGGCAACGCTCCACTTGGAAGGACTCATGACTCATCTCGCCGACGCGGATGGAGAATCCGGCGATGTGACAGAACAACAGCTTGTTCAATTCAGTCGGGCGATCGATACCCTCACCGCCTGTGGCTTCAGCATTCCCCTCATTCATGCCGCAAACAGCGGAGGAGCGGTTCGTTTCCCGCAGGCCCGCTTCTCTCTCGTCCGTCCCGGCATCATGCTCTACGGCTATCACACACTGCCGAAATCGGTGACCGTACCGCACTTGAAACCGGTCCTTTCACTCAGAAGCTGCGTCGCGCAGATCCGAACGATACAGGCGGGGCACACAGTCAGCTACAACGGGACATTCATCGCCCGACGCCCCACCCGCATTGCAATCCTTCCGATCGGATATGCGGATGGAGTGAGCCGACGCCTGTCGAATCGTGGTCACGTCCTTCTCCATGGCCGGTGTGCGCCGATCGTTGGACTCGTCTGCATGGACATGATCCTGGTGGATGTCACCCACATCGCGGGCGTCGCCGTCGGTGACGAAGCGATGCTGATTGGGCGCCAGGGCCAGGAACAGATCACCGCCGACGACATTGCTGCATGGCTCGGCACGATTCCGTACGAAGTGCTGTGCTCGATCGGTCCGCGCGTGCCACGCCTTTATCAACCGGCCTAACCGATTGGGCGATCATTCGCCGTCTCATTGTCCTTCACGGATTGCTTACCTATAATAGTGACGCATCCGTCACGAGTATCATCGCGCAGGGCACCGGTTTTTTCCGCGCAGGTCATGACCCACGCATTCAGTCCAAAATCCGCTCTCCTCAACTCGCTGCTTGTGGTCCAGGAATTCTCGGAACTCTGCGCGCGGACTCTTGCCAATTTGTTTCGGCGGCCGTTCTACGTGCGGGAGACCATCTTGCAGATGGACCGGATCGGCGTCGGCTCGCTCTTCATTGTCATCTTGACCGGCCTCTTTACCGGCATGGTGCTCGCGCTCCAAGGAGCCGTCCAACTGGAACCGTATGGGGCGACCATCTACGTCTCCCGCCTCATCAGCACCTCCGTCGTGCGTGAATTGGGACCGGTCCTCGCCGCCCTGATGATCGCCGGGCGCGTCGGCACCGGGATCGCATCGGAATTGGCCTCGATGACCGTGACGGAACAAATCGACGCGCTGCGGGCCGAAGGAACCGACCCGGTCCATAAGCTCGCCACGACCCGCTTGATCGCCTGCGTGGTCATGATTCCCCTGCTCACCATCATTGCCGATGCCGTTGCCATCGTAGGCGGATGGCTGGTGGCGCGGCTGTATCTGGGTATCGACTCCTATTTCTATTGGACCTGGGCCTACGAAGCCATTCATCAACGAGACCTCGTGCTCGGGTTGGTGAAACCGATCGTGTTCGGCAGCCTCATTGCGATGGTGGGCTGCTATGCGGGATTTTCAACGAAAGGTGGGACCGCGGGCGTGGGCGCCTCCACCACGCAGTCGATGGTATCCGCGTCGATTCTGATTCTGGCGAACGATTTCTTCATTACCAAGCTGTTTATGGCGATTCCATGACGACGGCGACACAACCCGTGATCAGTTTGTACGAGGTGTCGCTGCACCTCGACGGAAAGCCGGTCCTGCAAGACGTCTCCTTCGAGATCGAGAAGGGCGAAACCGAAGTCATCCTGGGAGGCAGCGGATCCGGCAAGACGACGATCCTGCGGCTCATCCTCGGCCTGTTCAAGCCGGATCACGGCAGCATCAGGATCAATGGAGAGGATATCGGCGGACTGTCGGACCGTGAACTGACGCGTATCCGCCGCGACATCGCCATGGTGTTTCAAAGCGCCGCGCTCTTCGACTCCCTTTCGGTACGTGAAAACGTGGGCTACCGCCTCTGGGAGGAGGACCGGATGTCCGATACGCAGATCGAGGAGATCGTCAGACGGAATCTTGAATTCGTCGGTTTGGCCGACGTCATCGGCAAGATGCCCGGCGATCTCAGCGGAGGGATGCGAAAACGGGTCGGCATCGCGCGGGCGCTTGCCAGCGGAGCGCCGCTCTTGCTTTACGACGAACCCACCGCCGGTCTCGATCCGGTGAACGCCTTCGCCATCGGTCATTTGATTCTCCAACTCAAGGCGAAGGGCGTCACACAGGTCGTCGTCACACACGATCTCGATCTGGCCTTTCGCGTGGCGGATCATCTCGTGATGATTCAGCGAGGACGCATCCTGTTTGCCGGGCCGCCCCAGGAACTGGCCTGCAAGCAAGATGCCGCAATCAGAGGATTCTTGGACCCCGCCTCCTTACCGGCGGACGAATGGAACTCCCTGCCGAGCCGCATCTCGCAATGACGGCACGCGGCGGAAGATAAGGAAACGACATGACACGGAGCACGCAACTCACCTGGGCCCGCGTGACGGTCGGCGCGCTGATCGTCGTGGCCCTCGTCATTCTGTCAGCCGTGCTCCTGAACCTAGAAGACGTCCTGGGGCTCCTCGGACAAAAGTCGAAGTTTCGAGCCGTCCTCGATCCCACCCACGGGTTGAAAATTGCAAGTCCGGTCCGCATGACCGACGTCGATCTAGGCAATGTCCATAAGATAGCAGTCGAGGCACGCCGCCACAAGGTGGAGCTTACGTTTCCAGTGCACGCGCCAGTCC
>CAYNLM010000080.1:0-18343 GCA_964398045.1 uncultured Nitrospira sp. | reverse complement strand
GGTGCCGCGCGGCACCTGCCTCGTCCATACCGCCAACCGATTGATCGATGCCTCGCTGGACACACAACTCCTGCGCCTGGGTGAGGCGCTCAAGAACAGGACGCGACGTGAATCTCGGTAACCTGTTGGAGCCAGTCGATCCCCTCGCCGTTTCCGGGCGCGTCGCCCAGGCGGTCGGCATCGTCATCGAAGGGTATGGGCCGATGACCACCGTAGGGGAGTTGTGTCACATCACGCGCGAGGACGGAGGCGGGGCGATTCCAGCGGAAGTGGTCGGATTTCGCGGTGACCGGGTGCTGCTGATGCCGCTCGGTGAGATGCAGGGAATCGGCCCGGGCAGCAGAATCACGATGACCGGCCAGGTGGCCAGTCTGCCGGTCGGCTCCGCTTTGTTGGGCCGCATCCTCGACGGGCTCGGCGAGCCGCTCGATGAGAAGGGCGCCGTCCCCGCTACCGGCCGATATCCGCTCCATGCCGCCGCGCCCAATCCGCTGCAGCGCGCGCGCATTCGCGCGCCGCTGGATCTCGGGATCCGCGCGATCAACGGCTTTCTCACGTGCGGGCGAGGGCAGAAAATGGGCATCTTCGCCGGCTCCGGCGTCGGGAAAAGCGTGCTGCTCGGCATGATCAGCCGCTATACCCAAGCCGATGTGAACGTGATCGCGCTCATCGGCGAACGAGGCCGCGAAGTGAAAGAATTTCTGGAGCGGGACCTCGGCCCAGCCGCCTTGCAACGTTCGGTGGTGGTCGTGGCCACGTCGGATCAAGCTCCGCTCATCAGACTGCGCGCCGCCTTGGTCGCCACTACGATCGCGGAATACTTCCGCGATGCGGGCAAACAGGTCCTCCTGTTGCTGGATTCGCTGACACGGCTGGCCTACAGCCAACGGGAAGTAGGACTGGCCATCGGAGAGCCGCCGACCACCAAGGGATATACGCCGTCTGTGTTTGCCATGTTGCCGAAGCTGCTGGAACGAGTCGGGACCGGTCCCGGTTCGGGGACCATCACCGGCTTGTATACCGTGCTCGTCGACGGCGACGATCTCACCGACCCCATCGCCGATACAGTCCGCTCGATCCTCGACGGCCACATCGTGCTGTCCAGGACGTTGGCGGCCCAAAACCATTTTCCCGCCATCGATCTGCTCCAGAGCACCAGCCGGGTCATGCGGGACATCGTCGGACGCGAACATGACGGCGCGGCCCGCGGCATTCTTGAACTGGTCGCCCGCTATCGGCAATCGGAGGATCTGGTCATACTGGGCGCCTATAAGCAGGGGATGAACGCCAAGCTCGATCGGGCCGTGCTGGCGCAGGACGCGATCAATGCCTACCTGAGGCAAGACATTGACCAAGCAGCGCCGTTCGCATCCTCCGTGCAAAGTCTTGCGACGTTGGCCCAACAGACCGCATGAGTATTGAGTCGTTACGGAAGTTGCGCGCGCAGACCGAGGAAGCCATCACCATGGAGCTGGCGCAGATCACCCAAGAGCTCTTGAACATGGAAATGCGCTGTCGGGCGCTTGACACCGAGATTCAATCTGATGTGGGGTCCTATCGCCTGCAAACCGAGCAGGGGCTCACCATCGAATCGATGCTGGAATGGCAGGGCCGCATGGGGGCGCAAGAAGCCGCGCTTGGCCAGGCGCGGCAGGCTATTCACGTCTTGAATGATTCATGGCAGCGCACTCAGGCCAGGCTGGTCGAAGCGACGCAGGCTCGCAAGGTGCTCGACCGGCTGGCCGAGCGGCGGCAACAGGCCCACCGGACGGAAGTCGGTCGTCGGGAGCAACAGGCATTGGATGAAGCCGCGCATCGCCGGCGCAGTCCGATGGGGACAGGCACATCATGAGCCCACGATCGGCCGATCATCGAACGGACCGCATCATTCTGAGCCGCACGAACCCGCCGCCGCGCGCGCGGCCGTCGGCCCAGCGCCGCTCCTATCTCTGGACCTTGGCCGGAGGCCTCATCGGATCGACCATCCTCCTTTGGATCATGGTGCAGTTGGGCCAAGCCTCTTCCGACCCTAAAGGCAAGACCAGGCCCGGTCCTTCGGCGCCGGCCGAACGCGCCGCGATATCGCCAAAGTCGGCTGATGCCGGCGTCCCGGTGACCGAAGCCGAAGAAGATGAGAAATTCCTGGCTCCGCCGACTCCTGCCACCCAAGGGCCGGCCCTGGACGCGCCGCGTGAGATCCTCGAGATGCTGGATCTGCGCAAGCGTGATCTGGATCGTCGGGAAGAAGCCGTGCGCCAAAGCGAGGAACGGCTCATGATGGTCCGGGCCGAGATCGAGCAACTGTTGGCCAAGAACGAAGCCTTGGAGAAGCGCATGCTGGACGCGCGGGCCAAGCAGGACCAGCAGGCGACCGACGTGAAGGCGCAACAGGCCAAGGTGATCCAAGATCGGGAACGCCAGGCACAGGATCAAAAAAGTCAGCTCGCCAAGATGTACGAATCCATGCCGCCGGAAGAAGCGGCCGCACGCCTCGAACGCATGCCCGATCGCAAGGCCGTCGAAATCCTGCGCCTCATGAAAGGGAAGACAGCCGGGTCCATCCTTGCACAAGTGAAAGTCGACCGAGCCGCCAAGCTGACCGAGCAATTGCTCGCGCAGAATCCCTGAGCGTGCCCGCGGCACGCCGATCGGACCCGTTTTTGCCTACCAGCCCAGCAAACTTTTCCTTCCCACGGTGATTTTCTCCTCACAGCTTTCAGCAACACGCCGATCTGGCCGATTTTTCATCATCCGTTCGTGGCATGAGGATTGAATTCCCTCCCTGCGAGTCATTTCAATCAGACTGAAGAGGATCGCATCGGCTCATGGATCTGAATCTTGTCACCCCACAGATTCCCGCTTCGGCTCCCGCGCCGGATGGACCTTCGAATGTGTCCCCGATGGCGAAGCCGGCCAGTTCCACCGACGCCCGAGACAGCTTCTCGTCTGCCTTGCGATCGGCCCATCAGGAAAACAGAAATTCCAGCCAAGCTCAAAAGAGGGAAGAGCCGCAATCCTCGGCGGCCAACCATGCAGACGCACGTGACACTCAAACGAAGCATGCGAATCATCGATCCTCAGAGTCTCACGATTCTCAGGACCGCTCTTCGGATGCTTCTTCTGATGCCACTCAGGACGTCAAAAAAACGGATTCATCCGATTCTACCCAGGACGAGCACGACGCTCAGCCGAACCAGATTGGCACAGATGCCACCACACAGGGGATGGTCGTGGCTCTCCTCCAGACACCGACAGTGACTCCGGGCGCGCCGCCGCAGAATATGACTGCCGCGCAATCCCTCTCCGGGGAACCATCGCAAGCTCACATGGGTTTGTTGCCAACCGCGGAAGGCCAGCACACGACACCGGGCATCGTGCTTCCCGCCGTTGCCGCGGCTCCTTCAGCGAACCCCGCCACGATGCCGCCCGTCATCGCAGCGTCCGCCGCGACGACGACAGGACAGTCCTCAACCACCCAACAGAAGCAGCAGCCAGCAAGTCAGCAGGTTCTCATTGATGGCGCTCCCACGCCATCCCTGGATCCGTCGCAAATACAACAGAATGAACCATCGAAGACGCCCGACCAGAATGAAAGCGATCGACAGAAGGCTGCTCCTCCGGTGGTCGCCAAGGAGGCAGCCTCGCCGCAACCACCTGTTCTCACCGCTCAACCGGGCCAGTCTCCAAATGATCGGGGAAGAGAGGATGCGGCCGCAGGCCTTGTGAACACCCCGGCTGATGCGGGCGTTCAGCAGACAACGGAGAAACGCGACCAACAGCCGCTGGCCTCACAGACGCCACCGTCGTCTCGCGATGGGCTTCCCAAGGAAGAGGCTACCCTAAAAAATGCACCAGCACAGCCTCACAGTTGGGATGCGTTTGATCACGCGGACAAACCATCCGACATGTCCTGGTCAGATCGCCAAGAGAGCCGCCACGATCATGCCGACACCGCGCTTCCGCAAGGCGCGGCCGCGCCGGCCTTGAATACACAGGCCGCTACCGCTGCTCAAACCGAGACCACGTTTGCGTTTGGCAATGCCGCCCAGCCGACACCACGCTCAATGGATGCCCGCTCAGCGCCGACGGTTAGCCAGCCCCAACCGCTGACGGCAGCTCATGACGTCTCGGATGCGCCGATGCCCGCCATGTCCCGTTCGGTCGTTTTTGAAGTGGCGCAGCCAGATCTGGGCCGCGTCAACGTTCGTGTTGCCATGACCAACAATCTCGTGCACACGCATTTATCGTCCGACCGGCCGGATGTCGGGCAATATCTCATGAACGGCCAGGACCGTCTGCAAGCTGCCTTGCAAGCGTCGGGATTGGACATGGGACAATTCAGGGTTCACGTTGACCGGCAGGGGACTCAGCATGGAGGGCAGGAATGGCTCTCGCGCGGGTATGACGACCGGTCCCAGCAGCAACAAGGCAATCATCGCCAGCAGAATCGCACACCTGCTTCTTTACCCAACGGCAGTCACCGGGCCGGGATGCTGAGCCTCTTTGCTTAGCCGCACGAGGGAGAAACTTTCATGGCAGATCTTACGGGAATATCGCCAACCACGCAGCAATCCACGTTAGCGGCGGCATCGTCTGCGGCAGTCCCAACGTTACCGGCAAACCAGCAGCTGGGAGAAAAAGACTTCCTGAATCTGCTCGTGACACAGTTGAAGAACCAGGATCCGCTCAAGCCCGTCGACAATCAGCAATTCGTGGCACAACTGGCTCAATTCAGCCAACTCCAGCAGAGCACTCAACAGGTGGCCTTGCTCCAGCAATTGATCACTGCCCAGACGGCCAATGAACAATATTCGCTCCTGCCCTTGATTGGGCGCCAAGTGAACGTCGCTGGATCATTGATTGAACTTGGCACAGGACCAACCACGTTCAGCTATAGCCTGTCCGCGAATGCGAGCTCCGTATCGGTCACAATCATGAATGCAAGCAATCAAGCCGTCCGCGCGCTGAACCTCGGAGCTCAAAATGCCGGGACGCAGCAAGTGCAGTGGGACGGGCTGGACCAGAACGGCATCCCAGTCCAACCCGGAACCTATAAATACACGGTCACCGCAGTGGACAAGGGCGGCAATCCGGTGTCGTCGACGACCACCTCGCTCGTCACTGTGTCGGGCATTCAGCCAAATGCCGGGCAGCCTGCATCACTCTTGGCCGGCGATCAAATTGTTGATCCAAGCACAATCCTAGCGATCCGCTAATGGAACCGATGATCGACGTCATTGTCTTTGAACCAACTGTGTAGAGAAACAAGGAGGAAGCGGAGATGGGAATTCTGTCATCCCTATTTGCCGGAGTCAGCGGGCTCAACGCGAATGGTACCGCGCTGTCTGTGATAGGCAACAACATTGCCAACCTGTCCACCGTCGGTTTTAAAGGAAGCAAGGCCACTTTCGCAGACCTCATCAGCTCGTCGATTTCCGG
The DNA here is from genome assembly GCA_964398045.1 of uncultured Nitrospira sp. Taxonomy (GTDB): domain Bacteria; phylum Nitrospirota; class Nitrospiria; order Nitrospirales; family Nitrospiraceae; genus Nitrospira_D. The sequence goes on along the minus strand of CAYNLM010000080.1, from coordinate 12,904 downwards.
AGGGTCCGGCGCCGTCCAAACCGGCATCGGTGTGGCCCTCACGTCTGTGCAAGGAGACTTCTCTCAGGGATCGTTGGCCACTTCATCGAATACGCTGGATATGGCCGTAGACGGGAACGGCTTCTATGTGGTGAAAAATTCGCAAGGCGGCACGTTTTATACGCGCGCGGGCCAGTTCCGGCTGGACAAAAACAATGATGTGGTTGATCCCTCAGGGTTCAAACTCCAAGGCTTCCTGGCCGATACGACCGGTACCATTACCGGCACGATCGGCGATATATCGCTTCCCTCTACGACCGCATCTCCCAAAGCGACCACGACTGCGTTAGTGGCCGCAAACCTGAATTCTGCAACTCCGGTCACCGGTGTGCGGGGAAACGTGGTTGGCTCAGCAGCCTCCGCCACAACGACGGCGGCCGGAAACAACTCTTTTAACATTAATCTCAACGGTGACGGAGCCAAAACGGTTACGGTCGCAAACGGGCTTACCGGCTCTGCCTTGGCCGCCGCAATTCAAAACGCGGTTCGCGGGCTGACGCTGACCGATCCCTTTCTCAAAGCCGCCTATACGGGTTTCGCCGCTTCAGTGAACTCCTCCGGTGTCTTTACATTTACGTCGGGTATCTCGGGCGCAACCAATGACTCGACTGCCAATACGGGCGCAGTCGTAGTGACGGCGAACGGAGCGGACACCTTGGCCTCGAACCTCAGCCTGCTCACAGGGACCTCCACGACTGGGACCGATTTCCAGCTTTCGAATCCCACCAGCACCTCCAACTTTTCCACGTCGATGACCGTCTACGATTCCTTGGGAAACAGCCATCTCCTCACGACCTATTTCACAAAGGCTGGCGCGAATACGTGGAACTACAACGTGGTCGCCTCATCGTCGGACATCGTGACGGCCAACTACAACACGAGCAATGTCGACACCACGCTCGGGATTGTAAAGGTCGGATCCGGCACGTTGACGTTCAATACCAACGGGACATTGGATCGTGAGAGTCTGGTCAAGCGGTACAACAACGGAACCGCCGCCGGCGCCATGGGGACGATTCCGGATCAACTTCAAATCGACTTCAACGGCGCCACGCCGAATCAGTTGATCGTCATGAATTTTGGAACCAGCGTCACCACGGACGGCGGAAACGGGCTGGATGGCACGACCCAATTCGGTTCCACCTCGGCACTGGTTCAGCAAACGCAAGACGGGTACGCCGCCGGCTCACTCCAGGCGTTTTCCGTGGACGCGAACGGAACGATCAGCGGCCGTTTTTCGAACGGACAACTCCGCGCCTTAGCCCAGGTAGTCCTGGCGCGATTCCCGGATCCGATCGGTCTCACACGCACCGGAAAAAACACCTTTGCCCAATCCGGCAACTCGGGTCAGCCGGTGACCGGCGCCCCCGACAGTGCGGGACTCGGCAGCGTGAAATCCAACTCGCTCGAGCTTTCGAATGTCGATCTGGGGCAGAGCTTCATCGACATGATCGCGGCTGAGCGTGGTTTCCAGGCGAACTCGCGCGTGATCACGACTTCCGACCAAATTCTGCAGGAACTCGTGAATCTCAAACGGTAATCCGCTTCGGTGACCGGACAGGGAGTCCTGGCTCCCTGTCCGGAGCGGGCACATCCTCACCCGGCCATGACGGCCATCAGAACATTCCCCGATCTCTCTTCCATCGTCAGGATTCTGACACCGTCAACCGCCTTCATGACGATTGCGTGACAGCGACAGGAGCAATGTGCCGCCTTCGCGTGCCTCGCCTCGTCTGGAGCAGCGATTGGTGGGTAGAGGCCTGGTCGATCTCTGCGGAAGACATGGCATATGCATTGCAGTCTGCCCATTGTCGTCATTGTGGGAAGTGAGGAGGAAATCCTATGGCCAACGCAGCAGCGGTTGCAGACACAGAGGAAAAAGCACCGGCTCCACCCAAGGCGCCGGGGCTGCCGATTAAAATACTCATCATTGTGGTGGTGGCGGCGCTGGCCGCCGGACTCGGCGGTGCATTTGTGGTGGTGAAGTTGCTCGGCGGCAAAAGTGAAACCGCCCCCGTGAATGAGGACCGCAAGCCCGAGGCGGCGGCCAAAGCCGAACCGAACGGAGCGGCCGGTGCCAAAACAGGATCGAACGCCGCGCCAGGAGCCATGTTCGACCTGGAGCCCTTTATTGTGAACCTCGCGGACTCACCGGAAATCCGCTATTTGAAGCTGACGGTGAAGCTCGAAGCGGACAACGAAGCCGTGTCCGCCGAGTTGTCCTCCCGCATCCCTCAGTTGCGGGACACCATTCTCGTGCTCTTGAGCAGCAAGGACTCGACGACGATCAGGACGCCGCAGGGCAAGTTCCAGCTCCGCGATGAAATCACGCAGCGGGTGAACGGCTTGCTGCCGAAACCGGGCGTCCGGTCCGTGTACTTCACCGATTTCGTCCTGCAATAACGCCGCTGTCATGGAAAAAATTCTTTCACAGGACGAAATCGATGCGCTGCTCAAGGGCGTGGTGTCGGGGGAAGTGGATACGGCTCCGAAGGAGGAACCGCCGCCCGGCGGCGCAAAACAGTACGACCTCCTCAACCAGGAGCGCATTATCCGCGGGCGCATGCCCACCCTTGAGCTCATCAATGACCGGTTCATCCGCCGCCAGTCCGTCGCGTGGACGACGTTGCTCCGCGAAGCCATCGATTTCGTGGTCGTCGGGACGCAGGTCATCAAGTTCGGCGAATTTCTCAAAAAGGTCCCGATGCCGTCGTCGCTGAACGTGTTTCACCTGCATCCGCTGAGGGGCAACGCGCTCTTTGTCATGGATGCCTTCCTCGTGTACCTCATCGTCGATTATTTTTTCGGCGGCAAGGGCCAGACGCACGTCAAGCCCGAGGGACGGGATTTCACGCCCGTGCAGCTCCGGATCATCAAAAAGCTGTTGCTCAACGCGCTTACGGACCTGGAAAAGTCCTGGCAGGCCGTGCTGCCGGTGAAGGTCGAATATGTCCGGTCGGAAAGCAATCCCCAATTTGCCATGGTCGTCACGGCGTCCGAGATCGTCGTCGTGGTGACGCTTCAAATCATCATCGGAGAGATCTCGCGCGATCTGTTCATCGTCTACCCCTATGCGATGTTGGAACCGATCAAGGAAAAGCTCTATTCGGGGCTCGTTTCGGATCAAGTGGAACAGGACGGAAGCTGGAACCAGAAATTCCGCGAGAAGCTGCAAGAGTGCCCGTTGCCGATCACCGTTCGCCTGGGCACCACCACCGTCACGGTGCGGGACGTTCTCAACTTTTCACCGGGCGACGTCGTCCTGCTCGATCAGCGGCCGGGCGACCCGCTGGATTGCTACATCGAGGGCTATCACAAATTCCAAGGCAGCCCCGGCGTGTTCAGGGGCAATCACGCATGCCGCGTGACGAAGATCGTGGGCTAATCACCTTTCGACGGGGAGAGCTGGCATGGGCGATGCAGAATCCACGACACAAGCCGAGACGCAGACGACCGGCGCGGCGAGTGCCGCTCCGCAACCGGCTTCCTTTCCGCCCGTGCAAAACACGGAGTCGGGAGGCACACCGAAGAACATCGACTTCATTCTCGACATTCCCATGAGCGTGGCCGTCTTTGTCGGCTCCACCAAAATGGCGATCCGTGACCTGCTCCAATTGGCGCAAGGCTCGGTGATCGAACTCGACAAGCTCGCCGGTGAACCGATGGAAGTCATGGTGAACAACAAGTTGGTGGCCCGCGGAGAAGTCGTCGTCGTGAACGAAAAGTTCGGCATTCGGCTGACCGACGTGGTCAGCGCCGCGGAACGGGTTCAGCAACTGGGATGACGAGCGGGGCACGCGGCCAGGGGCGAGAGGCAGTGGGCGAACCTTCTTTACCCTCAAGCCTCTTGCCTCTTGCCCATCGCCGGGAACTGAAAAGGAGAGAGACGAGTGATCGACATCTGGGAGAGCCTGTTACGCACCGCCTCCGCATTGGCCATCGTGCTGGTCCTCATGGGCCTGCTTGCGCTGGCGGCGAGACGGGTGATGGGAGGCCGGTTGGGAGTGGTCGGCACGGGTCCGCTCGTGCAGGTGGTGGCGAGCGGGTACATCGCCCCCCGCAAGACGATCGCCCTCGTGTCGGTGGCGGGGGAATACCTGATCGTCGGCGCCACTGCGAACGACCTCGTGAACTTCGGACGGGTCGTCGATCCCGGAAAAGTACAAGCCCTGCTTGCGGCATCGCCATCGGCTCCATCGACGGCACCGTCCGGGACGCCATCCGCCCTCCTTGCCTCTTGGCTTCACCAGCTGACGGCCGGGCGCGGATCGGACAAGGGAAACCATGGCGATCGGTAACTGGAGGCGCCATCTTTTCGTCGCCCTCTCGGTGACAGGCTTGCTTGTCGCCTGCAGTCTTGTCCCGCCCGACAGCTGGGCGGCCGGACCGTCCGTCAGCATCGATCTGGGCTCCGATGCGCCGAAGCAAACCGCCGTCGTCATCCAAATCCTGGTTCTCCTGACGGTCCTCTCGCTCGCACCGGCCTTGTTCATCATGGTGACGTCGTTTACGCGCATCGTCATCGTCTTGTCCTTCCTGCGCCAGGCATTGGGGACACAGGCGGTGCCGCCCAATCAGGTGCTGCTCTCGCTGGCCTTGTTCCTGACCATGTTCATCATGGCGCCGGTCGGGCAGACGGTCTACAGCAGCGCGTTGCAGCCCTTGATCGCCGAGCAGATTTCCTACGAGGACGCCTGGGCAAAGGGAATCGAGCCGGTGCGCGGCTTCATGCTGCGCCAGGTGCGCGAAAAGGATCTGGAGTTGTTCATCAGCCTCAGCAAGATGCCGAAGCCGGAACAGATCGCGCAAGTCCCGACGCACGTCGTCATTCCGGCCTTCATCCTGAGCGAGCTGCGCATCGCGTTCCAGATCGGCTTTTTGATCTACATCCCGTTTTTGATTGTGGATATGGTGGTGGCCAGCGTGCTGATGTCGATGGGCATGATGCTGCTTCCGCCGGTGGTCATCTCGCTGCCCTTCAAGTTGATTTTGTTCGTCCTGGCCGACGGGTGGTATCTCGTCGTCGGGTCGATGGTGAGGAGCTTCCAATAACATCATGACGCCAGAAGTGGTCACAGAGTTGGGACGGCAAGCGCTAGAGACCACCTTGTTGGTGTCCGCTCCGATCTTAGGTCTCAGCCTCATCGTCGGCCTGATGGTCAGCGCCTTCCAGGCGATGACTCAACTGAATGAGGCCACGCTGTCATTTGTGCCCAAGATCTTAACCCTGTTCGGTGCACTTTTAGTGTTCCTCCCCTGGATGCTGGGTGTGCTGACGACCTTCATGACAAACCTGCTGATCAATATCCCCAATTACGTGCACTAGGGACACCGGAATGGCGCTGACGCAGACGATTCATATTCTCCTCCCCGAGTTCCAGGCTTTCCTGGTCTTGATCTCGCGGATCGGCGGACTGCTCGCCGCCCTGCCGGTGTTGAGCGGACAAAACGTGCCGGTCAAAGTCAAGCTGGCCCTCGTGTTGGTCTTGGGAGCGGCCTTGGCGCCGGTGATTCACCTGCCGCCGGTGTCCTTCGACCCGATGCTCCTCACGGCCGGACTCATCAGCGAAATGGCCATCGGCCTGACCATCGGCCTCGCCGTGCGTTTGTTCTTCGGAGCGCTCGAGCTGGCCGGGGAAATGATCGGCATTCAGATGGGATTCGGGGTGGTACAGCTGTTCGATCCCACGACCGCTCATCAAACACCCATGATGGCCCAATACTTCACGCTGCTGGCCTCGCTGGTGTTCCTGTCCTTGAATGCCCACATGCTGGTGGTCGCGACCATCGTGTCCAGCTATGAGGCCATCCCGGCATTCGGCGCCACGCTTCCATCAGGGCTTGGAGATGACGTGGTTCATCTCTCCCAACACATGTTCACCATCGGACTGAAGCTGGCCGCGCCGGTGCTGATCACGATTCTCCTTTTGAATATCCTGCTCGCGATTTTGGGACGCACGGTCAGCCAGATCAACGTTTTCGTCCTGAGTTTTCCGGTTACCATTGCAGGAGGATTACTCGTGATTGGCGTGTCGATGCCGTTCACCGTGGATCTCCTCTCACGCGAGATCGAGCGCTTACAGATGACCATTGATGCGCTCATGAAAGTCTTGGGACATGGCTGATCAGGATACCAATAAGACCGAACAAGCGACCCAGAAGCGAAAGGACGAAGCCCGGCGACAAGGCCAAGTGGTGATGAGCCGCGATGTGTCGACGGCCGCCATTCTGCTGGGCGGCATCGGACTCCTCGCGGCGGTCATTCCGATGGGCATGCGGAAGATGACGGACATCACGCGACAGGGTCTCACACTCTCGTTCGACCAGGGTTTTCAGAACCATCTGACCGTCGAACATATTTATACCGTCATCGCGCAGACGGGCGCCACGATCCTCCTGCTCGTTATCCCGGTGCTCCTGGGCATCGCGCTCATCGGCAGCGGCGCCTCGTTGGTCCAAACCGGATTCCTGTGGCGTCCGGAGGCGGTTCATCTGGACTTCGGCCGCCTCAATCCCATGAAAGGGCTGTCGCGGCTCGCATCGCTCCGCTCGGTCATGGAACTGGTGAAAGGGCTCTTCAAGATTCTCATCATCACAGGGGCGGGCGTCTTTGTGATGCAGGATGATCTGCGCCAAGTTCCCGAGCTCATCCAATTCGACATGGGCGCCGCGCTTCAGGTCACAGGCCGCCTCGCCTTGAAGACCGCGTTGGCCGTCTCGGGCGCAATCGCGGTCTTGGCCGGACTGGACTACCTCTATCAACGGTATGAGTGGGAACGCAGTCTGCGCATGTCCAAAGAGGAGATCAAGGAAGAGCACAAGGCGGCGGAAGGCGATCCGCTCATCAGGAGTCGCGTCCGGGCGGCCCAACGGGATCTGGCGAAGAAGCGCATGATGGCCGCGGTCAAGACCGCCGACGTCGTGATTACCAACCCGACACATCTCGCGGTGGCCCTCAAATACGACGCGAACAAAATGGCTGCGCCGTTTGTCGTCGCCAAAGGCGCCGGCTTTGTGGCCGAACGGATCAGAGAACTGGCCCGCCATCATGGTGTGACCGTAGTGGAAAACAAGTTTGTCGCCCGCACGTTGTACAAGTTGGTCGACATCGGCAAGGAAATTCCTGCCAACCTCTATCGTGCGGTGGCGGAGATTTTGGCCTTCGTGTATCGAGCCAAAGGCGTCGCCCCCGGACAGGCGTAGCACAGGGACACCACGGACATGGCCACACAGGCAGACTCGCTCAATCGCCCCCCGCTGATGAAACATCCGGACATCGTCCTGTCCATCAGCGTCGTGGCCATCCTGATGGTCATGTTGCTGCCGTTGCCGCGCTTTTTGCTCGACCTGCTCTTGAGTTTTGACATTACGCTGTCCGTCATCATTTTGCTCGTCGGGCTTCAAGTGCGCCGGCCGATTGAATTTTCCGTCTTCCCGTCAATCCTCCTGATGATCACGTTGCTGCGGCTCTCGTTGAATATTGCCTCGACTCGTTTGATTCTGCTCCACGGCAACGAAGGAGCGGGTTCCGCAGGCGAGGTCATTCGAACCTTAGGCAACTTCGTCGTGGGCGGCAACTACACGGTCGGCCTCGTGGTGTTTTCGATCCTGGTCATCATCAACTTTGTCGTGGTCACCAAAGGCGCCGGGCGTGTCGCCGAGGTCGCCGCGCGTTTTACCTTGGATGCGATGCCCGGGAAACAGATGAGCATCGATGCCGATCTGAACGCCGGCCTGATCAACGAGGCGGAAGCGCGTCGGCGACGACGTGAAATTGCGGAGGAAGCGGATTTTTACGGCGCCATGGACGGCGCCAGCAAATTCGTGCGGGGCGACGCGATCGCCGCCGTCATCATCATCCTGGTCAACATCCTCGGCGGTTTGACCATCGGCATCCTGCAACAAGGCATGAGCCCGGGACTGGCGGCGCAAACCTACACGCTGTTGACCGTGGGTGAAGGATTGGTGGCGCAGATCCCCGCGTTGATCGTTTCGACCGCAGCCGGTATCGTGGTTACCCGCGCAGCATCCGAGACCGATCTGGGCGGCGAGATGACCAAGCAACTGCTGATGTCGCCGAAGGCGGTCGGCACCGCCGCCGGGATTCTGCTCGCACTCGGGCTTGTGCCGGGCCTCCCGCATCTCGCGTTCCTCGTACTCGGCGGCATCGTGGCGTGGGTGGCCTATCATCTCCATCAACGCGAGCAGGCGCCCGAGATTCTTCCGCCGGTCGCCCCTCCGACGAAGCAAGACGAAGGGGTGACCCGCGTGACACCGCTCGACCTCATGGAAGTGCAAGTGGGCTATGGGCTCATCGGCCTGGTCGAGGGAGCGCAGGGCACGGCGTTGCTCGACCGGATCAAAGGATTGCGCCGCCAGTTTGCGGAAACGATGGGCTTCGTGGTTCCGCCCATTCATATCCGCGACAATTTGCAGCTGCGTCCCAACGAATACGCCATCATCTTGAAAGGCGTCGAAGTGGCGAAATCGGATGTGTTGCCCGGCCATGTCCTGGCGATCGATCCGGGAACCGGCCAGCGCGGCCTCGTGCAGGGGATTCCGACCAAGGAACCGGCGTTCGGCCTCCCGGCATTGTGGGTGTCGGAAGATGCGCGCGAACAGGCGCAGATGGCCGGGTATACGGTGGTCGATGCCAGCTCCGCCATCACGACGCATCTTTCGGAACTCATTAAACGCCATGGACACGAGTTGCTCGGCCGACAGGAAGTCCAGGCTCTGTTGGACGAAGTCGGAAAGGCGCATCCGAAGCTGGTCGAAGAACTGATTCCCACGCTCGTTCCGTTGGGCGCGGTCGTCCGCATTCTGGGCAATCTCCTCAAAGAGGGAATCCCCATCCGCGATCTGCGATCGATCCTCGAAGCCGTGGCCGATCACGCGACGGTCACGAAAGATGCGGACCTGCTTACGGAAGCCGCGCGTCAATCGCTGGCGAGAACCATCACGAAGCAGTACCAGATGCCGGACGGTACGCTGCAAGTCATCACCTTGGATCCGCGGCTCGACCGCTCGTTGGCCGAGCATGTGGCGGTCCTCCCGCAGGGCGCCGCCTTGAACCTGGATCCGACACTGTCGCACAAACTGGTGAGCAGTCTGAAACAGGCGGCCGAGCGGGTGGCGGCCAAAGGCCATCAGCCGATCGTGCTCTGCTCTCCGGCCGTGCGCCGCCATCTCCGACGCTTAACCGATCGCATGCTCCATTCGGTGCCGGTCATGGGACTCAACGAAGTGGATGCGCTCGTGCGCTTGCAGTCCCTGGATACCGTGCGGCTCGACGGGGAACTCGCGCAACCATCATGAGGTAAGCCATGAAGGTCAAAACGTTTCACGCCCTGACGATGCAGGACGCCATTCGCGCGATCAAGGAAGAACTCGGACCGGACGCCATCATTCTGTCGTCGAAAGAAGTCCAACAGGGCGGCCGCTTGCTGCGCCTCTTCAACCGTCCGGTGCTCGAAGTCATGGCGGCCGCCGAACAGGCCGAGCAGAATGTGCAGCGGACGACGCCTGCGCCGCGTGCACAAACACCCGTCGCGGCTCCGCCGGTCGCTCCGGTGGAACCGGCCGCATCGGCCTCAGCATCGACATCTGAATTTCAGGAGACGCTTCAATCCATGTTGAAACCGTCCGGTCGGTTCACGTCAACGACGGCCCCTGCGACGGCGACTCCGGTATCGCGGCAGGCTGTGAAGGCCGGATGGAAGAAGGAGCGGCTGCGGCGGCTTCGCTCGGAGTTGAACGACCTCAGTCGTGTGTTGGGGGCCTCCCTGCCGCCGGAGACACAATCGTTGGGTACCCACGTACCGGCAGAACTGTCGACGCTCTGCCGCTCGTTGATCGGTCAAGGCGTGAGACCTTCAACGGCCGAGTCGTTGGCCGGTGAGCTCGTCGGCACGCTCGAGAAGAACTCCGCACTCGACCATGACACGCTCTGTGACGCTATGCAGCGGCTCCTTGCCGGTCGAATTCGTGTCAGCGGCCCGCTCCTGGCCGGGCAGGGCGATCGGACCATCAGTCTCATGCTTGGACCAAGCGGGGCGGGGAAAACGACGGCGATCACCAAACTGGCCGCCCACTATCGACTCGAAGAAAAGAAATCGGTGGCCATCGTGACCTTCGATACCTATCGCCGGGCGTCGGTGGAACAATTGCGCATGTACGCCAATGTGCTGGGTGTGCCGTTCGCCTCCGCCGTGTCGGCCCGGCAGGTGCATGAAGGGCTGCGTCGTCATGCCCATGCGGATTTGGTGCTGCTCGACATGCCCGGCGTCGGGCCGGATGACGTGGCCTCGGCGAAGGAGCTCCATCAACTGCTCACAGATGAGGCGGCGATGGACATTCATCTGGTGGTGCCGGCCTCGATGCGGGAACAGGACCTGCTCCGCCTGTATGATCGGGTCAAAGATCTTCCCTTGCTGAGGCTCCTCTTTACCAAGTTGGATGAGACATCGTCGTTCGGCACGGTCTTCGAGCTGGCGCATCAAACCGGAGCGCCCCTGTCCTATTGGAGCTCGGGACAGCGCGTGCCCGAAGATCTCGAGATCGCCACGCCTGAACGGTTGGCCGCATTTCTGATGGCACAGCGCTACGTGGCGCCCCGGATGCCGGATCAACCGCCGGTTGTTTCTTCATCTCACGACATGCCGGAACCGGTCGGAGCCTCGACCGGACAGAATGAAAGGTAGGACTCTCGTTATGCAGAGCAGATTGAACATTCCCGCCACCGTGCCGTCCGAAGAGCCGTCCGAGCGCCGCACGCAAGTGATCGCGGTCTCGAGCGGAAAGGGAGGAGTCGGCAAAACCAATGTGGTGGCCAGTCTCGCGGTAGCGCTTTCCAAATCAGGGAAACGGGTGCTCGTCCTGGACGCCGATCTCGGATTGGGCAACCTGGACGTGCTCCTGGGGCTCGTGCCGCGCTACACGATCGAGCACGTGCTGTCCGGCGCGCGCAGCCTCGACGAGATTCTTTTGGAGGGTCCGGCCGGCATTCATGTCCTGCCGGCAAGCTCGGGCGTCCAGACATTGACCGCCTTGACGGAATCCCAGCAATTGCTGATCCAGGAACAGCTCGAACAGATCTCCCTCGATACGGATATTCTTCTCATCGATACCGGCGCCGGTATTTCGCCCACCGTCACCTTTTTCGCCTCCTCGGCGCACGACACGGTGATCGTGCTCTCACCGGAACCGACGTCGCTGACCGACGCCTATGCCTTGATCAAAGTCCTGGCTCGGCAATATCGGGAACATCGGTTCAAGGTGCTGGTCAATCAGGCCAAGAATCCGCGGGAAGCCGCCGACGTCTTCCGGAAATTGGATCTGGCCGCCGATCGCTTCCTGCACGTCGCCATCGACTACATCGGCTGCATTCCCCACGACGATTATGTGCCCTTGGCCGTCATGCAGCAGAAAGCGGTGGCCGACCTGTTTCCCGAGTCGCCCGCGTCGCAGGCCTTTGCCAGGCTCGCGAGGCAGGTGACGCAATGGCCCAGACCGGGCATCCCGAAAAGTTCCATGCAACTGCTCTGGCAGCGGTTGGTGCAGACGGCGTAATTTCCATTCATGGGCCCAAGGAGACACAGGCAGACATGATGAGCAAGACAGCCCTCTCACGAGAGCGGAAATCCTGTTCGGCAACGGAGGCGCGGCGCGAGCAGCTGATCAAAGAATTCGCCCATGTGATTCGCGCGATGGCTCACCGGCTGGCCTTTCGGCTGCCGGCCTATATGGATGCCGAGGACCTGATTTCCGTCGGCACCATCGGACTGATGGACGCGATGGACAAGTACGATCCGACCCGCGAGGCCAAGTTTAAAACCTACGCGGAGTTTCGCATTCGCGGAGCCATGCTCGACGAGATCCGGTCGATGGATTGGATTCCCAGATCCGTGCATGAGCGCATCGGTCTCCTGCAAAAGACTCACACGGAACTCTTGAGCCGTTTGGGACGCCCTCCCTCGGATGAAGAAGTCGCCGCCGAATTGAAAATGTCGATGGAAGAACTCGACGATTTCCTCACCCGCGCGCGCGGCGCCGTGCTGATCAGCATCGACGATCTGAGCCTGCAGGAACCAGACGGGCACAAGGTCGTCAAGATGCTGGCCGACACATACAACCCCGATCCGCTGTCGGTGTTGGTCAACGAGCGGGAACGCGAATTGATCGGCAATGCCATTCAACTGCTGCCGGAAAAGGAACGGCTGGTGTTGAGCCTGTACTATTATGAAGAGCTCACCATGAAAGAGATCGGTGATCTCCTCAAAGTCACCGAATCGCGCGTCTGTCAGATCCACACCAAAGCCATCCTCCGCCTGAAGGCGCACTTGCACCAGACCGGCTAGGCGCCTCATCGCTCCTGTACGTTGGTATCCGTTGGTGGCCAGTCGTCACTCCACCTCTTTCCTGTCTTCAGTTTCCGCTCCCCCCATCCGATTCATATCTAGTCGAATTGAGTCACCGCTTCAGTCGCCATGGCTATCTCGCAGCACAGCGAATTTCCATTTGAGTCCATGCCCTACGGCAACAGGCTTGCCTCCACCTTGTTGTCCCGTCCGCCCCGGACCGGACGATCCGGACGCACCGGTTTCCTTTCACGCGCGTGGGCGTCTGTGTGTATCGGGCTTGCAGCCCTGGCCTGCGCCGCGAGCCTCGCCTGGATGTTGACGGCGCCTGACAGCAGGCGTGATGCTCGTTCTTCAGCCCTGGCCCTTGCTGACGTCGACCAGCGCCTTCTCTTTGGTGGCCTCGGAGCCGTGGCAAGTCTGGCAATCGGCATCATCGGCATCTTGTATTGGCCTCCGGGGGGTCGGCCGGGTGTGCGCGGGCAGGAGACCCTGCTCTCGACGTA
>CAYNLM010000079.1:0-18353 GCA_964398045.1 uncultured Nitrospira sp. | reverse complement strand
CCGCCGGTCAACGAAATCCGCGTCAAAATCTGCCGCCGCAAATTCGCCCGCGTGGAGTGGCGCGTCGTACGGACCTCCGGCTGCCTTGACTCGCACCGGCGGGCGACATAGGATGCCAATCACGGGCGGGCGTAGCTCAGTGGTAGAGTCCTTGCTTCGCAAGCCATCCCAAAAGGATCGCTCAAGGTATTGATTCTTGAGCGATCATTTTGTTTACCCGTAAAATCTTTTACTTTGCTTCCATGCCTATGTTTGTCTGGATTTCGTCTATTAGGTCTGATTTTGCCCCTATTTCTAACACCGTAATAACACCTTACGAGAGTAGAACCTTGCTCTACTGAGAAAACCGATTGTTCGTCGGCAAGGATGCATTGAGTTGTGTAAATTATCGCCAGCGGAAGGCCAACGCAGAGATCAGCCAAGAAGCAGCCGAACTGCTGAAAGGCTACCGGCAGTGCATTCAGGAGCACCAAGGAGATGCGGCAAAGACCAAGGAGATCTGTGCTCCGTATTGAGAAGGCTTGGAACGCATTGAACTGAGTAGCATGTCTTGTTCTTGTTCATGTATGTGAGGCAGGACGCTTCCTCCGGTTATTTATGCATCGCAAGCGACTGCACCGCAGTAGCCAGTCAACGATTTTCCTTTGCGGTTTGAGGCCCGTCCGTCTTGGACAACCGTTTGGACAACCACTTTCTAGAAAGACCCAGAAAAGCCCCAAAAAGGACCTGTCGCGCATCGCCCCATCTGGCGCGGGAGTTCTGAAGATTTTGAAGGGTTGTGGTGCCGAGGGACAGAATCGAACTGTCGACACCAGCCTTTTCAGGAGGTGGTTGATCTTGGTAAGGAGCTGATCTTTCAGCGCGGAGGGGTGGCAACCAAATGGACAACCGGCCTCAATGTATGTCTTCTTGATGAGTGATTGGGCTTTGTGGTCCGCCCAGTGCGCGTAGAACCGATTCGGCTCGCGGTATCTCCCGATATTTCAGCCTTGACAGGGTGGACTAGTCCGCGTTAGGTATCTCGGTTGATAATTGAATAATCTCTCGGATGCCCGCCAGGGCGCAACAGGGAAGTCCGGTGAAAAACCGGCGCGGTCCCGCCACTGTAAGTGGGAAGCGACCCCCCATTCAAGCCACTCGATGAACTAGTCGGGGAAGGCTGGGGGAAGCGTTGAAGGCCTAACCTTCTGAACCTACGAGCCAGGAGACCTATCCGAGGTGAGATGGCACTGTTTCTCCGCGCGGTAACGGAGATCTCGCCTGCCTTTTTGGCATGTGACCTCTTGTTCCCGTTGCGGGACTGGAGGTTTTTTTATGCCCCCCGCCAATCTGGATCAGCGCAAGACTGATCGCAGACCCCCGGATTTGGCAGATTTCCCCAGACCGGCCCGTGTCGCATGACCACGGGGCTGCTCATCGTCGGGCACGGCAGTCGCGATCCAACCGCGAATGCCGAGTTCGAGGCCGTAGTTGCTGCCTATCGTGCGGTGCGTCCGGATATCGATGTCACGCATGGCTATGTGGAACTCGCTCGTCCTTCTTTGTCCACCGCCCTTCGCGATCTGGCGCAACGGACAGATTTCGTTGTCGTGCTGCCGTTGTTCCTCTTCGCTGCGGGCCATGTGAAGAACGATATCCCTCTCGCGCTCTCGCAGGCACGGCAGGATTTCCCCACCGTCCGCTTTACCGTGGCCAACGCGTTGGGCGTCCATCCGAACCTTGTGGAGCTGGCCTTCGAGCGTGCTCGGCCGGCAATAGAACGCGCCCGCGAGGCGGCAAAGACCGTCCTTGTGGTTGTGGGGCGAGGCGCAAGCGATCCGGATGCCAACGGTGATTTCTGCAAAGTCGTCCGCCTGCTCGCGGACGGACGCGAGATCGGGTGGGTGCTGCCTTGTTTCATCGGCATCACCAGGCCGTTGTTTGAGGACACGCTCGAGCTCGTTGCGCGCGCGCGTCCGGAGCGAATTGTGGTGGTACCGTATTTTCTCTTTGGCGGACGGTTGACGGCTAAGATCCATGAACAGGCGGGATCCTTTGCGGCGCGTTATCCGTGGATCAAGATCGAACTCGCCCCACATTTGGGCAGCGATTCCCGCTTGTTCCAATTGATGGACGAGCGTGTGTCCGACGCGATGGAAGGGATGCGGCCGCTGCCCTGCGACACCTGTCAGTATCGGGTCCCGGTGTCCGCCGTGACTGGGAACGTCGGCGGACTTAAGGCGCTGCTCTGGAGTTTGCGGCATGGATTTACCCATGCCCAGGCCATGCCGCATGTGCATGCGCATCGCCCGCTTACCAAGCATGTTTTGGTCTGTGGGAATGTCGATTGTGCCGATGGAGGAAGTATCCCCCTCATTGCCGCATTACGGCGTTTGCTGAAAGAGGCCGGGCGCGACCAGGACATTCGTGTGACGAAGACGTCGTGCATGGGCCGCTGTGGGGAAGGGCCGACCGTGGCCGTCTATCCAGACGGCATTTGGTATCGGCGCGTGAAAGAGGCAGATGCCAAGGAATTGGTCGAAGAACATTTACTCAGTGATCGGCTCGTCAGCCGCCTGGTCGACAACATTATGCAGTAATGGAGGATGTCGGATGGCTTGTCACGAAATTGCAGGACTGCGGTTGGGGTTGATGGAAGTGTTGGGAGTGAAGAACGAAGCCGAGCGGCAGCATGAACTGGCGGAGTTGGGCACTGGGGCCGACCAGCCTGGACCGATTCGCTCCATGTGCGGCGCCAAGAACTTGGCCACGCTCAAGCAATTTTATGAGGCGGCGGTGGCGGCGTTAGAAGAGCGTGTGTCCGCGACCTGTTCGGACGACCCGAAGCTTCCGTATCTGCGTACGCTCGTCGTGCTGACGAAGAAGGTCGATCTTGACCTGGCGCATCAGATCGAAGGGCTCACACATCTCTATCGCGACCTCGATGAGATGCATGATTTTGTCCATGAGATTTATCCGGCGGAGTAGCGGCGATGGCTGTGGCGAAGACCGCCCGAGTGGTGAGAACCGAGAGGGTGGGGCCCGATACCCTGCTGCTCGATCTGTGCGCGGCCGAGCCCTTGGGGTTCATTGGTGGACAGTACCTGATTCTCGATAGCCGAATCGTCTTGCCAAGCGGCAAGGCCGTCAAGCGGGCCTACTCGTTTCTCACCGGCGATGCGGAGCAGCATCGTTTTCAGCTTGCGGTGAAACGCATCCCCGATGGACTAGGTTCCGCTTTCGTGCACGGACTCTCTGCGGGAACGGACATTTCATTCAGTGGACCGTGGGGAAAGTTTGTCCTGCGGGAGGGCGTCTCGGGCAGGACCCTGATCCTGGCGACGGACACGGGGATCACCGCCGCGCTCGGTTTTTTACGTGCGACTCGTTTTGCGTCTTTGCTCCCTCAGACCTTGCTCATCTGGCTGCGCGCCTCGGCGGAGTACTTTCTCCCGGACGACTTTGTGAGGAAGCAGGTTCCCGCAGCCTGTGGCGAGGTGAGAATTGAGGCGATTCCCGCAGTCGGTCATCCGGAACGGGTTCATCATGCCGGAGACATTCTCCACGAGGTGTTGTCGCGCGGAATGTTTGCTCAGGCCTTCATGGCCGGTGATGGAGTCGTGAACCAGGTGGTGCTCGATGATGTGGCGGCAGCCGGAGTGGCCGTGAGCAAGGATCATGTGGAGTCGTTTTTCAATATGCCGAAGAAATCCACATGACCTATGGATGCGAGCGGACCACCCAAAAATCGAAAGGGGCTGCGCACCGGGTTTACCACCGGGGCTTGTGCGGCAGCGGCAGCCAAGGCCGCGACGCGCTGTCTGGTAAAGAATGCCATGCTGTCTGAGATTCAAACCACCTTGCCGAATCTGACGCGAGCCACCTTCACCCTTGCGCGATGCGAGCGTGTGGGCAGCCGCGTGATTTGCAGCATCATCAAGGATGCCGGCGACGATCCGGACTGCACGCATGGGGCCGAGTTGACGGCCGAAGTCGAGCTGCGCGCCGAGCCGGGCATCGAGATCAGGGGAGGCCCGGGCGTCGCCACAGTCACCAAGACCGGCTTGGGCCTGGAGATTGGCGGGCCTGCGATCAATCCGGTCCCGCGGCGAAACATTACGGATATGGTAGGAGAAGAGCTTGCCGATACGCCCTATGCCGGTGCGGTTGTGACGATCAGCGTGCCCGGCGGCGAGGAGATGGCCAAGAAGACTACCAACGCGCGCCTCGGCCTCTTGGGCGGCATCTCCATCCTTGGCACGACGGGCATCGTAAGGCCGTACTCTACGGCGGCCTTCAAGGCGAGCGTGATGCAGGAGATCGACGTCGCAGCGGCCGGCGGTCTGCGTGAACTGGTGCTGACGACCGGCGGCAAATCGGAACAGTACGCGATGGCGCTGTACCCGCATTTGCCGGAACAGGCGTTTATCCAGGTGGGCGACTTCATTGGCGTCGGCGTCAGGCAGTGTGCGAGACGAGGAGTCCCGCGCGCCGTCATTGTGGGGATGATGGGGAAACTCTCAAAAATGGCTAATGGCAAGATGCAGACGCATGCGGCCGGATCGGAAGTGGACATGGAGTTTTTGGCTTCGCTGGCGGCTGATCTGTCCGCTTCTGAGGAGCTGATCGCGTCCATCCGCCAGGCCAATACCGCCCGCCATGTGCTTGAATTGTGCCGCGAGGCAGGTCTCGACGGTATCACGTCGCTGATCTGCAAGAAGGTCGTCGAGCATTGTCAGGCTCATGCGGGCGGCAAAGTGGGAGTGGAAGCCTGTTTGGTGGATTTCGGCGGCTCGTTGCTCGGTCGTTACCCGGAGGTTTCAGAATGAATGACATGCGACAGATGACCGCGCTCGGGCGGAGCATCGAAGATGGGAGTTTCGCGATCATCGATCAGGAGGCGGGGCCGCACGATTTCGGGCCGGACGAATGGCAGGTCGTGCGCCGGGTGATCCATGCTACGGCGGACTTCGAGTTTAAGACTCTGATGCGATTCCATCCCGATGCTGTGCGCGCCGGAGTGGCGGCGCTTCAAAGTGGCTGCCCCCTGTTGGTCGATGTGAAGATGATTTCTGCCGGCCTGAACGAGGAACGGCTCTCCTCCTACGGCTGCAAGGTCCATTCGTTTATTTCGGACGAGGATGTGATCGCGACTGCCAAGGCGAATAACTCGACGCGCGCGATCGAGGCGATGAAGAAGGCGCATCGCTTTCATTTGCTCGATGGAGCGGTGGTGGCGATCGGCAATGCCCCGACGGCGTTGCTGGAGTTGGCGCGCCTGATTCGCGAGGAAGCGGCGCGGCCGGCGCTCATCATCGGCGTGCCGGTCGGGTTTGTGTCGGCGGCTGAATCGAAGGACGTCACGCTTGAATTGTCGACTCCCTATATCGTGGCTCGCGGTCGTAAGGGAGGCAGCCCTATTGCCGTCGCGATCATCCATGCCTTGCTGCTCCTGTCGACAAAGGAACCGGCATGAGTCCAAGGCGCGCCATTACGTTGATCGGGATCGGGGACGACGGCTGCCCAAGCCTGACGAGCCGCGCGGTGAATGCGGTCATGAAGGCGGGGGTGCTCGTGGGTGGGGAGCGCCATCTTGAATTCTTCCCGCAATTTCAGGGCGAGCGGATGGTCCTCAAGGATGGCCTTTCAGCGGTGCTCGATCGGGTGGCTGAACTGGCGGAGGAGCAGAATGTGTGTGTGGTGGCTTCCGGCGATCCCCTGTTCTTCGGCATCGGCAGTCTGGTCATCAAGCGGCTGGGTGCCGAGCATGTTGAGATTCTGCCGCAGCCGAGTTCGATGCAATGGGCTTTTGCCCGCGCCGGTCTAAAGTGGGACGATGCCGCGTTTCTTTCCTTGCATGGCCGCTCTCCCGAGGGATTTCTCACCCGGCTCAAAGGCCAGGCCAAGGTAGCGATCCTCACCGATGAGAAGAATTCGCCGCCGGTGTTAGCCAATCGCATGGTCGAGCATGGAGAGACAGCCTGGGTTGCCTGGGTCTGTGAAAATCTTGGTGGCCCGGATGAGCGGGTCCGGCGATTCGACGTGGCGGATCTCGCGATCTGCCAGGACATCAGTCCGCTCAATGTTCTCTTGCTCGTTCGTTCCGATCCCGCATGGCGCGCACCCTGCACCATTCCGTTTCTCCATGAGGATCAATTCGCGAAGCGGATGCCGAAGAAGGGCCTCATCACGAAGCGTGAAGTGCGATTGTTGTCGCTGGCCGCGATGGAAATCAGACCGGATAGTGTGGTCTGGGATATCGGGGCCGGTTCCGGATCTGTGTCGATCGAGGCGGCGTTGCTTGCGCCGAAAGGTCTGGTGTATGCGATCGAAGTCGATCCGGAGGGCGTCGAGATCTGCCGCGAAAATCTGTTGGCCCATGCGGTGGACAATGTGCGCGTCATCGCAGGCCGAGCGCCGGAGGCGCTGACCGGTCTGGAAGCGCCCGATGCTGTCTTCATCGGCGGCAGCAAGGGAAGCATGGAGGAGATCATCGACGTTGTCATGGACCGGCTGCAACCGGGTGGACGCCTGGTCGTCAATGCCATCACGCTGGAGAATGTGGCGGAGACCTATCAGGTCTTGCGCAAGCGAGGGTTGGTGCCGGAGGTCACGTTGCTGCAAGTGTCGCGAGCCGAGCCCTTGGCCCATTACCTTCGCTATGAGGCCTTGAACCCCATTCAAATCTTTGCGGTCGAGAAGCCCGGTCAGACTGGAGCGGTCTCATGAACTACGGAACATTATATGGAGTCGGGGTCGGTCCCGGCGCGCCGGATCTGATCACGCTTCGCGCGCTCACGGTGTTGAAGCAGGCGCAGGTTCTCGCGCTGCCGCGCAGCTCCGATTACGGGGAGTCGATAGCCTGGAAAATTCTCAAGCCGACCGTGGGTGAGATCTCCGGACAAGAACGGATGTTTCTGACGTTCCCGATGAACAAGGACCCGGAGCGTTTGCGGCCTGCCTGGGATGCCGCCTTCACGGCCATCGGGGAGCGTCTGGAAAAAGGGCTGTCGGTCGCCTTCGCGACGGAAGGAGACCCCTCGCTCTTTAGCACGTTCATCTATCTGCGCCGGGAAGCTCCGCTGCGTTGGCCCGGTATCCGTATTGAGGTCGTTCCTGGTGTGTCATCGGTGATGGCGGTGCCGTCGGTGACGGGCATTCCACTGGCCGATGGACAGGAACGGATCGCCATTTTGCCCGCGAGCTACGGGGTGGAGGATCTGAACCAGGTGCTGGAGATGTTCGATACCGTCGTCTTGATGAAGATGGGCACCGAGATCCCCAAGGTTGTCGAAGCGCTGGATCGGCAGGGCCTGACCGACCGGGCGGTCTATGTCTCGAAGGCCACGATGGCTGAACAGCGGATCGTCCGGGATATTCGTACGATCCAAACGGAACGGGGCGATTGTTTTGCGATGATGATCGTGTCACGCAAAGAACGGAGCGGGTTGTTGGCAGGTGTGGTCTCGGCTACGCCGCGACCGGCTTCCAGAGAGACAGGGGCATGATCGTCGAGCGTAAACCATTTGCCGTCTATGCCATCACGAAGCATGGGATCACAATTGCCTCTCGTTTGATGCCGCAGCTATCCGGCGCAAACCTCTTCGTCTCGGAGAAGCTGATCGACTCGGCGCCGGCCGGTTCGCTGCGCCTGCCTCTGCCGATGGGCCCCACGCTGATCGAGACGTTTGCTGCCTACGATTGCCATATCTTTATTATCAGTGTTGGAGCGGTGGTGCGGATGATTGCGCCGCTCTTAAAGAACAAGAAGGTCGATCCGGCGGTGGTCTGTATCGACGATGCCGCGCGGTTTGCGATCTGCGTGCTGTCCGGCCACGTCGGCCGAGGCAATGTGTTTACCGAAAGGATTGCAAGCGCACTAGGCGCTCAGTCAGTTGTGACGACGGCGTCCGATGCAATCGGTACTCTGACCGTCGATATCCTGGGGCGAGATCTGGGGTGGACGCTCGACGACATGGATCGCAACGTCACCAGAGGCTGCGCCGCGGTGGTCAATGCAGCCAAGGTCATCTTTGTGCAGGAGACGGGAGAGCCGGATTGGTGGCCTGCGGAAAAGCCTCTGCCGGACGGCATTCAGTACGCCACCTCGCTGGAGGGCGTGGAGCCGAACGAGTTTGAAATTCTGCTGATCGCCACGGATCGTGAGATCGGCTTGTCGCATCCGGCCCATTGGAAGAATGCCGTCATCTATCGCCCGAAGAGTCTTGTGCTTGGGATCGGCTGCGATAGGGGAACGGCTTTCGATCTGGTGGAGCGGGGCGTCCTGGCCCTCTTGGCCAAACATGGCCTCTCCCCCAAGTCGGTGAAAGAGTTGGCGACCATCGATGTGAAAAAAGACGAGTCTGCGTTGCTGGCCTTGAGCGAGAAATATGGCTGGCCGCTGCGCACCTATCCGGCTGCGCAATTGGACGTGGTGACGGGCATCCAGAATCCATCGGAGAAGGTGAAGCAGCATGTCGGTTCGCGCGGGGTTTCAGAGCCTGCCGCATTGCTTGCCGCAGGGGTGGACGAGCTTCTCGTGCCCAAGCAGATTTATACGGAGCCGGGAGCGGGACGATCGATGACCCTGGCCGTGGCGCGGCGGGTGTTCGTGAAACGGCCAATGGAGGTGGGCAGTCTATGAGCGAGGCAAACGGTATTCTCTACGTCGTGGGCATCGGGCCTGGTGCGCAGGATCATGCGACTCCGGCAGCCTTGAAGGCCATTGCCGAGTCTCAGCTCGTCGTCGGCTATACCACTTATATCAAGTTGGTCCGCCATCTGCTCGAAGGGAAAGAAATCGTCAAGACCGGGATGACGGAAGAGATCGGCCGTGCCCGAGCCGCCATCGAGCGGGCGCGAGACGGAGCCATCGTCTCGTTGATCTCCTCCGGCGATGCGGGCGTCTACGGCATGACCGGCCTGGTCTTTCAGGTGTTGAAGGAAATGGGCTGGAAGAGGGGCAACTCGCCTGAGCTTCGTCTCATCCCAGGAGTGACCGCGCTCAATTCCTGTGCCTCCCTGGTCGGCGCGCCGCTGGTCCATGACTTCTGCTCGATTTCACTCTCGGATCTGCTGACCCCCTGGCCGGTCATCGAGCGCCGGATCGAAGCGGCAGCCGGCGCGGATTTTGTGATCGGTTTGTACAACCCGGCCAGCGGCAGGCGCACGAGGCAGATTGTCGAGGCGCAGGCCATCATCAGGCGTTATCGAGAGGCGAGCACGCCGGTGGCCCTCGTCAAGAGCGCCTATCGCGACTTGGAGCAGGTGGTCTTGACGGATCTGGACACCTTTCTCGATTACGAGATCGGGATGTTGACCACCGTGATCGTCGGGTCGAGCCACACCTTCATGTTCGAGGGCTATATGGTGACCCCGCGCGGCTATGCCAACAAGTACCGGTTCGACGGGGTCGTGATCCCGGGTCAGAGACCAGGGTTCTCGCTCGTCGTGCCTCCCGCATCGGAGGTTGACTGATGGCGCTGGTCGGACGGTTAGCCGGAGCCATTCTGGCCGAGACGGAAGGGCAGTATTTTCTGGTCGGCAATCCCAAGGAGCCCTGCGATTTTGTGGCGGTGGGTTTCGAGCCTCCCGGCGTGATCAACGCCATGGAGCGGCCCTTTATCCGGCTGTCGGCTCTCCGTCCGGTTCAGGTGGCGCACCCCTATCTGACGATGGATATCGAGGGGGAAACCCTGGCCCGGATGCTCGTCGATCGGTTCGTCATCCAGCGCAATGGGTCGGTCAGTGAGCGGCTCTGGCGCCTGGTCACTGGTTCTAGACAGGAAATCGACGCACGGTGGCTCGGAGAGATCCCAACAGAGATTTGGCACATTGTGCGGGAGACCGTGTTGAAGTGTACGTAAAGGAGCCCTGATGCGTGTCTATATTATCGGAGCAGGCCCCGGTGACCCAAGGCTGCTCACGCTGCGCGGTGCGGAGTTGATCGCGTCGTGCCCCGTCGTGCTCTACACCGGCTCGCTGGTTCCCAAGGAAGTGATCGCCCATGCCCGGCCCGATGCCACGGTGATGGACTCATCGGGGATGACTCTCGACCAGATCGTCGAGGTGATTGTGGCGGCCCGCGATGCGGACAGGGATGTGGCGCGGGTCCATACGGGTGATCCGATGATCTTCGGGTCCACCGCCGAGCAGATGCGCCGGCTGACGGAGTTGGGGATCGGCTACGAGATTATTCCCGGTGTCTCCTCTTTCACCGCCGCTGCGGCGGCGTTGGGCCGTGAACTCACCCTGCCGGAACTCTCTCAGACCGTGATCCTGACCAGGGCGGAGGGGCGGACTTTGATGCCGGAGGGTGAGAAGTTGGAAGATTTGGCGCGGCACCGAGCGACCTTGGCGCTGTTTCTGAGCATCACGCTTCTCAAGGACGTTGTGCGCGCCCTGACGCCTTCGTACGGACCGGATTGTCCCGTTGCCGTCGTCCACAAGGCTTCCTGGCCCGACCAGGTGATCGTGACCGGGACCCTGTCGGATATCGAAGACAAGGTGAGGACCGCCAAGCTCAACTCCACCTCGATGGTGTTGGTGGGGCGCGTGCTCACGGCGACGGAGTTCGCCAATTCGAAGTTGTACGATCCGGAGTTTACCCATCGCTTCCGGAAGGGCGAGTCTCCAACGAAGAAGCAAGGAGAGGTCCGTGCCGACTGAGCCATCAATTCGACCAGGCATGGTCTATCTGGTCGGGGCAGGCCCGGGCGATCCAGGGTTGCTCACCGTCCGCGCGCTGGAACTGTTGCGGGTCGCAGAGGTGGTGGCCTACGACGAGCTGGTCTCGCAGGCCATCCTGTCGCTCG
Organism: uncultured Nitrospira sp.; assembly: GCA_964398045.1. Lineage (GTDB taxonomy): Bacteria > Nitrospirota > Nitrospiria > Nitrospirales > Nitrospiraceae > Nitrospira_D. Next base: position 7,560 of record CAYNLM010000079.1, on the reverse strand, counting down.
TCAGGCCGGAGGCTGAGCTGTTGCCGGTGGGCCGGCGTCATGGCGTTGGAGAGACGAGGTATCGATTGCATCCGGAGGTGCTGGCTCGCGCCAAGGCGGGTCAGACCGTCGTCAGGCTGAAGTCGGGAGATCCGCTGATCTTTGGGCGAGGCGGAGAGGAAGCGGAGGAGCTGGCGGACGCCGGCATCCCCTGTACGATCGTCCCCGGCATTTCCGCCGCTCTTGGTGCCGCCGCCTGTGCAGGCATCCCGCTCACGCATCGTCTGCACGCGTCCGACGTGACGTTCCTGAGCGGCCACGATGCCGAGGGGAGCCGGAGTCTCACCGACTGGTCCAAGGCTGCCGGCGGCAAGGGCACGTTGGTGCTTTTCATGGCCGCCAGAAAGCTTTCCGCAAACCTCCATCGTTTGATTCGGGCAGGCCGCTCTCCCGAGACTCCCGCTGCCTACATCACGTCCGCCACTACTCCCACTCAACACGTGATTGTCGGCACCTTGGCGACCCTTCCGGACAAGACTCACGATGTTGATCTCGCAATTCCGGCGCTCGTCATCGTCGGCGACGTCGTCGGACTGCGTGAGCGGATTGCCTGGTTCGAGCGTCGTCCTTTGGCGGGCCGGCGCGTGCTCGTAGCTCGCGCGCGCCCTAGCCGTTCGGCGATTGCGACGGAACTCCGCGCGCTCGGAGCCGAGGTGCTGGAGATTCCCGAAGTCAAAGCACTGTCTTTGCGCGGCGAGGCTCCGATCGATGCCGCTTTGGCGCGCCTCCATGAGTTCCGCGGCATCATCTTCGGCTGTGCCGCCGGCGTCGATGCGGTCCTATCTCATGTTGCCAATCTCGATCTGCCGGTCATTGCAGTCGGGGCTGCGGCTGCGCAGGCCCTGTCTCGTCATGGCATTGCCGCCACAGTCTCGCTGCGAGGGGCCTGTCGGGAGGCCGTGGGCGAACAGTCGGCTCTGTTCCAGGATGGGCCATTCCTTCTCGTGACGGCGGAAAACGGCCGCCCCAACTTACAGAACGAACTCACGACGATTGGCGCGGAGGTCGAAACGGTGGCGGCCTATCGCTTTGCTTACCGGATGCCGAGCCTTCCCTTGCCGCCGATCGACCTTGTGGTATTGCCGAGCTCCTCAGCGGCCCGTACCGTGCTCTCGGGCGGCCTCGGCAGGGCCTTGTTAGGCGTGCCGATGGCGGCGATCGGGCCGCAGACCGAACAAGCGGCGCGCCAATGCGGAGCGCAGTCTGTCGTTCAGGCGAAGGAAGACAGCGTGGCCTCCCTGGTATCTCTCGTTGTGTCGATGCTGGAGGCCGCATGACCGATCATGCCCTTCCCGAAGCCTGGCGCCGCGGGCTCTATGAGACGATTACTCGCCGCCGCGACATGCGCTCGTTTCTCCCCGATCCCATTCCTGACGAGACCCTGGCTCGTATCCTGTTGGCGGCGCATCAGGCGGGATCGGTCGGGCTCTCGCAACCCTGGAACTTCCTCGTGGTGGAGGATCGCGCGGTCCGCGCGCAGGTCCGCGCCCATGTCGAGGCGGAGCGGCTGCGCGCCGCGGAAGCCTTTGATCATGAGCGTCGCGAGAAATATCTTTCCTTCAAGCTGGAGGGAATCCTCGACGCGCCCCTTAACCTGTGCGTCACCTGCGACCAGGAGCGTTTCGGGCCGGCGGTGATTGGGCGGAACACGATTCCGGAAACCGCCGTCTATAGCACCTGCTGCGCGATCCAAAATCTGTGGCTTGCCGCGCGAGCAGAAGGGGTCGGCGTTGGGTGGGTCAGTATTATGGAACCGGTGGTCCTCCGTACGATCCTCGGAATTCCCGAACGGATCGTTCTGGTGGCCTATCTTTGCGTGGGGTTCGTAGAAAGTTTTCCCGAGCGGCCAATTTTTGAAAGCAGCGGCTGGTTGTCACGGTTGCCGCTTCATGAGTTGGTGTTTCATGACCGGTGGGACGAGCGGCCCAGGCCTGATCTGTTCCGAGCCCTTGAGACGAGCCGAATCGATGGCGAGCAGGCCACATCAACATCCACAAACTCCGCTGAGAGCAGGGCCCAGTGATGTTGTTCGATTATGTCCGCAAGGCCGCTCAACCGGAGATCGACTCGTGATGATTCCGCGTCTCGTCATTGCAGGCACCTCCAGCAATGTCGGCAAGACGACTGTCATGGTTGGTCTCGTCCGGGCCTTGCGGGCGCGGGGGTTGCGAGCGGCCGTCTTCAAATGCGGCCCTGATTATCTCGATCCGACCTACCACGTGCGCGCGGCCGGCTCTCCCTCGCATAACCTCGATGGATGGATGATGGGGCGTGAAGCGGTCCTCTCGACGTTCACCCATGCGTCGCGGGGGGCAGACATCGCGTTGATCGAAGGAGTGATGGGGCTCTTCGACGGAACTTCGCCGACGAGCGACGAAGGCTCGACGGCCGAGATTGCCAAGTGGCTGCAGGCTCCGGTGCTGCTCGTCTGCGACGCAGGAGGCATGGCCCGCAGCATCGCGGCGCTGGCTCATGGGTTTTCGACCTTCGACGCCGCGCTTCAGGTCGCGGGCCTCATCGCTAACCGAATCGGCAGTCAGGGGCATCTGGATTTGCTTCGCAAGGCCACGGGGGGGGGCGCCTCCTATCATGGGAGGCCTTCCCAAGGAATCCACCCTGGCTTTTGCGGACCGGCATCTGGGCCTGCACAGCGCCGACCGAGCGACGATACCAGAGGAAGTCTTTGCGGCATGGGGCGATCGGGTGAGCGAGTGGTGCGATGTCGATGCGATCGTGGCGCTGGCGCGCACCGCGCCGGCTCTTCCGGACATTCCGGCGATGGAACGGATCGTTGGTGAGGGGAACCGGTGCCGAATCGGTCTCGCCTTCGACGAGGCCTTTCACTTCTACTATGACGACAATCTCCGGCGTCTTGAAAGCCTCGGCGCGGAGCTCGTGCGGTTCTCTCCCATTCGCGATGCGCACCTTCCTGATGTGGACGGTCTCTACTTCGGTGGCGGTTATCCAGAAGTGCATGCCGAAGAGCTGTGCCGGAATATTTCCATGCGCCGGGATGTGGCGGCGTTTGCCGCGGCCCAAGGACCCGTCTATGGCGAGTGTGGCGGCCTCATGTATTTGTCCGGCGGCATCCGGACGGTCGATGGCACGCTGCATCCGATGGTGGGGCTCGTTCCGGGCGAAGCCGAGATGCGAGACCGCCTTCAGGCGCTTGGATACGTGGAGGTGGAAATACAGGACGCAACGATACTCGGTCCGCCCGGCCTGCGATTTCGCGGACACCAATTTCGCTATTCGGACTTTCGTCTCCCGGCGAAGGCCGAGTGCGTGTACAGCGTGCATCGCCGCCGTGGAGGCGAAGTCTTCCAGGAAGGCTATCGTATCGGCAATACCCTTGCCTCCTATGTGCATGCCCATTGGGCTTCAAATCCGCTCCTGGCGCAGGGCTTCGCGCAGGCCTGCGCGGCGCATGCGAGGAGGGCACGGTGAGGGGACTCGCCCCCACCATCATGGTCCAAGGGACGGCCTCGTCCGTTGGGAAGAGTCTTTTGGTCACGGCTCTCTGCCGCTTCTTCCGCCGCGAGGGCCTTCGCGTGGCTCCCTTCAAGTCGCAGAACATGGCGCTCAACTCGTCCGTCACCGCCGACGGCCTCGAGGTCGGGCGGGCGCAAGCGGTGCAAGCCGAAGCCGCCGGCATTCTTTCCTCTGTGGACATGAATCCGATTCTGCTGAAGCCCGAGGGGGATCGACGAAGCCAAGTCGTGGTGCTCGGCAAACCGATCGGCAGCATGACGGCGACCGAGTATCACGAGTATAAGCCTCGCCTGACGACGGTGATCGCGGAATCGCTCGCTCGGCTCCGAGCGGACTATGACCTCGTCGTGATTGAGGGGGCAGGGAGCCCGGCCGAGATCAACTTGAAGGACCGCGACATCGTCAATATGCACGTGGCCAAGCTAGCGGATGCGCCGGTGCTTCTTGTGGGGGACATCGACCGCGGCGGTGTGTTCGCCTCTTTTGTCGGGACGATGGAACTCCTCGATCCGGACGAGCGGGCCAGAATCGCGGCGTTCGTCGTGAATAAGTTTCGTGACGACATGGCGCTGCTCAGGCCGGGGCTCAGTTTCCTCACCGAGCGCACCGGCAAACCCGTGCTGGGCGTCGTGCCGTACGTCTCCGACCTCCGCATCGCAGACGAGGACTCCGTTTCGCTCGACGACCGTAGGGCTCGTCGCAGACCGTCCCGACAGGAGATCGACATCGTGGTGGTTCGCCTGCCGCGCCTTTCCAACTACGACGATGTCGAGCCGCTGGAGCACGAGGCCGGTGTCGTCGTGCGATTCGTCGAGCAGCCTGACGAAATACAGGGTGCCGATCTGGTGATCCTGCCTGGCTCGAAGAACACGGTGGCCGATCTTACCTGGCTCCGAGCAAGCGGCATCGCCGGCGTGATCGAGGCGCGAGCCCGCGAGGGCAAGCCGGTGTTAGGCCTCTGCGGCGGATGCCAAATGCTCGGTGAGGTGATTGACGATCCTCACGGGGTGGAATCTGCGGAAGTTCAGGTGCGCGGGTTGGGACTGCTGGCCCTGCGGACCCGCTTCGAGCGGGAGAAAATGACGGCACAGGTTCTGGCCCGCGTGTTGCGCCCCTCGTTCCTCACCGATGGCGCGGCCGTCGAAGAGGAGGTCAGCGGGTACGAAATCCATATGGGGATGGTGGAGCCAAAGAACCGGCAGGCGAGCCCCTTCGAGATTCAGTCGCGGAATGGGCGCATGGAGGTGCGCAGCGACGGGCTTGTCAGTCTCAATGGGATGGTCGTGGGCACTATGTTACACGGCCTGTTCGAGAATGAGGTGATCAGAACGCGGACTCTGGCCTTCCTACGTCGGAACAAAGGGCTGCCCGCAAACATCACAATCCGGCGCATCCCCTCGAAGCAGGCTGAGTACGACCGGCTGGAAGCCGCGGTGCGTGAACATATCGATCGCGAACTGCTCCGGCGTCTCGCCGGCCGCTGCTCGGTTTCTCCAACATGAACGATGCGGCCTTATGTTCAGTGTGAGCGCAGCACTCCACCAGGACGGTTATGAATCCAGCAGACGGTAGTCTCTGGCCCTTACTCGGTCTGGCCTTCGCCTTGGGGCTGAGCCATGGAGCCGATCCGGACCATCTCACCGCCATTGATGGCATGACGAGGGCATCAGTGGAGCGGCATCCGAGAATGAGCCGGTGGGTGGGGACCTGGTTTGCGTTCGGGCATGCTCTCTCCGTCCTGTTGATTGCGGCCTTCATCGCGTCGGCTGCAGAGTATCTGCAATCCTTCAGCCATTCCGTGCTGCAAGTCAGCGGGGTCTTGTCGGCCCTGCTCCTGTTTACCATCGGGACGCTGAACCTCGCACGGTTGGTCGCGCTGCCGGAGGGAACTGCGGCTTCGAGCAGCGGAGTGATCGGCCATCTTTTGCCCGGGCGGCTGCTCAACATTACCCACCCGATGAGTGCCGTGCCTATTGGGGCGTTGTTCGGGCTGGGATTTGAGACCGCCAGCCAGATGTCGGCCTGGGCCTTGGCCGGAACGATGGGCTATGGTCTGCTGGGCGCGCTGCTCATCGGAGTGGCGTTCAGCCTGGGGATGGTTGTCACAGACTCGATTAACGGACTCGTCGTGCGCCGGATGTATCTGGCTGCGACCAGGATGGCTCTCCAGGGGAATCGCATGATGACGCTGACCGTCGTGGGATTGGCCTACGTCGTCGGGATCATCAAGTTGCTCCAGCCCACCTCGCTTGCTTTGCCGATCAGCGACATGGGTCTCACGATCATGGTGCTTGGAGCTGTCCTGCTGGCCTTTATGGCAGCCTTGGTGAAAGCAAAGCGCCGAGTGGCGTAACCGAGAGGAGGCTTGAGATAGCAGCAAATTTTTCAATCCAATGAATTGATAGCCCATGTACCCCAAGGGAAGCGCGGTGAAATTCCGCCACTGGTCCGCAACTGTGATCGGGGACGAAATCTGCAATCGACCACTGTCCGCAAGGATGGGAAGGCGCAGAGAGTAGGACGAGCCGAGAGTCAGGAGACCTGGGTACATGGAGACTCCGCGTAATCCTTTCGAGACTAAAGGAGGAATTGATGCCTCGGTTCATGACCGTGTGCTGTTTTGTTGTGCTTGTGTCCCTTCCTGCCATGTCCGTGCACGCCCAGGTCCAGCCTCATCGCGGTGAGGGCGAAGAGGAACCGGTACCAACGGATGGGATCGCCGGCACACCTGCCGACAACCCCGTAGTGCTATCGGAAATCACGGTCACGGCGACCCGTTATGAGGAAGCTTCCAGTAACCTCCCGTACAATCTCTCGACGCTTTCGAAGGAACAGGTGCGTGATAAGAATGTGACGCGCATGAACCAGGCCTTAAAGGATACCGTCGGTATCGGGATCGCAGAGACCGGAAACGTGTCAGACATCGCGATTGTACACATGCGCGGAGTCAACGTTCCCAGTGGTCCTCTATTGAATGACACAGTCGGATCGCTGGTGGATGGCCTCTCTATATCGAAACCTATCCCTGGTTTCAGCACCTCATTTGAACCGGGCAAATATCCGATGTTCAACGTCGAACGGGTTGAAGTTCTGAAAGGCCCAGCCGCAGTCCTTTACGGCAAAGATGCTTTTGCCGGGGTCGTTAACCTTGTTACCAAGCAACCGAAACCAGGTCCTGGTACGTTGGAGACGACGTTCTTCGCCAATCAATGGCCGAGCTACGGAGGAAGTGTCGATGTGAATAGTGGGGATGAACTTCTGGGGAAGCCTGTCAATTTGAATATTGGCTTTGGGAGACATGACCTGAATACATTCCGGGCTCACTCCCAAGGTACGAATGAGCAGGTATACGGCAATCTTCTCTTCAACCTTTCTTCACGCACGCGCCTCACCATTGGAGGGTCCTATTCGCATTATCGGCAGGAGAGGCCGTCGACACTGACCCAACAACAATTGGACCAGGATCGAAACCAAGCGGGGACTCCGAACCCTGGATTTTTAGAAACCTATCTGACCCTTGTTCGAATAAACCTGGAGCATGAGTTTTCGAATGCTGTCAAGATCACCAATGCCTTCCAATACAACAATTCGAATGACAGCCTTGATCTGAATGATCTCATTGTCCAAACGAATAGCCGGAGGCTCGGGCACGACCCCTCTAAGCGAATCATCAATGATACCAGGCTGACGTGGTCCAGCTTGATATTAGGAAGAGAGAATCAACTGCAAGCCGGGCTGTGGGTGGATCATTTCAGCGCAAATTTCCTGTTCAAAATACGAAGCCTGGCGACCACCGTAGAAACTATTCGGGAACTTGGCGATGGGCGTCAAACGATCTTCTCGCCGTACGTTTTGAATCGCTTTAATGTGACCGACAAGGTTGTGTTGTGGACTGGTCTTCGTTGGGACCATATCCATATGGAGCGAAATCAATCGGTTAACTTTGGGGATCCGGGTTACAGCCTGGCGACCACCTTTGACGCCTATAGCCCTCACGTAGGACTCGTCTATCATTTCGCAGACGATGCA
>CAYNLM010000078.1:0-18618 GCA_964398045.1 uncultured Nitrospira sp. | reverse complement strand
AGCCGCCCTCGGAGAACTTCGAGGACCGGCCGTTGAAGTGGATGTAATCGCCGGCTTGATGGCGCGATCCACCCGCTTCAGGCACCACGAGGTCATAGCGCTCGGCGATGCCGATATGAATCGAATTCTTGCGGTTCGCATCGGACGCATAGCGCTCCGACCAGAACGTATGGCCGGACAGAGTCCAGACCATCGATTCGTTCATCAGGGTGTGCAGGAGACGGAACACCATCGTGTCTCCCACATAAGCCCTCAGGGTCGGCGTATAAGGATCGCCGTGGATTTGGCTGTTGAACGCCTGAGACACATCCGGATTGGTCGCCAACCGCTGGGCAATTGGACCGGCCCGGAAGTTCAGACCGCTGCCGGTGGTGTGCGTTCCGCCGTTCAGGAACGGCATCGGCGTCATGTACAGCTTCTCCGGCATCATGAACGACACGGTCTTGCCCGCCTCGAGGGCCACTTCAATCGGCTGCCCGGGAGGATTGCCAGCGGTCACGATGTTGACGGTGTGCGGCACGGTATCGTGCACTTGCACCATCAATTCGCGGAAGCTGTTGTTCACGCCATGACCCACCGGCTCATTGGTATGAATGTCCGCGATCGGTCCGCTGCGGATGAGCTTCCCGGTCTTCGGGTCATGATAGGTGGATCCGACCGGCTCGGCGATGAACGTGCCGAACCCGCCGTGCGGCCAGGTGGTCGCGCCGAACGCATGGTCGTGCCAGAAGACCGTTCCTACGTCCGCATCGACCCAGAACCGCTGCCGGACGAATTCAACCGTCACAATGTCGTTCGCCGGGTGATCGTTCTTCAATCCCTTCGCCAAGGTGATCGCGTTGCCGTTGATCGCCTTGATGCGGGACACTTCATTGCCCTTCACGTTGTCGGCACCGACGAGGATCAAGGTGCCCACATGATACTGCTTCGCATTTTTCACGGTGATGCTGGTCGCGCCCTTCTTGGCGGCGGCCGTCAACACAGTATTCATCGGGGCCGGAAGGCCCTTCTTATTTTTCTTTTCCAGCATCGTGAACGGGCGGACCGACTGCTCATAGGAGAAGCCGGTGATGACGCCGTCCGACGCCTGGTTGTCGAATTGCAGGAAGTGCCAATGGGTGTTGATCTTCGACGACTGGAAGTTCGTGTAGTCGTCGTCGTCCCATTCGCTGGTCAAGGTCCAATCCAAACAATCATAGATGTTGCCGCGGACGACCAACGGATACTTCAGGTCGTCATTGGCACGGATCGCTGCTTCCTCCTCATGCAGCACATAAATCAAGCCGTTCGGATCGACCACGGGAGGCTCTTTGCCTTGCGCCTTGGCGATCTTGATCGGCATTTTCACGAAATGCACGTTGTAATGCTTTCGGCCCGCGTTCTCCGGACAGAGACTCCAATTGCCGTTCTCTCCGGGTAACGCTTGATCGACGCTCTCCTCACCATTGGCATCCCGGCGGATCATCTCCAACCAGGGCGCGCCGACGTGGTTCGGAGAGAACATCACACGCCGGCCGAAGTGCGGCGTCAGATGCGGCCAGGCCACTTTGCCGGTCAGCGGCTCGAACATAATCGGATGCCGCTTGCCCGGATGAGTGGACTTGTACTTGGGATTATCGATCTCACTTTCCTTCTCGCTCATCGCGACATTGCCGTTCCATGTCCAATCCAACACAGTGGCATCGTAGGACACTGTCTGACCTTTCTCATCGTCCTTGTGGCCAGGCTTGCCCATCGTCGGGAGCTGTATCTCGACCCAATCCTTGATGGTGATCGTGGCTGGGTTGGACTTCCAATCGCTCTTCCCCTTGTCGACGATCTTAAAGGCCTTTCCGAACCAATCGACCGTCTGGCCGATCAGTTTGTCGGATGCAATCGGGGTCTTGATGCGGCCCTTGCGATCCGGCAACTCACGGAGGTCCGGCATCACGTCATTCCGCAGATCGCCCTGTTGAATCGTGTTGTAGACGCGCCAGTAGCCCCACATGCCCGCCACATAGTGGTGCGCCACGTGGCAGTGGAAGAGGAAGTCGCCTGCCAGCTGTTGGCAGAGACCGGAACCGCACTCTGTTTCCAGATCGAGTGCTTCGGACGGGCCGATGACTTCAACGTCCACGCGGTCAGTCTTGGCACGAATCACCGGATACTTCACCGGACCATTTCCACCAGTGGCCCACAGATTCATGTCATCGATCGCCCGCGGGCTGCGCGGCCATCGAATCGTCCCTCCGTGCGGATGGTGGCTGTGGAACACCTCAGACCCACCGTGCACCAGGCGGAACTTGGCCGGATCACCCATGTAGGAACGGGGAATGGTCGGGGACGGATCGCCGAAGGTATAGGAGCTGTACCCCATCGACTCGTCCTCGAAACCGAAGTACTCATGTTGCACATGCATATTATTGATGCCGAACGGCTCGCTGCGATAGTTAATCGCGCGGCCACCCGGACGATACGCATCGGTCAACGGATCGCGCTGCGGCAGGAAGTCCCCCTTCTTATTGACCGGGCGGAATGCCTCGTCGCCGACTTCATGGTAATAGAGCACGAATTCCCGGAAGTCAGGGCCCGTGCCGTTCTTGATCATGACCTGCCAGCCGCTGGTCGCGGGGGTCGCCTCGCCGCTGCCGAGCGGTTCCCAGTAGGATGACCCGCGCGGCTCCACGACGAATGATCCGAAGAGACCCATGACCGTCAGCTCGCGGTCGTTGCTGAAGGTATGGAACTGTCTGACACCCTCTTGCGTGTTCGGATGGATGTACCATTCAAAATCGCCGCTCTTGTCCTTCGCCACAATGCTGTCGGGATTCGTCGTGGCAGCAGAAGCGCCAGTCGCGCTCACCACCATGGCTGACCCATGGATGTGGAGGCTGACGTCCTCGCCGCCTTCCAGCTTGTTGCTCAGCTTGACCTTGAGGCAATCACCCTGGTTGGCGCGGATAGTCAGCGGCTGAATCCATTGGGCCTGCACGCCTGGGATGACGGCTCCTGGATCGAAGCCTTCCTTCTCACGGGCTTCCCGATTCTTCGTCTCTTCCGCGCGCACCTTGTCGAGATTTTCATCCAGCACATACATGTAGCCTGGATAGAAATCGAGCCACTGATTCAGGGTGATCTCGACGTTGATTGCGGAGACATTGTATTGCTTCACCGGTGCGGCCGCGGGACACTTCCCGCCTCCCGTCATCGCTACCGGTTCGACGCGCGGATCGGACACAAGCAACATGTCCTGCCCGCCTGCGCCATACTGGTGCATCATGGACTGGGTGTTGTACATGCCCGTGTTGACGCCCTGCACCTGCGGATCCTGGTTCATATGATCCATGATGCGCTGATGCTGCTGCTCGACCATCGCGGCACGATCGCTCTTGCCCGACATCGTATCTTCGATGATCGTCTGACCCTTGAGCTGCTCCGCCCACGCCGGGAGCTGATGATTCATGGCGATCGTGGGTTCGGTATGAGAAGAAGGTTCCGCAAAAAGAAATGGCGGGGACCACATCAAAGCGGCACCCGCCATTGCGAGAAGAACGCGCGAACACGTACAGGAATGCATGGACCGGCCTCCTTGCATTTGTTGGGATTGATAAAGCCGACTGTTTTAAGAACCCGCGGAAAGCCGCGGAAGAAAACTCAAGAACGCTCCTTCATTGGTCGGGTCGGGGATCGAAATCCTCTTAGGCCCACACTTCCAGGGCTCTCCGAGGAGCGCAAAGATACTGAAGTCGCTGGGCTCTGTCAACCCCCTAGGGATTCCGAGAGTTCAGGAGATGGAGAGACGGTGGGCTTTTGGACCACCCAGCCGGAAGGTCCTCATATCGTTCGCTCGACTGTCCGGTTTGTGAGATAATCCCGCCATGATCCTCAAGCGTTGGTTAGTCGGCGATCCCCTGAAGACGGCTCAAGCCGCTCACGAACGACTCTCCAAGCGCCTTGCCCTCGCCGTCTTCTCGTCTGACGCGCTATCATCCGTCGCGTATGCGACCGAAGAAATTTTGCTGGTGCTCATTTTGGCCGGCACAGCGGTGGTGTCCTGGTCGATTCCGATCAGCCTGTCGATCATTCTTCTTCTCGCCATCCTGACCGCCTCGTACCGCCAGATTATTTTTGAGTACCCGGAAGGCGGCGGCGCCTACATCGTCGCGAAGTCGAACCTCGGAGCGTGGCCGGGGCTCACAGCCGCTGCTGCTCTGATGATCGATTACGTCCTCACCGTCGCCGTCAGCACCGCGGCCGGGATCGCCGCCGTCACCTCCGCATTCCCGGTGCTGTTTCCGCATCGGGAAGCGATCTGCCTGGTTGCCATTCTGACCGTCTTGGTCGTCAACCTTCGGGGCGTTCGGGAATCCGGACGCGTGTTCGCCGTCCCAACGTATCTCTTTATTGGATCGATCCTGGTCATGATCGTGGCCGGGCTTGCTCAGGTGATGGGGGGCACCACCGAAAAATCGACGTACGCTCCGACCGCCGCCGGCACGATCGAGGGCCTCACATTATTCCTCATCCTCCGCGCCTTTGCCTCCGGCTGTACCGCGCTCACCGGCGTGGAAGTGATTTCGAACGGTGTCTCGGCCTTCAAGAAACCGGAGCCGAAGAACGCCGCGCTCACGATGTTGGGCATGGCCGCCATCCTGGCGGTGTTGTTCCTGGGGATCAGCCTGCTGGCCTATCAATTCGGTGTGCTGCCGAAAGAAGATGAAACGGTGATCTCACAAATTGCCCGAGCGACCTTCGGCGAAGGAGTTCTGTATTACCTGATTCAAGCGTCGACGATGTTGATCTTGATCCTGGCCGCCAACAGCGCGTTTGCCGGATTTCCAAGACTCGCCTCCATCCTGGCACGAGACGGGTACATGCCACATCAGATGGCTGTCATGGGCGACCGTCTGGTCTTCTCGAACGGCGTCATCATCTTGGGAGTTTTTTCCTGTCTCCTGATCGTCCTGTTTCAAGGCGACACCCATGCCCTGATTCCCCTCTATGCCGTCGGCGTGTTTCTGTCATTCACGCTCTCGCAGGCCGGCATGGTCAAGCGATGGCTCCATAAAAAAGGACCGCACTGGCGGAAAAAACTTCTCGTAAACGGTATCGGCGCCGTCACGACCGCCGCAGCGACGATCATCATTGCGAGCACGAAATTCATTCATGGCGCCTGGATCGTCATCGTGCTCATCCCGCTGCTCATCATGATGTTCCGAGCGATCCGCGCGCACTATACGGCGGTGGCCGAGCAGGTGGCCCTGGCGCGCGACGCCCGTCCGCCGCGCCCGCGTCGCAACGTCGTCATCATCCCGATCGGCGGGGTGAATCGGGCAGTCGTCCGCGCGGTGGATTACGCGCGAAGCCACGGCGGAGAGGTCAAAGCCGTGCTGATCGACGTCGACAAAGAAGAAACCGCGCTCGTGGAGATCAAATGGGCCCAATGGGGCTGCGGCGTGCCGTTGATCGTGCTGCCGTCGCCGTATCGGTCCATACTCCGCGCGCTGCTCGACTACATTGAAGAGCATTTGGAGAAAGATCCCAACTGCTGGATCACCGTCGTCGTGCCGGAAATCTTGCCGGCGCGCTGGTGGCAAAACATTCTCCACAATCAGCGGGCGCTGCTGCTCAAAGCAGCCTTGCTCTTCAAGGATCGAGTCGTCCTCACTGATGTGCCCTTCCACCTGACGAGGTGATTGTGAAACGTCAAACGTCAAACGTCATGCGTCATGCGCGGGGACTGGCGGCCGCCCTTAGCCTCGCCGCCATACCGCTCAGCATCGAGCCCGCCTTCGCCTTCAAGATTGTCGAACCGGCGGAAGGCGCAACATTGACGGCGGGCAACACGGTCACCGCGCATGTGGACCTGGGAAAAGATTCCGGGATCGTCTCGGTCCGCTATTATTGGTATGCGGAACAAGACGAGACGCTCGTCGAGCAGGAAGATGCCACCGCAACCGGTTCGATCGTCGCCCCGGTCGCCTTGATTGGCCTGGCCGAGCAAGACCCGGCCTTCGGCGGCCCCCTGCGCATCCCCAAAGACGGCATTGGCCCGATGCGGTTGCTCGCTGTCGCCGAGATTTCCCGTGGCCGGTTGGGCACCAGATCCGTCTTCGATGAAATCCTCGTGCAGGTCGAACCCCGCGCGGCCCTCACCACCATCGACTTCGAAACCGACAAGCCCTTGCAGCTCGGACGGGCAGGACAATCCTCCGCGTTCGGCCATGTGGACTCGCTCGGCAAAGTCTTCGAGCTGCCCGTTGTCGGTGAGTTTGCCGACGGAGTGACCCGCCGGATCAGCACCCCGGCTAGCGGCACAACCTATCAATCATCGAATGAGAAGGTCATCAAAGTCCTGAAGGACGGCCTGTTGCAAATTATCGGGAACGGGAAGGCGACGCTCGTTGTGTCGAATCGTGGCAAGCAAGCTTCGCTCGATGTCGATGTGAACGTGAACGAAGAACCGAACGAGCCGCCGATCGCCGACGCGGGAGCGAACCGCACGGTGAAGGCCGGATCGAAGGTGAAACTCAGCGGACTAAAAAGCCGCGATCCCGAGGGCGAGGCGCTCTACTACAGCTGGAGCCAAGTCCGCGGCAGCAAAGTTCCGCTCTTAGATGTGAACGGCCCGGAAGCCTCCTTCCAAGCGCCGCATGTCTCGGAACCACGGACCTACCTCTTCAAGCTGCGGGTAACGGATAAGAAGGGCGCGGACTCCGTGCCCGCCTATGTGGACGTAACAGTGGAGCCGTGAAGAGTCGTGATGAGTGATGCGTGACGAGTGAAGAGCTAGTCCGCATGATTCATCGCAGTTCGTGGCAAATTCACTCGGCACAGCATTCCTCGTGAAGCGTCTCTCGATCTCGCAGACCAAGACTCAGATACACTCACTCCGGTCTGCGCTTCACGCTTCAGGAACGACGCTTCACGCACTTGCAGTGCGATCACAGCAGAAGCGGTCATGAATCATGCGCGCCAAGGCCATTAGCCGAGTCAAGACATCCGCCGCGACCTGAAGACCCCTTGCCGGCGAATCCGGATCGGAAGCATGTGCGATGGCAAGACAGTTGCCGGCCCCTCATTTCTTTCGGAGTCGCTCATTAAAGGTTCGGCTCCGTTGAACGGGTAACATATGTATGATATACGTTGAGCCTGAAACAAGGAGGGCATGGACATGGCAGCCAAGGTCATGACATCGATCTACCTCACCCCTTCGCAAAAAAAGGCCCTGTCTCGTCGGGCAAAACAACGCCACGCCACAGTTTCAGAGGAGATTCGGACGGCTTTGGATCGCCATCTCGAACGGGACGACGAGGGTGAACTGCAGCTAGGTCTCTTAGCCGAACAGGCCAACAAGGCGTTGACTCGCATGATCGGCAAACTCGATGAGGCGCACGCAGCAGTCAGCACGCTTCGCAGAAGTCTCGCTGCGAGAAAACGATGAGTTGGGCTGGTGAAGCGTTAGCCGCACTGCGCAAAATTATCACGCTCGAAGAGCGCGTGGCGACGCTCACAGACGACATCCGCGAACTCACCCGCATGGTCAGAGACCTCGACCATCGATTGGTCAAGATGGAGACGAAGTTGGAAGTTTACGAACGCTTGAGCGAGAAACCCAGACCCCGCCGCTTGCCGCCTCAGGAGTAAGTGCTGCCCCGCAGAAAAGACTGATACGTTTTCTCCTTTTATCGTATAAGATCGTGGAGGCATCGCTCATGAAGAAACTCTTCGGCTACGGCTGTGAGTTTTGCAGCGGCACCGTGCAGGGCAAACGGGTTGACCGCGAAGCATTCAAACACAAAACCGGCTTCGTGATTCTCGAAGAGGTCACGATCGGCGTCTGCGATCAATGCGGAAGCCGCTATTACACGACGGACACCCTCAAACGCGTCCGTGCGATCGCGTCGGGGAAGGCCAAGCCAACCAGGACCCAACGCGTGCCGGTCGCCCAGGCTGTGTACCCCCCCCCCGTGCCGGCGTATGTGGATGTGACGGTCGAGCCGTAAAGACCGTGACGGGTGATGAGCGATGCGTGACGAGTGAGGCGTAAGAATCAACACCACATTCCCTGCCGCCTCGTTGACTGGCCTTTTTGAGCAGCCTGAGAACACGCCCTAATCGCCTCGATCACTTGCATATCAATCTTTGCTCAGACCCTTGCCCGGCTGTACCGACCATACTCTTAACAGTGTTAGTTTCTAAAGTGTGATGCATGCGGTATTATGCCCAAGATGGTTCAAGCAGGTGAAGTATGCGGTGCAAGAGAGGCCACGACCACGCGATTCAGCCTGTGAGGGTTGCTGTACACAATCTTTCCCAACCCTGGGGGATTCGCCCGTTCCATTGCCCCGAGTGCCCGCAGGTCAAGAAGGCTGGTCACGTTGAAGATAACTGGGAAACTCTGCTGATCGCACAGGCACAAGCTCAGCATCGCACCCCATGCCGAAGCTGTTTTCCGACTGTGTCCGGGCAAACGGCTGGCCGCTGAATGAATTAGGAGGGAACAACTATGAATCGGAAGCAACTTCGATGCAAGAGCCTCGGAACCGTGGTAAGACTGCGCCCGTGCCCAGCGAGTCTCACGTGGTCTGATTACCCTCATGTCCTGCCGGAGCGCTACAACGCCTGGAGGATTGAAGCAGTCAGAGACAAGCCCCGAGAAGTGGAGCTATCAAACCCGCATCTGGGTTACCGCTTCAACCTCGGACAGGACCACATTCGCCGGCATGTGAGCCCCGACATTCTGGAACTGGGAAGCCAGATCATCGTTGAAGGCCGTAAGGTTCATGTGGAGCCGCTAACTCGTCAGAGCATGCCTCGCCCGCAAGGATTGGTAGCACTTCCACCACACAATGTCCTCCGTCCATCCAGAGAGAGTAACGTTCAGAGTGGGGCGCTATGCAGTTTCTTTTTCGGTATGTTGTTAGGGATCGCTTTGGCGACAGATACGCGGTAATTCTCTACGAAAGGAGTCTGCCCATGATGAGGAAATATGACAGCATAGCCGCGTGGGAAGCGGCAAGCAATCAAGAACCGTGGCTTGACGGTTTGTCGCTACAAGAGACTGCACAGATGCTGTCGGTCTCTGAACAGAAATTGGGGGAATTGTTGCTGAAGGGAAAGTTGAGCGTTTCCTATATTCACGAAAACGGCGAAGTGGTCAAAGCAGTGATCCCTCTCGGTGATGTCCAAGCTTATAGGCGGCAAGACCGAGCACTCTTTGTTGGGCCGGACATGGAGTGGAAAGTCCCACCAAGCAAGTGCTAGTGAGAGGGTAACCCGATGGCGGGAAAGGTGAGGCCATTTGAGCGGCATAGTGAAGTTGGCGGTCACCTTGTCGCACTCCGAGGTGTGATCGAAAAAGGACAGTTTGTAATCACAGCTGAACTTATCCGTCTCGAAGTTCCTACAGTCCGGCAGGGAAAGGATGTGCGTGGAGACTTCGCGGTGATTGACGAAGGCGAATGGTCGCAGCCAGATGGAACGGTGATTAAAGTTGAGCACTGCTATGATTCGATGCCACTGCCTGACGGATCTTACCGCCACAGCGGTCTGGAAGTCAGCAAAGTGAAGCCACCGTCACCTCGAACAGTAGGAGATCTCGAAGTGAGAGCCGTCATGGAGACCGGCGGGCTCCCCGGATCATTCAATTTGGTCGTACCAGATATCTGGTGCATCGCTATCCAATTTGATTCACAGGGTAACTGCGACGGGTTCAGCAGTCTTGCTTAGCATCAGATTGGTTGCCGTAGCTCATCCTCTCAGCCCAAGCGCATAGGCAAGAGCGGGTACTTCTGGTATAGAGGAAGGTGTCGCAAACCGGTTTCAATCTGTTGCATGCTTACTCAACCGTACTGACCTGTAGGCCATGAGGGCGCGGTGGAGCTTCTTGGTTTGCTCTCCCTCCTGTTTTCAATATACTCAGAATTACACTAGGGCAAGGAGTCACACACGATGGCAATGATCACAACTTTCCTTTAGACGAAGACATGCGGAGGCTGGAGGCGTTGGGTAAACGCGAGGGTTTGACGGTCGAGCAGATGGTGCGTCTCGGTATCAACGACTTCATCGGCCAGCCAGATGACGCGTTCCGTGCCGCTGCCAAGCGGGTGCTGGAGAAGAACGCCGAACTCTATCGTCGTCTTTCGTGACCCGCTATCTCACCTTTGCTGAAGTGCTGGAGCTTCACTGATTGTCCTCGACTTTGCCGCAGGACAACTCTTGCAAGACATCTTCTTAGACCGGTGAAGAACCATCTCGCTCTTCCCAAACAGTAGCTCGGCAATGACACACCAGCAGACGGTTGACAGAAATACTCCAGTCGATTATACAACTTATTAGCAACGACATAAGGAGATCGATGATGGGCGCCATAGCGGTATCCAAGAAAGAAGAGCAACAGATTGAACGGCTACGGAAGGAGCTTCGTATCCCGACAAAGGCTGGGGTGCTTCGAGCGGCACTGAAGACCCTCGAACACAAGACCGCGGAGGAGCGGCTACGGCAGGAGGTCCATGAATCTGTCCGGCGATGCGCGGCGGCCGACAAACGAGAACACCAGGAACTTTCCCGGGCAGCCGTGGGCAGATGGGTCTCGGAGGAGTAGGTGCAGATCAAGCGCGGGCATCTCTACGTGGTGGACTTCAACCCACGAGTGCGGACCAAACCTGGAAAGCTTCGTCCTGCCCTAGTGGTGCAGTCTGATTTGGTCAATGAGGCCGGCTATCCTTCGACGATCGTGATCCCGACGACCAGCAAACTCGTGGAAGACCCTGGCATCCTACGATTCCGACTGCGCAAAGGAGAAGGCGCCCTTGACCATGACAGCGACTTGCTGTTGGGACAGCTCATCGCAGTGGCCAATGAATCGTTCTGCAAAGAAATCGGGAGCCTGCCGGAGAGTACGATCGAAGAAGTAGAACGACGGGTCAGAACCATCCTCAGTCTATAACGGTGCCGTCACCCGCAACGGAGGACCAGACTACGCGAGCCATCCGGCCAGCTCACGCATCACGTCCTCGTGCGGAATGACATGTCCGGCATCGATCGCGTCCTGACCAGCCCTGATTTTTTGAAGCACATACAAGTGGTATTGGATGTCTTCGAGTGTTGCTTCTTCCGGCAACTGTTCGAGCAGTTTGAGGACGGCCGCTTTTTCTCCCATCAGTCACCTCCACGAAGTTCATAGTTCTAGGAACATCACGCATTATACGAAGATACCGTGCCGGTTGCACGTCGAACGGTGTTCCCTTCGCAACCCCCCTCGACAAGATTCTTCACAGCTTGACACGGGATTCCAAAGCAGGTCGATAACGCCTAATGAAGCCGGCAACTTGTTTGGCAAATGATTGGGCAACCCTGTGTTTCATCTCGGTCGGAGAGATCCCCGCGGACTTCCTAGGTTTATGTTTAGATACATTGCTTCTCATGGCAAAGTGATCATGACTTCTCAGTTCGCCAATCGTTTCAGCATCGGCCCATACTGCTTGCGCAGGTCTTTGAGAACCGCTTTCATCCAAGCGGTACCGACTCCCACCTTTGCTTTCTCCGTCCTTGGTCTCTTGGTTTTCATGACTTGATTAGGATAATAGCGGGAACCAGATAGAAGCTCAAACGTGACTAGGCTTCACTCAACCGCACCGGCCCATAGGTTTGGCGGGCCTGGTGGAGTTCTTTGATATGGCGACGGAGGGCCGGGCCGAATGTGGAGCGGAGGACTTCGCGCTTGAATGGTTCGATGCTGCGTTCCACGTTGCCGATAGCCTCAGCGAGTTCTCCGACCAACCGCCGGCCCGAGCCCGTCAGCCAGCCGAGATGATGATCGGCATACTGCAAGTCTTGGAGTGAGTAGCGGACTGACTCCACTTCTTCGAAGCAGCGAAAGCGGGCGCGTTGAAGATCGCGCTCGGTTAATCCGGCCTTCTTCCATCGCGCAGACCCACCCCGCCCCGAAGCCCAAGACGACAGGCGCTCGAACAACATGGCGCCCATCGTAAACGTGAACGTCGCATGCAGGATGCCGCGTATCGGCCGGAGGCTGCGTCGCCAGGGGGAATAGAAAATCTGCTGGTTGTGGTCGCCGTGATACATGACATGCTTGCGCAGCAAGAGATTCAGATGGTGATGGCTGTTTTCATGGATGAGATCATCGATCAGATCGAGATTGTCCCGATCAAAGCAATTGATGAACGACAACCCCGGCCTGTGCCGATAGCTGAAGCTCACGACGCCTTTCGCTTTCAATGGAACGATCCGTGAAGTCAATAATGCGAGCACCTCCTGGCCCTCAGGCCAGGCTTGCTGAATCGTTTTCCAGGCTCGGCCGATCCGCGCGATGCGACCCTGATCGGTTCGCGTGACCGTCCGCGGCTCCCGATCTTTTCCATAGACAAGGGTCGGACCGACTGTGACTGGTCCGCGAAAGGTTTCGATCGCCGTCATCGGCGCTTGCCTGTCCCAATGCCACTGG
Source organism: uncultured Nitrospira sp. (assembly GCA_964398045.1). Lineage (GTDB taxonomy): Bacteria > Nitrospirota > Nitrospiria > Nitrospirales > Nitrospiraceae > Nitrospira_D. Next base: position 6,170 of record CAYNLM010000078.1, on the reverse strand, counting down.
CCCTGCGCTCCCCAACCGGTCCATAGAGGAGAGACGATGCGGCCGATCTTAATCGAGATCCCGCTCGGCTCAATTCGAAAGATCGCCCGCCCTGACGATCGTGTTAACGCGCGCTGCACGTCCTTCGGAGCCTGACACCACTCACCGAATATGCCCACGCCAATGGTGGCTGGTTCTTCGGCTCGCTCGAAATTCGCGCGGAGGGTTCCCTGCACGTCCCATCGCGCCACTTTATGCTGCCGACACCACTTCACTGGAAGAGCCGGATCGAAGAACAACGATTCCTGCGTGAGTTCCTGGGCCAGCCGCGCACAGAGACCGGTCAATCGCTTTTCCAAACCGCTGCTACGCGGGCGCCCCAAAGGGAAGAGATCGTCGAGATAACTGTGTTCGAAGAACTTCTCCTGGCATTCGGCGAACAATTGCTCGGCGAACCCGCCGCGATCCGGTTCAACCCGCCACTGCTGGAGAATGTCCAAAAAATAGACGAGGTCATTCAGCGCCTCGATCCACCCGACGACCTTCCAATTGGAATAGGCTTCAAGTTTCAGCCCCTGGCCAAGCATCTGGAACAGCCCGACTCTCAACTCCAGTTCAGCGGCGAGATCCGAGTAATCTGTCTGCAGTTCGCCACAGAGATCCTGCAACAACCGCCGCATCGAAAGACGAAACTCGTCCGTCAATTGAACCAATGACTGCAGTTCTAGTAGCGGCATGATGGAAGGTTGATGAAGGCGCGGTCTTTGTAACGAACTCTAACGTAGCGGAAAGGAGGCTGCAAGGAGAGAACTGGAGCAGTGAACGGAAAAGCACTCTGCGCGTGCGCGGATACACACCATGTTCGTACCGAGTTCGACGCCGCTACGCAATCTTCGCTGCCCGTGCCAACATCGGCATGCGCAGATCTGGTTTCAGTAAGCCCGGCGCGCCGGATCGCTGAACCATTCGATGGCGATTGATCAACGGATCGACGATATTGCCGCAGGCGACGCAGCGCCACCCGCGCATCCACATCGGCAGATAACTCTCTTGGAGATCGATGAGGTCGTCGGCCACCATGAGCCCTTGGCATCTTGTGCACGTCATGGGAGTCCTCCTGGTCAACAGTTGAGAACCCGCTAAACTGTGCCGTTAACTTACCGTTGGAAGGAGCAATGAGGATGCCAGAACGCGGCCTCATGTGCCCTTGCGGGTTTCCTCAGCGAATCGTAGAGTGATGGGCGTCCGTACGACCCCCATGACAAAAAATGTGACCGGCCTGACCCTATGGGACTGGAACGGAGTAGGCCAAATCCTCCATCCTGATTCTGCGACAACAGACGACCAATGGCATTGACGATCACCGAACTGGAGCAGGTCCTAGAAGAAATCGCCCCAGCCGTCCGCGGGGGTTGGATTCAGAAAATCCATCAACCGACCTCCCGATCGTTGGTAGTAGAAATCCGCCAGCCGGGACAGACTCGCCGGCTCCTGATCTCCTGTCAGCCTGACACGACTCGTCTGCATCTGTTGAGCCGACCGCTGCTCAATCCGCCTATGCCGCCGGCTTTTTGCCAGTTTCTCAGGGCCCATGTTCAAGGCGCCAGGATTGACGACGTTCAACAATTGCCGAACGACCGGATCGTCGAACTTCATCTGACCACCAAAGAAGGCTTCAGAAAAATCGTCTGCGAGCTGACCGGCAAAACAGCCGACATACTGATGCTCGATCCAGAAGCGTTGGTGCTCCGAGACCTCAACCAACAACGAGATCTGGTCGGGCAGCCGTACGCACCGCCGCCGCAACGAGACAGACACTCACAGAGGCGTAACGCAACTCGATTTGCCGGTGTCTCCGCCGGACGGTTCCCCATTTCCGCCGCAATCGAAGCTCATTATCACGACAAGGAAACCATGCTCGCCGCCGCTGCGGCACAAGAGGCGCGCCTCAGGGCTCTCAAGAAAGTCATCAAAAAAGAACAACGGCGGATCGACGCGTGGCGTGAGGATCTCAACAACGCCACCAAATACCGCGACTATGCCCGCTATGGGGAGTTGATCAAAGCCAACTTGGGTTCTATCAAGAAGGGCATGGACCGGATCACGCTGGTGGACTATTACGATGAGGCCATGCCGGAGGTCACGATCCCGCTCGACGGCACCAAGTCGGCCCAAGGCAATATGGACGACTACTTTCGCAAGCATCGAAAATATGTGGCGGCAGATCGTGAATTGAAACCACGAATCGAGCAGGCGGAACGTCAATTAGAGACAGTGCGCCGGGAACTGGCCGCGATTGAGCAAGGCAGTTGGATACCGCCGGCGACGGCCCCTTCCCCTCTCCGAGCCGCCCTGGGAAGCGCCAGGGGAAAACGCACAGATTCCCGCGGTCAACCGCGGGGTCCGTTCAGGCGGTTTATCTCGACGGACGGATTACCGATCTTTGTTGGACGGAACGCCCGAGAGAACGATGCGCTCACTTTCGGCCTGGCCAAAAGTGACGATCTGTGGCTGCATGCCCGCGGCACACCTGGGTCTCACGTCGTCGTCCGACTAGAGAAGGGCAGTGACCCACCGGCCGAAACGTTGCGAGACGCGGCCATGTTGGCCTTGCTGTATAGCGATCTCAAAAAAAGCGGAAAGGGCGACGTGATCTATACTCGGCGCAAATGGGTCAAGAAAGCCAAAGGACAGGCGCCCGGCAGTGTGACGGTCACGCAGGACAAGTCGCTGCATGTGAACCTGGATAAAACGCGTCTGGGGGCGCTGAAGACCCGCTCTTCCCGCGAGTAATCCCCCGCCGGGCCGACCCCATCCCTTCCGATCATTCCTAAGGCTCAATCAGGATGCGGGAAACAAGGTTTCCCTCGCCACCATCTCCGCACCGGACTATCATCGTACTAAGGCAAACGCGTAAGCGGTTAGAGTATGCAACCTAGCGCTACATCGCCCACGATCCTGGTCGTCGATGACGAACCGGCTATTGTGAGCCTCTGTGCCGCGATTCTCGAGCCGGCAGGGTTTACTGTCCTCAAGGCGGACGGAAGTTCGGAGGCCCTCAAGATCTGCGCTCAGCGCGAAGGGCCCATTGATCTGCTTCTCACAGACTTGGTGTTACCGCCCCCCGATTTTCAATTGGCGTCTGCGTCCAATCAATTCCCCCATGTGCACGGCCATGAGCTGGCCGTGCGCGCCGCGACAATTCGACAGGGACTCCGCGTGGCTTTGATGTCCGGGAATCCCGATCAGGAACTCGCCAGCCACGGCATTAAACGGGGCGCCTTGCCGTTCATGAAGAAACCGTTCGTCAATGCCGAGCTCGTGGCGTTCGTCCGCCAGGTACTTGCCGATCCCGCCCCCGTCCTGAATCCATCCAGCAAGGGAAAAGCCGCACACGATGTCGACTGGTTCGGCTGACGCTCCGACGCAGGCCGAAACCCGCAAACGCTAGGCATGTTCGGTCATGAACCATCCGGCGATCGATAAGCGCCGATGCCGGCCCGCTGTCTGATCCACCCGACACACGCGATGGAAGCGAGGCACCGTGAACATGACCAATGATCCCGGACGAGGCTCAATGCAGTGGGTGGGCACGAGGTCCGGCTTTTCGGCCGTATGATTCGACCGCTTCGCATAGATAATCAACTCGCCTCCCCAATCGGACCGCCACTCCTCATGGAAATAGGTGACGACCGCAATCCGGCGCAACGGCGCTTGCCGTCCGCCCATGGGATGGCCCTGGTCCGTGTCGTCGTGCGTGAGGAGGCAGTCGCCGGCCGAATAGGAGTAATAACTGAACCCCATATGGCGACCGATGATGTTCGGAAACGACTCCATGTACTCTTGAATACAAGGAAGCTGGAGCTTGGAGAGAAACCGCTGCCCCTGCGGAGGACTGATCTCCGCCTTCGCCCAATCGCCTGAGTTAGGAAAATCCTCGCGCACATTCTGCAACTGGGACAAGCTTCTCCAATTGGCCTGATTCATGGCGTCCCGAAAGAACCGTCGCTCCTCGGCCGACCAAAAATTTTCCACCACGAGCACCGGACTGCTGCGGAAGGAAAAGGACTGCAGGTCCGTCATCGGGATGGTTGAAGGCGTCAAGCCCAATTGGCTACTCACATGTGCCTCCTGAAAAAGAGGACCGGCCGTCCATCACGCTCTCTTACCACTCTCGTTGTGGGATTCACAAGACTGGCCCGCCAAAAGCAGAGGGGCCGTCGTCTTTCGACGACAGCCCCTCAATACACGAGTCAATCTCCTGGATTACCAGCGATCGCGCTTGCCACCGCCGCCGCTGCGGCCACCGCCGCCGCCGAATCCACCGCGTCCCCCGCCGCCGCCACCGGTGCGCGGTTCTTGAGGACGTGCTTCATTGACTGTCAAAGTGCGGCCGCCCATTTCAGCCCCATTGAGGGCCGTGATGGCCGCTTGTGCTTCCGAGTCCGAGGACATTTCCACGAAGCCAAAGCCCCGGGACTGCCCAGTGAACTTATCCGTGATGATCCGCGCTGAAGCGACCCCGCCGTGTTGCGCAAACAAATCACTCAACTGCTGCTCGGTCGCCGAATACGGCAACCCACCGACATAGATCTTCGAACCCATCGGGGTTCCTCCTTTAAATGATGACATTGTCTTGAACTCGAGGAACGGGGGAAGGAGCGGGCCGAAGACGCGATCGATGCAGCGACTTAGGTCTGACTTCCGACGAAATTCCCGGACAAGGCAACATCGACGTTGTGGGCCTTCTCTGTTGAACTTCTTCACCGCGAGGCCCGGGCGATAAAGTACCTGTACCCTAGCATAGGAACTGGCCGATTACAACCTTACTCACCGACGCGAACCAGCAACCCTTGCTCCTTACAGTAGGCAAACGTCCGATAAAACCATGCAATGACGACGACCAGCAATAACGCATTCAGCATGGCGGCCCATGCCAGATTGGTCAACGGGGGAGAACCCGAGATCAGCACCGACCGCATGCCTTCGAAGATATGAGCAGCGGGATTCGCCATCGCGATCGGCTTCAGCCAAGCGGGCAAGACGTCCATGGGATAAAAGACACAGGAGATCGGCTGGAAGAGAAAGACCATGCTCCAGGCCAACACCTCTGCTTCTTGTCCAAACCGCATGATGAGCGAGGTGGTGAACACCCCGATCACCCAACCCGTAATCACCAGATTCAAGACGAATGGAATGAGCCAGACCCCGATTGTGAACACATTGTACGAATAAAACACCAGCGCGCAGACGCCCATCACGATCGACACAACGGTTACTTTCATGATGCTCATTGCCATCGTGGCGGCCAGGAACTCACCCGGCTTGAGCGGGCTTGCGAAAAGATTCATCAAATTGCGGGCCCACAGTTCTTCCAAAAATGAGACCGTAATACCCTGCTGCGACCGGAACAGCATGTCCCACAGAATGAGCGCGCCCAGGAAAAACGTGACGAAGCCGGGAATCTGACTCTGATAGCGGGCCAGATACAGCGTGATGAAGCCCCAAATCACCAGATCCAGGAACGGCCAATAAAAAATCTCCATGATGCGAGGCAAACTTCTCCTGTAGAGATACAGGTGGCGGGCAATGAGGGCGGTAATGCGATGCAGTTTCATCCGCAGCCCTCATGATCGTGCTCATGGCTACAGCCGCCGCAACCCTGGTGCTTCCCCAACAGCTCATCCATGAGATGGCGTACTCCCTCGAGCAGGTGCGAGCCGGCACGCTGACCGTCCGGCGCCTGGCGTAACCCAAAACCCAGCAACACGATCGGCATACCGAGCAATCCGATTCCGAATGAGGAGACAACCTCACGCGCTCCACCTTGCCACCACATCAAGCCGATCATGAGGACGAGCGGCAGGAGGCCGACGGCCAGGCTGTTGAACACGACCCGCCACCCACAGGTATGTCGGCCGAGGCCCACCAGAGCGACCCCCAGCCAAAAGAAGCCCCAGGCAGCGCTGAGCCCGAGCCCTCCCACAAGAAACCCTGTACCGAAATCAATCAGTTCTTGTTTCATCGTTCGGCATCAGTTCCGCAAGTCGCGCGCAAGCTTCAGGAACACCTCTTCCAAGTCTTCCTTCCCGAACCGCGCAACAATCTCCTGGGCGGTTCCTTCGGCCACAATCTTGCCGCGCTGCAGGAAGATAATGCGATCCGACATCTCTTCCATTTCACGCATGTTG
>CAYNLM010000077.1:0-18780 GCA_964398045.1 uncultured Nitrospira sp. | reverse complement strand
TTACTGAATCAGATGGGAGAGGGGTAAGCGGATGTCTATCGGGTGCAGGATGGGATGGGCGGGACAGACCGAAGAGACCAGACAGACCAGCCTCTACTGGGCGGCCGCCTCGATGGAACGCAGATCCCACTCGGCCACGCCGTGCAGGCCGACTTGCTTGAGCAGATGCGCGCGCAGCCTGCGCAGGGGACCCTCGGTCGGATTGGCATCGATCAAGTGACAGAGGCAGCCCATGGCGTCGTACCAGAATCCGCCGCGCATGTTGTCGATGACGCTCTGCTGGTTACATGAAAGATTGGGCTGCACTTCCGCGACGCAGGCGGTGAACTCACAGCGTTCAATCACGCCGCCGGCGACGATATCTTGAGAATGGGATTCCGGATTCCGCTCCACGGAGACGTGCCAACGGTATTGCACGTCCGGTTCGAGCGAGAGGCCCAGCGCTTTGAGATCGATCGAATGGAAGCCTTCTGCGGCGGGGCCGGGCAGCGGCGCTTCATACACCGGCTTGATCGACTCGGTGCTGGTGAGCGTGAACGTGATCTTGTGCGAAGTCGGCTTCGAAAGGAACCAGTTGAGCGTGGGGTTCTGTTGCACGGTAAACCCGACGTGATCGGGCACGATGGCCTGCAGTTCCGGGTCGGGTCCTTCGGTGCCGCGCAGGCGCCCGCCGATGCGCGCGCGGGGCGAGAGCTTTTTCGGCGGCGTATAGACGGGGCGGGACAAATCAAGCTCCGCAGCCGAGATAGACGAAGGCTCCGAGCCCGCCATGGACTGAGCCCCGTCCGTGACGGCCAAACTCAGGCCGGCGAGAATCACGAGCGCCGAATACGTTGGTTTCACTGCCATCTCCCTATGTGAGGCGGGCGTACTCTAACACGACCGGTCCCGTCGTTACAGCCAGTTATTCAACAGCAAAAACGGCGACCAGTACGCGGGATGTTCGTACACCCGGTCGCCCAGCAGCTTGAGCTGGGCCTGCTGTAACGCGTCGGCTTTGGACATCGAGGGGATGCGGAGCTGCCGGTAAAATTCGGCGATGAGCGCGGCGGAGGCTTCGTCATTGATGAACCACAAGGTTGCGAGCGCGCTCCGCGCGCCGGCCTTGATGGCGACGCCCGCCAGCCCAAGGGCCGCTCGGTCGTCGCCGACGCCGGTTTGACAGGCGCTCAACGTCAACAGCTCGATCGGGTGTTCCCGGAAACGGTACAGGCCGATGAGGCGGTCCAATTGATTCATGGTCAGCTTGCCGTCGAAGGTCAGGAGAAACGACTCGTTCACGTCGGTCGAAAACTTGCCGTGTGTCGCAATGTGCACGATGCCGTATTGCCCGTCACGCAGCTCCCGTTCCATCTGCGGCGCGACGAATTCCTGATTCAACAGCTGGTGACCGGCATAAAGTGTGCGAATCGAATCCATTTCCTCCGCCACGTAGGGGAGAGGAGGAAACCCCTGTACGCCTTTGGTGATGCCGCTGGCCAAAAAGCGAATCTGCTCGCGGTTCAAGGGATGCGGATCGGTCAAGGTGATGCCCGGTGTCATGGCGACGGCATAGGCCGCGATGAGGAATTGCTTGCCGTCGTGCAGTGCCGACATGGGAATGGTGCGGAGCGCGCTGTCCGGCACGAACACCAGTGTCGTAATGCGGGCTGCCCGCAGCTCGTGTTCCAGCGGACGCACCAGCCAATCATACAGCTGCTGCGCGTGGGGCAGGTATTCACGGGTCGTCCGCTTTTCGACGTAGCGGCGAAATGCGCGGATTTCCCGCGTGACGTGCTCGGCCGTCACCGGCACGGCGAACCGGCGCAGACCTGAGGGCAGAGAAACGAGCAGTTCCAATCTGGTGGGAAACAGGATTGGGTAGATGACCGCCGTCTTGGGCGAGAGCGTGTCGGACTTGGTCATGCGCGCTTGCAGCGCGTCCACGCATTCATCCTTGAAGTAATCCCGGAGTTCGGCGGCTTTGTAGGCCTCGATTGCGTCGCGGGCCGCGAGGAGATAGCGTTCGGAGGCGGCCGGATCGGCGGTGCGCGACGCCCGTTGCAGGAGCAGATCGGCCAGTTCAAAGAAGAGCGGACGTACCACCTCCTGATCGGACAAGGCGCTCTCGGAATGGGCCACCGCGATTTCCTGGCGAATGGGCTGCAGAGTGGTGACCGCCTGCCGGTACGACGTGATGGCGTCGTCCAATTCATCCATGGCGGCCAGCTGACGTCCGAGTTGCCATTGCCAGCGATAGAGGGACTCAGGGGCATCGACCGATTGCGCAGCAAAGACGGCCCGTCGTGTCAGCGGCAACGCTTCATCCAGCCGACGCTCGCCTTCGTAGAACCGTGCCAGATATCCAAGCGCGTACGAGAGTGTGCGCGCATCTCCGAGGCGTTCCGCCAGAGCGGCCGCTTCCTGCATCGCTCCGGCGGCCCGGAGGAGCAGGGGATCACTGTAAGCAGGAAACGAAGGGCGCAGCTGCTGATACCCCAGGCCGATCGAGATGAGCGCGGCGGCTTTTTCCTGTGAGGGGTCCAGCGCTTGAAGCCGATCGAGCGCGCTGTCCAGCCAGTCTCGGCTTTTGTCTGCCTCCCGGAGTGTCAGCGCCGAGCGAGCCGCATTGATCCTCGTCCGCACGGCCAAGACCGGTTGGTTTGATGCCTCGGCCGCAGTGAGACTCTCTGAAAAAGAAGCCAGGGCCTCTCGATGGTTGGATTGCAGGGCATAGTAAATGCCGATGTCGTTGAGGATGGTGGCCAGCATCCGACTGTCCTGCGTGGAACGAGCGATGTCCAGCGCCTGGCTGAGATATTGGTTGGCGGCGTCCAACTGCCGGCTTGCCAAGTAGGTGCGGCCAAGCTGCGCAAGGACTGTGGCGCGCCAACTCACATCCGGTTGCTGTTGAGCGAGGCTCAAGGCCAACTCCAGCGATTGCAACGCCTGCTTGGTCTGGCCCATGGTCTGTGCGGCTTGCGCCGACAAGAGCAGCGCGTGGCCTTGACGATGGAAGTCGCCCTGAGCCGCATAGAGTCGTGCGGCTTCTTTCCAGAAGGACAGCGCCTGCTCAAAGTCTCCTCGGCGGAATGCCTGGTCCCCCTGCGTCATGAACGAGCCGGGATCGTTATTCTGAGGGGCAGCCGACAGCAACTCGGTGGACGTGAAGAGCAGGGCGAACAGGAAGAAGGCGAGCCGGCACAAAGTCTTGAGTGGTCGGCATCCGTGGGCATGACCGAGGGGGATCGGAGCGTCCCGTGATCTCGAAAGAACGGCGTGAGCGGTCATCAGAGCACCTGCACGACAAACTGCACGTGGATGCCGTGATCCTGCAAGTTGCCCGGCGGATGAGGCACATGGTTCAGCGGCACGCCCCAGTACAGTTCAAACCGAGCGCGATCTTGCGGAAGCACGGTCCAGCGCACGCCTAACCCCACGCTTGCCAACGTGTCAGGGTCCGGCGTCGGACCTTTTGCGTTCCAGGCCCGGCCCATGTCCACAAATTGAGCGAACTGGAGCCGCGGTTCTCCGGTCGGATAGGCGAGAAGGGGAATGCGCGATTCCACCGAGACGAGAAACGCATTGTCGCGGATGAGCGTGTTTTCCCGGTAGCCCCGAACACTGAATCGTCCTCCGACCGGAATCTGCTCGAGCGGGAAAAGCCGATCGTTGGCCACCTGAAGGCTCATCTGCCCGAGCAACTGCACGCCGCCCCATTCATCCACACGGCGGAGGCCTTGCACCTGTCCCAACCAGGAAAAGAACCGGCCATCCGGCAGGTCGCCGGAATTGATCGTGGCTCCCAGCACGTCAAGCCCGACGGAAAAGCGTGAGCGTGCGGCCACGACGGTATTCGCGGTTCGGTGCACATATTCTTGAATGAAACGCAAGGCGCTCACCGTACTGACTCCCGTGGTGGATGAGCCGGGAATAAACAGGGAAGGCAGACCGGGAAAGTCGAAGTCCGACGTCACCTTGTTCGTGAGGTGCTCGCCTGTGATGGCGAGAGCGAATTCATCGGACAGCGTGCGGTAAATCGGCTGCCGCAAGGTAATGCCGATGATTTCTGACTCGGATTGGAGATTGAGGAAACGAAACGTTTGGTCGACCACCACAAAGTCATTCCTCCGGTATGAGCCGGTGAGGGTGGTGTCGTACTTGGTGATCGGCAGTGTATAGGCGGTGTCGATGATCGGATTGACCCCGCGGGAATACCCATAGGTGAAGGTGAACGGGTCTCCGTGGCCGGTGAGATTTTGATGGGCGACGGTCGCCAGGCCACGCTCCGCGCCGACGACCGGAGTCTGATAGTTGTTGAAGTCCAGCCAGGCTTTCCACGGACTGGCCTCCTTCACGCGGAGATTCAGCACGCTCTCGCCGCGGCGGTCTCCGGGCCGAAGGTCGGCGTTGATGCGCTCGATGCGAGTGTCCTGTTGCAACAGTTGCAGCCGCTCTTGCAGCGGGGCGAGCGCCAGCGGCGTTTTCACGCCCAGTCCGACTCGATCGCGCAAGTAGCCTTCGCGAAACCAGTCGGTTCCTTCGACGTCGATCCGGGCGAGCGTGCCTTCAACGATCTGAATGGTAATCGTGCCCAACGTGACATCCTGATCGGGAATAACGGCGCCGGAGGTGATATAGCCGCGATTGACGTAGAGCAGGGTCAAGGCCAGACGGACCTTCTCCAAATCCTCCGTCGTCAGCATCCTGCCTTTGAAGGGCGTGGTCACTTCAGCGATCTCCGCATCGGTGAAGACCGTATTGCCGGTGACATGGATGTCATGGACAAACACACGCACTTGGCCGAGTTGCTTTCGGGTATCGCTGTCGGGAGGCTGAGGGACGGGAGGCAGTACCGTGCCTGGTGGCGCTGTCGGCGGTTGAATTTCTTTTTTTAAGGGAGGCGGCGGTTCACCAGACCGACCGGTGGGATCGAAGATCGGCGGGAGGGGAGGAACCACCTGCGCGTAAGGGGAATTATAGGCCAGCATGAGGAGCATGGCGAACCCCATGGCGAAACTTCTGCGAGCGCCCGGCCGCGCGTGAATAATGCACTGCGCTGATTCTCCGCACCGACGGTCTAGGCTCGGCATCCGGTTGACGCAGTTTCGGCAAAGTGTTGCGTGAGGAAGCCGGGCGGAGTGAGCCGCCGCAGGGACACCGTGTCATCGGCCATCGCGAGCTGGGGAGCCGTCGGCCCGGCCAAGCCGGCAAAGGGACTAGCGGGGATTATTCATGACGGTGGTCATTGATCGGTTTCATGCGATCGGACCGAGCGCATGAGCCCCCCGCCCGTGCTGGCGGGTGTCCGATTGGAGTGCTATGACGGGTGAGCAGGCCGGGTGCACCGCGACCATCATGGGCCAATACTGGCAGGCGGCTCTTTGGGCCAGACCCCGCCGCGGTTCATCGGGGAGCGCGCCCGTTGCGACCCGGCGGTGTCCCGCGTTAGCCGGGTGTGGCGCCGACCGCGACCGCAACGCGGCGCCAGGTGTCGCCCCACGGCGCGAATTGTGGCAGATGCACGACGAGGCGACGCACGGACCGTTCCACCCAGACGGCCAGCTTCAGCAGCCGCGCGCGCAGGGTGGCGACCTGCGACGTGGCGCAGACAGTCCCCTGCGCGCGCCGCCGCAACTCCTGGAGCAGCCCATACGCCGCGGTGGTCAGCACCACCCGGAATTGATTGGCCCAGAACCGGGTGCAACTCGTCCGGCCCAAGGCGAGGCCGTCATGCAACTCTTTGAGCCGATTTTCCACGTCACCGCGCTGACAGTCGATCGCATACACCGTGGCGGGCGTCTCACCGAGATTGGTCACCACAAAGCGGGGATTGCATTTGGGCTCCCGCCCGGGCAGCCGGACAACCTCCGCCTTGATGATCACCCGCCGGCGACGCGACCAACTCCGGGCCGCGTAGCCGGTCTCCCCGTACACGTGCTCGGTGCGGCCGCTGCACTTGGACCGCCCGTCGGCGTCGCCCAACAAGCGTCCGGCCCGCCGGACCAGCCGCGCGTTGCGGGCCAGCCCCACGACATACTCGACCCCTTGCGTCTCCAAACAGTCGCGCCACTCGTTCCCGGCGAAGCCGCCATCGACGCGGACCCGGAGGACCGCCCCGGGGAATGCGCGGCGCAGGTGCCGCACCAGCGTGCGCAGCAGGCCGGGGGCGCCCCGCGTCGCCGGCCTGTTGCCGGGCCGCAGCACGATGGCAACCAGATACTGTTCGGCTTCGTCGTTGAAGGTCAGCGTGGCCACCAACGGCAGATAGCACCAGGTCGCGTAGTGGCCATTGAAAAAGGTGAACGCCTGCTGCCCATGCGTCGGATCATCGGTCGGGTCCAGGTCGATGGTGATGCGCTGAGCCCGGCCCTTCAGCCGCTCCCGATGGTGCGCGATGACGGTGGCCGCCAGGGTGCGCCCCATCCGCGCCACGGTCCACGGTCCCACCGCGTTCTCAAAGCGCGACAGCGTCGGCTGCGACGCCAAGGCCGCGCCGGTCACCGGATCGCGCCCCACGACCAGTTTGTGCAACGGATCGTTGGCCAGCCGAGCCGCATCGTTCGCGTCCTCATACCCACAGGCCAGGCCAAAGATCCGTTGCCGCAGCAGGTCGCGAACCGAGTGTCGGATTTTCTCCGGGTCCCGGCGGTCGACCAGGCAGCGGGCCAGGTGGTCGGTCATGCGGAGGCGGTCATCCAGCGCCTTGAGCAACACCGCGCCGCCATCGGTGCTGGCCTGAGCTTGGTCGAACCGGGCCACTACCGGTTTCAGTTTGTCATGGAATTCAAACGTGACTTGGGGTATACACGCTGTCGCCATCGAGGGATCTCCTCCGTGTGCGTAGAAACGTCTCGACACCGCTTCTATAGCTCTATAGCACAAGCTGGAGCCTCGATGGCTTTTTTGTGTCACGAGTCATGAATTATCCGGGCTAGGGGGCAGGATCATGGCTTTCCTTTAGAATCCAGCACCTTGCTCCAGCACGTGCCAACCCTAGATCCGCACAGAAGAAATACCGGGAAGGACAAACACCATTAAAGTCACTTTTATTCGAAGAGGGAGGGCACTCATGCCGCAGACGCCATTGGTCGCCGACATCCGCCATCGACAAGATCAGATTCTCAAAGAGTGGATCGCCTACCAATTGAACTCACCGACCTCCCGGCGCGATTTGCTCAAGGAACAGGAACTCCGGCAAGACTCGAAGCGGTTCTTGGACCTCTTTGTCGAGGCGCTGGAAGACGGCTTCGACAGTGCCTCGCCAGCGTGGAAACTCGTCAAGGATCTCCTCGGGGAGTTGTCGCGCTCCCGCGCCGTCCAAGGGTTCACTCCCTCCGACACGGCGAGGTTTGTCTTTTCACTCAAGCAGCCGTTGTTCGAGCTGATCCAGGAGCGGAGCGGGCAGGACGCCAAAATGCTCGCGCAGGACACCTGGACGGTGACCACGGTGCTGGACCAGCTCGGGCTCTATACCACCGAATCGTTCCAGCAAACCCGCGAGGGCGTCATCCTGCGCCAGCAGCAGGAACTGATGGAGCTGTCCACCCCGGTCGTCCAATTGTGGGACGACATCCTGGCGTTGCCGCTGATCGGCACGCTGGACAGCGCCCGTACGCAGGTCGTCATGGAAAGCCTGCTGCAGCGCATCGTGGAGACGGGCGCCCGGATCGCGGTGATCGACATCACCGGGGTTCCGACCGTCGATACGCTGGTGGCGCAGCATCTCATGAAAACGGTCTCCGCGGCCCGCCTCATGGGAGCCGACTGCATCATCAGCGGCATCCGCCCGCAGATCGCGCAGACCATCGTGCATCTCGGCGTCAATCTCAACGACATCGTCACCAAAGCCACGCTGGCGGATGCCTTCCAGATCGCGTTGCAGCGAACCGGCACCACGGTGACAAAAACGGTCACGGCGTGAGTCCGGTTTGTTTGGTTCGGAAGAGTTGGTGAGAGGTTTGTCTGGTTGAGGGAACGTTTGTCTGGTTGATCGGAAGAGCACGCACCAAACAAACCAGAGAAACCAAACGAACCCGACAAACCAACTGGTTCAAGAGGTTGTTGATGGAGCGCATTCCAATTCTGAAGATGGGGCCGTACCTCCTGGTGACGATCCAGGTGGACATGCACGACCGCGTCGCGATGACCTTGCAGGATGAATTGACGCAACAGATCGTGGACCACCGGGCGCGCGGCGTGCTGCTCGATATTTCGTCCGTCGAGGTCGTGGATTCCTTCATCGGCCGCATGATCGGCAACATCGCCGCGATGTCGCGCGTGCTGGACGCCGAGACGGTCGTCGTCGGGATGCGGCCGGCGGTCGCCATCACGCTGGTCGAGCTGGGCATGGCCTTGCCCGGCGTGAGGACTGCCTTGAACGTCGATGCCGGCATGACGTTGCTCAGATCCTCGTCGAGCAGAAAGATGGGGACCAATGGCCGTCCTGCGCGATGAAACGGTCGCTCTGCGGTCCATCGACGACATCATCAAGGCGCGCCAGTTGGTGCGCGACTGCGCGGTGGCGGAAGGATTCTCCCTCGTCGATCAGACCAAGCTCGTCACGGCGGCGAGCGAGTTGGCCCGGAATACGCTCGTGCATGGGGGCGGCGGCGAGATGCACCTGCGCGTGCTGAACGACGGCGCGCGGCGGGGGATCAAGGTGAGCTTTGCCGATCAGGGGCGCGGCATCGAGGATCTCGACGCCGCCATGAAGGATGGCTTTTCGACAGTAGGCGGACTTGGATTGGGCTTGGGCGGAGCCAAACGATTGGTGAACGAATTCGACATCGAGTCCAAACCCGGCAAGGGCACGACGGTCACGATCGTGAGATGGAAGTGATGGGGAGGAAGTACGATTTGATGATGTGGTGATTGAGTGAAGTGAAGAGGTCAATTGGATGACGTGGTGATCCGGCGAAGCACAAAATTAGAAACTTTACCAAATTGCCCGATCACCAAATCGAACTTTTGTGATGATGTCCCAAATTCGCGTGTCCGTCACCGAACAGAGTCAGCCCGCTGCGGCGCGTAGAGCCGCAACCGGCTTGGCGCAAGCGGCCGGGTTGGACGAGACGGCGGTCGGCAGCGTGGCGCTGGTCGCCACGGAATTGGCCACCAATCTGGTCAAGCATGCGACCGGCGGCGAACTGCTGATGCGACGGCTCGGCCCGGACGGAGACGAGGGAGTGGAAGTGCTGTCGCTCGACAAAGGACCGGGCATTCGCGATGTGGGGCGGTCGCTCGGAGACGGTTATTCCACGAGCGGTAGTCCGGGAACAGGATTGGGCGCGGTGCGCAGAGCCGCCGGTGAGTTCGACCTCTATTCACAGCCCGGCAAGGGGACGGCGGTCATCGCCAGAATTGCATCCCGCCACCGAGCGCCGATGCCGCATGCTCACTGGGTCGGCGTCGTCCATCAGGCGAGACAGGGCGAGACGGTGTGCGGCGACGATTGGGTGGTCCGGTGGTTTGCCGACGGGTGGCTCTGCGCCGTGGCCGATGGGTTGGGCCATGGGCTGGTCGCGGCCAGGCTGCCGCGCCGATCATCGAGGCGCTGCGGACCGCCCCGGGCAAGAAGACCCCGGTCGAGTTGGTCGAAGCGGCGCACCAGGCCGCGAAACCCACGCACGGCGCCGCCTTCGGAGTGGCGGTCATGGATGCGGACGCCCAGGTCGTGCGGTTCGCCGGCATCGGAAACATCGCGGCCGTGGTCGTGAATGGAGATCAGCGGCGCCATCTGGTGTCGCATAACGGAATTCTCGGCCATGACTATCGCAAGGTCGCGGAGTTCACACATGCGTGGTCGCGGAACGCGGTCTTCGCGCTGCATTCCGACGGGATTTCCACGCAATGGGACCTGTCACAGTATCCGGGCCTCCTGTCGCGCGATCCCAGTCTCATCGCGGGCGTCCTGTACCGTGATTTCAGCCGCGGACGCGACGACGCGACCGTAGTGGTCGTCAAAGAACGGCACTGATAACGCAGGATACACCTGTTTGTCTTGTCTCTCTGGTTTGTCTGGTTGTGAGGATCTGAAAAGGCGCGAAAGACGGCAGAAGGCCACCAAATAAACCAGACAAACTAAACAAACCAACGAGAGCGAGTATGCCCCAGCCCATTGCGACCGTCGCAATCTCCTATGAAGACGATCTGGTGACTGCCCGTCAGCGGGCCAGGCAGGTGGCCCGCCTGCTGGAGTTCGAAGAGCAGGACCAGACCCGCATCTCGACGGCGGTATCCGAAGTAGCCCGCATGGTTGTGCACCGGCAGGATCCGGCCCAAGTCGAGTTTCTGCTCGAAGGCGAGACATCGCCGCAAGTGCTGCTCGTCCGCATCGGACATCTGCCCGCGCGCGTGCCCAAACCCGCTGAGCCACCGGCCAAGTTGACCGCTGAGAGCTTGGCCGCATGGAAACCGGCGCTGGATTCGGCCCGCCGTTTGATGGATCAGTGCGACGTGCGGCAGGAGCCGGCCTTCACGGCGATCCGGCTGAAAAAGATCCTGCCCAAAGGGACGCCGCTTCCGACGGCCGAGACCGTCGAGCGCCTGCGGAAACAACTTGCCGAGCAGGATCCGCAAAATCCGATGGAGGAAGTACGGCAGCAGAATCAGGAATTGCTGCATGCGTTGGAGGAGCTGCATGCGCGGCAACAGGAACTGGTCCGCTTGAACCGCGAGCTGGAGGACACGAACCGCGGCGTGGTCGCGCTGTATGCCGAGTTGGATGAAAAGGCCGGCCATTTGCGGCGGGCCGACGAGATGAAATCCCGGTTTCTCTCGAACATGAGCCATGAGTTCCGCACGCCGCTCAACGCGGTCCTGGCCCTGTCCCAGTTGCTGCTCGACCGCGCCGACGGAGAACTGACCTGCGAGCAGGAGAAGCAGGTCCGCTACATTCGGAAGAGCGGCGAAGACCTGCTGGAGCTGGTGAACGATCTCTTGGACCTCGCCAAGATTGGAGCGGGCAAAATCGACGTGAAGCCGGCTCCGTTCGAGATCGCAACTTCATTTCCAATGCCATCAAGTTCACGGAACAGGGAGAAGTGCGCGTGAGGGCCGAGCTGACCTCCGACAATCAGGCGGTCGCCTTCACCGTGGCCGATACGGGCATCGGCATCGCCGAGGAGGATCAGGCGCGGATTTTTGAGGAGTTTTCGCAGGTCGATCATCCGATTCAACGGCGCGTGAAGGGAACCGGCTTGGGATTGCCGCTCTGCCGCAAGTTGGCGGAGTTGCTGGGCGGGTTTGTCGGCGTGAGCAGCCGCCTGGGCGTGGGCTCCTCCTTCACGGCGGTCATTCCCCTCGTCTACGAAGGGAAGCATGCGCGAGTGGAAGAGGCGGAGCCCGTTCAGCCGGAGGCCGACCGCCTTTCGGTGCTTGTCGTCGAGGACGAACCGGAAACCCGCTTGCTGTACGAGAAATATCTGCGCCACACGCCGTATCAAACGATACCGGCGGGGAGCATCAGGCAGGCTCGCGAGCTGTTGGCCCGACACGATATTGCCGCCATTGTGCTGGATATCCTGCTGCCCGATGAAGCGGCCCGGCAATGGCTCGCGGAATTGAAGGGCCATGATGGGACCAAAGGGATCCCGGTGTTCGTCGTCTCGTCCGTGGAAGATCCGCGGAAGGGACTGGCGCTGGGCGCGGATGATTACTGCATCAAACCGGTGCGGCGCGACTGGCTGCTGGAGCGGTTGAAGCGCACGACCGGAGCCGCGCGTGACGGCCGGGCCGAGCCGCCGGTCGCGTTGATCATCGATGATCAGGAAATGGACCGCTACCTCCTACGAAAGTCGATGGCCGAAGCTGGCTGGTCGGCGGTGGAAGCGGTATCCGGCGAGGAGGGGCTGAAGCTGGCGCGGGATCTTCGCCCGGCGGTGATCTTGTTGGACCTCAACATGCCGGGCCTGGACGGATTTCGGACGATCGAGCGGTTACAGGCGGATGCCGGGACGAACGCCATTCCCGTCATCGTCGTGACCTCGCAGGTGCTGTCCGCAGAGACCGAGGCGGGATTGGGCCACGCACGAGCCATTTTAAAAAAGCATGATCTCTCGGCTGCCGCCTGGCAACGCATGCTTAAGGATGCCGGTCTGGCTGTCCCCGGTCTCTCAGCTGCGGCAGCAAGGGCGTTGAGCGGGACAACGTGAGCAGGGAGGTCGCTCATATCTGCCCTTCTTTATTTTAAGGAGGGGAAGGGGAGGTAGAAGACCCGAAGGGCAGGGGATCCCGTTGATGAAGTTGCTGATAGGAAAGACGAAGCAACGCGCGGGTTTCTTCGGACTCTCCCCGGACTTCGGACCGGATGTCTTGGATGTGTTCGCGAAGAGATTGCTGGCTCTCTACGATCAACGTGAGTTTGTGATCAAGATCTTCAATCAAAACCCCTGTCTGCCGTTGGACTCCTTCGATCTGTTCTCGCAGCCGCACCTCAACGGCTTCCGTCGCGGCAGTGACAATCTGTCTGATCTGGGCCAGCGATTCCGTATCCATGCAGTATCTTCTCCAGGCGGTAATGTAGGCGATCAGGAATGAGAATTCAACCAGTGTGGCGAGTAACGAGGCGAGTGATCTGTTTACCGCTCCTTCCCTTTGGCGCGCTATCCATCTCGCCTCCCTCTCATGTCCACCCCCCAAGCGCTGCGTTTATTTCAAAGGTGACGCGATGACGCACAGCAAAGACCGGCCCGATGCCAGCGCGGTGACGATCCTCAACGTCGACGACAGCGAGGCGAGTCGGTACGCCAAGAGCCGTATCCTGCGTGGGGCCGGTTTTCGGGTCATCGAAGCCGCCACGGGAGCGGCGGCGCTGGGGCTCGCGCGCGAGGTCCGTCCGCAATTGGCCCTCATCGACGTCAAGTTGCCCGACATCGACGGGCTCGAAGTCTGCCGGTCTCTGAAGCATGATCCTGCCACCGCCTCGATGATGGTGCTGCTGATCTCGGCTCTCGCCGTGCGGCAGGAAGACAAGGTGACTGGATTGGAGGAAGGCGCGGACGGCTATCTTGTCGAGCCGGTCGAGGCGGATGAGTTGCTGGCGACCGTCCATGCGCTCTTGCGGCTGTATCACAGCGAGCAGCGGCTGCAGTTGGCGCTGAAGGCGACCCGCGATGTCGTATGGGAATGGGATGTCGTGAACGATTCCTTCACCTGGAACGAAGCAGGGGAGGACTTGTTCGGATGGAAGGACATCATGGCGGAGCCCATGGCCGCCGCCTGGTGGATGGAACGGGTGCATCCCGACGACCGGCCGCGTGTCGCCGAGGGCTTCCATGCCCTGCTGGACGACCCCGCGTTGACTCACCGGCAGGACGAGTATCGCTTTCTCAAGGCGGACGGTGAGTATGCGGTGATCTTGGATCGAGGTTATGTCATCCGGGATGAGCAGGGCTGCGCCAGACGTATGATCGGCGCGATGCAGGATGTGACCGAGCGAGTGCGTCACGAGGGCGCGTTGCGGGAGAGCGAAGAACGGTATCGCGGCCTGGTCCGGCTCATGCCGGCGGCCATGTATGTCTGCGACCGGGAGGGACGGATCACGTTCTTCAATGAGAAAGCCGTCGAACTGTGGGGCCGCGCGCCGAAGATCGGCGACGAGGACGAAAAGTTTTTCGGGGCGTTCAAGCTGTTCATGCCGGACGGATCTCCGCTGCCGCATGCGCGCACGCCGATGGCCGAGGCCATTCGGAACGGAACGGCCTATCGGAACCAGGAGGTCGTGATCGAGCGTCCCGACCGTTCGCGCCGACAGGACATGCTCCATGAACTGGCGAACGCCGTGAACCGCGCCGAAGCCTTGCACGACCTCTATGAGAAGGCGCTCGATGCCATTCTCGCGTCGCTCGATGCCGATCGGGCGTCGATCTTATTGTTCGATGAAAATGGGGTGATGCGCTTCAAAGCGTGGCGAGGCTTGTCGGATGAGTATCGCCGCGCGGTGGAAGGCCATTCCCCCTGGACGCGAGAGCAACGGGACCCGGATCCGATCGTCGTCGAGTGTATTGCCGGCTCGACGATCGCGCCCGAATTACAAGCGGAGATTCTCAAGGAGGGTATCCAAGCCCTCGGTTTTATTCCGTTGATGTACGGCGGCCGGCTGCTGGGCAAATTCATGGTCTATTTCAATCACCCCTATAGCATGAACAGTGAAGACATTAGTCTGGCGCAAGCGATCGCCCGCACGTTGGCGCTGGGCATCGAACGAAAGACGGCGGAAGAGGCTTTGCGCATGAGCGAAGAGCGATTCCGCCTTGCGATGGCCGCCGGGAAAGTGGGTGTTTGGGAATGGGACATCGTCAACAATGCCGTCACCTGGACCGACTCGTTGTACAGGATTCATGGAATCAAGCCCGGCGACATTCCGATGACCGCAGAGGGATTCAGTGCGCTGGTCCATCCCGACGATCGCCGCCGCGTCTCCGACGCCATCGAGGCCGCGCTGACTATGGACGCCCCCTACGAACTGGAGTTCCGATCCCAACGTCCGGACGGCGAAGTCCTCTGGCTCTTTACCAGCGCCGTCGTCTTGCGCCATGACGGGCGCCCGGCCCGCATGATCGGGGCGACGGTCGACATCACTCCCTCAAAGCGGGCAGCCGAGCAGTTGAAGTCGTGGAATGTGGAGTTGGAACGGCGCGTCAACGAGCGAACCGAGGCGCTGCAGCATTCACAGGAACGACTGCGCGCCATGGCGGCCGAACTGAGTGTGGCCGAGCAGCGGGAGCGTAAACGGATGGCGGGGGAGCTGCACGATCACTTGGCGCAGATGCTGGTGCTGGGCCGGCTCAAACTGTCGCAGGCCAGGCGAGTGCCGGGCGTTGCGGGGGTCTGCGCCGACCTGATCACCCAAACGGAAGAGGTGCTGGATGAATCGCTCCGGTACACGCGGACGCTCGTGGCGGATCTCAGTCCGCCGGTGCTGCACGACTTCGGCCTCCCGGCCGCGCTGAAATGGCTGGGCGAGCACATGCAGCGGTACGGCTTGTCCGTGAGCGTGACCGTGCCGCAGAACGAGCGGGCGCGGCTGCCTGAAGATCAGGCGATGTTGCTGTTCCAATCGGTCCGCGAGTTGTTGATGAATGCGTCCGAGCACGCCCAGTCGGGCAAGGCCTCTGTGTCGCTTGAACAGAGGGACGGTGAACTGCGGATCGAGGTGCGCGACGGCGGCGTTGGCTTCGACCAGGCTGCCGCTGTTCCCGCTGTTGACGATTCTGCTACGAGCCTGTCGTCCAAATTCGGACTGTTCAGCATTCGTGAACGCATGCGGGCGCTGGGCGGCGCGTTTCATATTGAATCGGCGGTGGGGAAAGGAACCACGGCGAGGCTCACGCTGCCGCTCGGCGGCGCAACAGCCGCCGGATCGTTAAACGTCATGCGTCATGCGTCAAGCGTGGAAGAGGGCTCCGAGGCCGGAAACGCATCACGCATCACGCATCACGTCCCATTCGGGTCTTGTTGGTGGACGATCACGTCATGGTCCGGCAGGGATTGCGCAGCGTGCTCGACGGATACGCCGATCTTGAAATCATCGCGGAAGCGGGCGACGGCGAGGAGGCCGTGACGTTGGCGGGCTTGTTGAAACCGGATCTGATCGTCATGGATGTGAACCTTCCCCGGCTGGATGGGATCGAAGCCACGAGGCGCATCCGCAAGGATCACCCCGAGACGATGGTCGTCGGCCTGTCGGTCAATCAGGCGGACCACATCGCGCATGCGATGCGCGATGCGGGGGCGGCCGCCTTTCTCACCAAGGAAAGCGCCGCGGATCAATTGTACGAAACAATCGAAACCGTGGTGGCCGGAGCGAAAACCTGACGGCAAGAGCGGATGGCGTATGGCCCCAGCAAGAAGCGCGTACATTGTCATGCGCTCGTGCCGTGCGCGCCAAGCCGTAAGTTCTTCTCCTCCGCTCGACACGCGACGCGTTCCCACAGCAACGCTTGTAGACACTCTATGGCCGATGACGCTCAGACGACCATTTTGAAATTGCGCGCCCGTCTGGACGAGCGCGACAAAGAGATCACCGAACTCCGACGACAGGCCGCACAGCGGTTTCAGGAACGGATGGTGGTGCAGGATGCCGGCCCGCGTGATGTCGAGATCGTGTACGTGCCGGACGGCGATCGGTCCGAAGGCGTGCGGGGCTACTTCGTGATGGTCCATGACGTGACGGAGCGGGTCCGGGCGCAGGAGGCGCTGCGCGAGAGCGAAGAGCGGTTGCGGTTGGCCCTCGCGGCCGGACAGATGGGGGCGTGGGATGTCGACCTGGCCACGGGGCGCACTTGCTGGGATGCGAAGGAATTTGCCTTGCTTGGATTTCCGGATGGAAGCGTTCCCCCGTCTCCGCAGGCCTTCTATCAGCACGTGCATCCCGATGACCATGCCCTGATTCGGCAGGCGGTTCAGCGCGCCGTGGAGCGGACCGGCGACATGGACTATGAGTTCCGCGTGATCCATCCCGACGGGGAGATCCGATGGCTGGCGGCGCGGGGCCAGGTTCTGAAGGACGACCAAGGCCGCGCCGTGCGGATCGTCGGCGTGAATTATGACGTGACGCAGCGGAAACGCATGGAGGAACGGCTCCGGTCGTTCACGCTGGAACTCGAATGGCGCGTGGCCGAGCGGACGAGGGAGCTGGTGCAATCGCAGGACCGCCTGCGCGCCCTCGCGACCGAGCTGAACCTGACCGAACAACGCGAGCGCAAACGGCTGGCGACGGATCTGCACGACTACCTCGCGCAATTGCTGGCGCTCGTGCGGATGAAGCTTGGACAATTGAGGCGCATGACGCCGGCTTCATCGCAAGGAGAGATGGTGGCGGAGGCGGAAAAAGTGGTGAACGAAGCCTTGACCTATACGCGCACGCTCGTCACCCAGCTGAGTCCGCCGGTGCTGCATGAGTTCGGTCTGCCGGTCGCCCTCAAGTGGCTGAGCCAGCAAATGGTGCGGCAGGAGCTCAGCGTGGAGGTGCGGCAGTCGGTGCCGGATCATTTGGCGGTGCCCGAGGATCAGGCCGTCTTGTTGTTCCAATCGGTGCGGGAACTGCTGGTCAACGTGCGCAAGCACGCCGGAACGCACAAGGCCGTCGTGACCATCGAACAGCAGCGCGGTGAATTGGTGATCGCCGTGCATGATGAAGGGCGGGGAAGCGGCAGCGCCCTTACCGCTACGGCGCAACCGACGGCGACGTCCTCGAAATTCGGCCTGTTCAGTATCCGCGAGCGCATGCTGGCGATCGGCGGGCGGTTCGCGTTCGAGTCCAGCCCAGAGAAAGGCACGACGGCCACGCTGACGCTGCCGCTCGGCTCGCGGAGCGAGCCGAGTTCGAAGTTCGACGTTCTGAGTTGCGCGGAAATGCCGGTGGGGCGCCATTGAGCAACGATGAACCTCGAATCAAGAACGTCGAACGCGACCACCGGAAAGCGCGGATCCGCGTGCTGCTGGTCGACGACCACATGATGGTCCGTGAGGGGCTGCGCGAGTTGCTCAAGGAACATGACGATGTCGAAGTGGTCGGGGAGGCCTGGGACGGAGAGGAAGCCGTGGCCTTCGCGGATCGGCTGCGACCGGACGTGATCATTATGGACGTGAACATGCCCCGGCTGGATGGGTTGGAAGCCACAAGGCGCATCAAAGCCGCCTTCCGTTCGATCGCCGTGATCGGGCTGTCGGTGAACAGCTCTTCCCAAGTGGAAACGGCCATGCGATCGTCGGGCGCGGACGCGTTTCTCTCCAAGGACGCCGCCGGCGAACAGGTGTACTTGACGGTCCGCGAGATGGGGAAGCGGTGAGCAGGAGGGCGTGGGCCAAGAGCGTATAGCTCATGGCGTATGGCACGCACAAGAAGTGCGTCCGAGAATCTCCTTTCTTGGTTGGCTTCCGCCGTACGCGACAAGCCATACGCTCTTCTCTGCCGCTCAAGATCCTACAGCGATGAAGAAACCGCCCGCACATCCAAACCCGCGAGGCGATGCAAGCGGCCGGCGCGGTGGGATTCGTGACGAAAGAGTCGGCGGCGGATCAGTTGTACGAAGCCGTTATAAAGGCGGTGAGGTCCCTTTCCCCATCCTCTCCTCCGCAACGGGGGAGAGGAGAAGGTGAGGGGGGATAAACGGGGTATGCGTCGAGCAAGTCCTGTTCAGTGGCGCCTTCGCCGAGCTTTTGCAACACTCACGGTGAGGGGTTCTAAGCAAGGATGGCTTCGGCGATTATCCGGCAACCAGGCAGCCGGATCGGCTGAAGCAGGTCGCCTCTGCGTACAATTTTCGTGACACGATAGCCTGCTGAAGTGGGATCGGAATGGACATGCACGACATCACTGTTCAAATCGACGAGCCAGACCTCCACAATGCCGGCATGACTGTAGCGAGGGATCTTCACGGTGCGGTCGGCATCCGCCGTCGTGTCCGCCACTTCGATCAAGAGAAGAATATCGGCGGACCCCGGCAGCTCTGTGCGGTATTCGTGCGAGCGCGGCTCAAGAACGGCGACATCCGGATACAATTCGGACCGCTCACCCAACTGAATCGGATTCTGGACACTGACGACGGCCTGTCCGCCCAATTGCTCAGTCAGCAAAGAGGTCAGCCGCATGACACAGGAGGCATGCCGTGGTCCGATCGGCGCCATTTCAACGATGTCGCCATCGATGAGTTCGACGCGATCGTCTTCCGACAGAATGCCCGCGTCTGTCATCCGGTGAAACTCGTGCACGCTGAAGGGTCGACTGCGAAGTGGGAGAGCCATAAGAATCCATTCAATTGTTGATGAAGGAAGAATACCTTCTTGGTGTAAAGA
>CAYNLM010000076.1:0-19066 GCA_964398045.1 uncultured Nitrospira sp. | reverse complement strand
GTTCATAGGCATGTGCGGCGCGCAACATGGTGTCTTCTTCAAAGGCGCGCCCGATGATCTGCAGCCCGATGGGGAGATTCGCCTTGCTGAATCCACAGGGCAACGAAATCGCCGGCAACCCGGCCAGGTTGACCGAGATGGTGAAAATGTCGGACAGATACATCTGCAACGGGTCTTCGCCCTTTTCGCCAAGCTTGAATGCCGGCGTCGGTGTGACCGGCGTCACGATGAGATCGACCTCTTTGAACGCCGCCTCAAAATCCTGACAGATCAACGTCCGCACCGCCTGCGCCTTGCCGTAATAGGCGTCGTAATATCCTGAGCTGAGCGCATAGGTTCCGAGCATGATGCGGCGCTTCACTTCCGGGCCGAATCCTTCCTGCCTGGTCTTCATGTAAAGATCGAGCAAGTCTTTCGTCTCTTTGGCCCGCAGCCCGAACTTCACGCCGTCATACCGGGCCAGATTCGAACTGGCTTCGGCAGTCGCCAGTACATAATAGACCGCCACAGCCGCATCGGTCCTCGGTAGTTGAATCTCTTTGATCTCCCCTCCCAGACTCTTCAACTCTTCAACCGCCGCCAGCACCGCCTGCTCCACCTCCGGATCGAGCCCTTCCGCGAAAAATTCCCTCGGCACACCCACTTTCAGTTTCTTCAGATCCTTCTTTTTAAGGGCTTTCTTGTAA
The DNA here is from genome assembly GCA_964398045.1 of uncultured Nitrospira sp. Taxonomy (GTDB): domain Bacteria; phylum Nitrospirota; class Nitrospiria; order Nitrospirales; family Nitrospiraceae; genus Nitrospira_D. Next base: position 18,380 of record CAYNLM010000076.1, on the reverse strand, counting down.
TCCGGCACCGGGACGTCGGCCGACGTGGAATCCTTCGGATCATGTCCAGCAATCGCGCCGAGCAGAAACGCGGCGTCGGGAACATCCTTGGTAATCGGCCCGATCTGATCGAGCGAGGACGCGAACGCCACCAACCCATACCGCGACACGCGTCCGTAGGTCGGCTTCAGTCCCACCACGCCGCAGAACGCCGCAGGCTGACGAATCGATCCGCCGGTATCGGAGCCCAGCGCGGCGACGCACTCGTCCGCCGCGACCGCGGCCGCGGAGCCGCCGCTCGATCCACCCGGCACACATTGCAGATTCCAAGGATTCCTGCTGGGGCCGAAGGCCGAATTCTCGGTCGATGACCCCATCGCAAACTCGTCAAGATTGGTTTTGCCCAACAGAATGTAATCCTGCCACCGCAATTTGGCGACGACCGTCGCATCGTACGGCGGCACGAAATTCTGCAGCATGCGCGAGCTGCAGGATGTCGCTACGCCTTCCGTGCAGAGATTGTCCTTGAGCGCGAGCGGCATTCCGGTCATCGGCTGCGTCTTGCGCCAACCTTTGAGCTTCTCGTCCAACGCGTTCGCCTGCGCCAAGGCCGATTCTTTGGCCTGCGTGACGTAGGCCTTGACCTTCGGCTCCACCTGACCGATCCGGAGAAAATAGGCGCGCACGATTTCCAATGCGGTCACTTCCCCGGCGGTGAATTTTTTCTGAAGCTCACACAGTGACAGTTTGTGCAGGCTCATCAGCGGATCTCGACGATGTGGTTTTTGTCATTGACCCGGACAATCTTCGGCGCATGCCGCTTGATCTCTTCTTCCGCATAGTACTCGTAGCAGAAAATGATGATCTGATCCCCCACGGCGGCTTTTCTGGCGGTGGGGCCGTTTAAAATGATATCCCCGTTGCCGCGCTTGCCGTTGATGGCATAGGTCATGAACCGCTCCCCGTTATTCAAATTGGAGCAGACGATGGCTTCGTACGGAAGAATGCCCGCCGCTTCCAGCAGATCTTCATCGATCGTCAGACTGCCTTCATACTCGAGGTGCGCTCCTGTCACGGTCGCACGATGGATTTTCGAACGGAGCATTTGTCGAAACATATATAGACCTCGTGATGAGTGATCGGTGATGCGTGATACGTGCGAAGGGTGACGGAGCTTTTTTATGATTCAGCTCATCACACATCACCACTCACGCTACTCAATAATTTTCGGCACACAGAATGCGTCCGCTTCACGCTCCGGCGCGTTGGCCAACGCCTTTTCCACGGGCAACGACGGGCGAACGATATCATCGCGGAACACATTCACCTGCCCGAGCACCGTCGACGTCGGCTCGATCCCCTTCGTGTCATACTGATTCAACTTCTCGACATGAGTCAGAATCTGGCTCAGCTGCTTGGCAAACGCGTCCTTCTCGCTCTCGGTCACGTGCAACCGAGCCAGCTTGGCGACTTTCTCGACTTGATCTTTACTAATTTGCATACTGTTTCTTACCTCCTGCGGATGTTCAAAATGGCCTTCCAGCTAGGCCGCAGGGAGTCTGGCGACTGAGGCGTACCCTCAGGGTACGTCGCAAGGAGACAAACGACTGAGAACGACGCTGGAGGGCATTTTCAACATCCGATTATTCAACCGTGACACTTTTCGCCAAGTTCCGCGGCTGATCCACATCCGCTCCGCGCAACACCGCAATGTGATAGGCCAGGAGCTGCAGCGGAATGGTAAAGAGAATCGGCGAGATCAGCGGATGCGTATCGGGAACCGTAAACACCGCGTCGGCGATCTTCCCTAATTCTCGCTCGCCCTCCGCCACGAATGCAATGACCGGCGCGCGCCGAGCCTTCACTTCCATGAGGTTGCTGACCGTCTTTTCGTACAAGCGGTCCCGAGGCGCCAGCACCACTACCGGCATATCCTTGTCGATCAAGGCGATCGGGCCGTGTTTCATCTCACCCGCCGCATATCCCTCGGCATGGATGTAGGAAATCTCTTTGAGCTTGAGCGACCCTTCCAACGCAATCGGATAGTTGATGCCGCGTCCCAAAAACAGGAAGTTCCGCTTCTTGTAATACCGCTTGGCGATCGCCACGATCTCCGCCTCACGGCCCAACACCCGTTCCACTAACACCGGCAGCCTGACGAGACGGTCCAGCCAGGCCTTGCCGTCCGCCTCCTTCATCACGTTTCGCACACGCGCCAAGTGCAACGCGAGCAGGTACAAGGCGCAGAGCTGGCCGGTAAAGGCTTTCGTCGATGCGACGCCGATCTCCGGTCCGCAGTGCGTATAGAGCACGCCGTCCGATTCCCGCGCCAAGGTGCTGCCGACCACGTTCACGATGGAGACCACTCGCGCCCCCTTGCCCTTGGCTTCGCGGGCGGCCGCGAGCGTATCCGCCGTTTCACCCGATTGCGAAATCGTGATGAACAGATCGTTTTTGCCGACCAAGGGGTCGCGGTACCGAAACTCGCTGCCGATATCCACTTGCACCGGCGCCCGAACCATTTCTTCGAGCAAGTACTTGCCGACAAGTCCCGCATGCCAGGAGGTACCGCAAGCCACGATCCAGATCCGATCGACCGAGGCAAACTCCTTCGCCGTGAGGCCGATGTCCGGAAGATCCGCCTCGCCGGTCTCGTACGAATACCGCCCCCGCATTGTATCCAGGATGGTCTGCGGCTGCTCGTGAATTTCCTTCAGCATGAAATGAGGGTATCCGCTTTTTTCCGCCGCCGAGCTGTCCCACGTGATCTTCGACGGCTTGCGAGACACGGGGCGCCCATCAATGTCCGTCAGCTGGACCTCGTCCTGGGTGATGATGGCGACGTCGCCTTCTTCGAGATACGTCACATCACGGGTATGGGCCAACATGGCCATGACATCGGACGCGACATAGGACGCCTGCTTGGTCCGTCCCACGACCAACGGACAGCCCGAGCGCGCGGCGATCAGGGTGCCGGGCTCGCGCTCGGAAATGACGGCCAGCGCGTAGCTGCCTCGCACATCTTTCGTCGCCGAGCGCACGGCCTCGGCCAGCCCCTGCCCCTTCTGCAGATATTTGTCGATCAAGTGGGCTACGACTTCCGTATCGGTTTCCGATTCAAACTTGTAGCCTTCTTTTTCCAACTGCTGCTTGAGCGGCTGGTAGTTTTCGATGATGCCGTTGTGCACGAGCACGCAGCCTTTCGAGCGATGAGGATGGGCGTTCTGCTCGGACGGCTTGCCATGGGTCGCCCACCGGGTATGGCCGATGCCGACCGTGCCCTTGAGTTCCTTTTCCTGGAGCGACTTCTGCAAATTGATCAATTTGCCGACGCTGCGCCGCACCGCAATTTTCTCGCCCTGGAGCACGGCGACTCCCGCCGAGTCGTAACCGCGATACTCCAACTTGGCCAACCCTCCGAGAAGAACAGGCACCGCGTCCTGATTGCCCACATATCCCACGATGCCGCACATAGGCTTAGGTCCTCCCTCTCTTTTTCACCTTTCCACCAGTCGATCCGGTCGGTGACGTGCCGGTCTTATCACCCTTCCCGCCGGACTCTGCCGAATTGCCGCGGGAAGAGGCCTGCAGCGCCCGCCGTTTGGCGGCCCATCCCTCCCGATTCACCTGCGCCACGCGGGCGATCGCCAGGGCATCGGCAGGCACATCCTGCGTGACCGTGGTCCCCGCCGCGATCACCGCTCCCGCGCCGATGGTCACCGGGGCGATCAGCTGTGTGTCACTTCCAAGAAAGACGTGCTCGCCGATTACCGTGCGATACTTGTGCGCGCCGTCGTAGTTACACGTAATCGTGCCGGCCCCGATGTTGACGCCTTTGCCGATCGTGGCATCGCCGAGATAGCTGAGATGATTGGCCTTCGCTCCCTCACCCAATTCGGTTTTCTTCATCTCCACGAAATTCCCCACCTTCGCCTTGCGCCGAACCAGGACTCCCGGCCGCAAATGCACGAAGGGACCCAGATGCGCCTCGTCCTCGATCTGTGATTCGCGCACAATACAGTGATCGAGGATCTCGACCTTGTTGCCGATCACACAATCGGTAATCCGCGCGCCGGAATGCACCACGGTGTCTTCACCGATCACCGTGCGGCCTTCGAGGGCGACGTAGGGATACAACACCGTATCTCGGCCGATCGTGACATCGGCATCGATCCATGTTGACGCCGGATCGCGCATCGTCACGCCCGCGTCAAGCCACCGTTCTCGAATCCGTTGCCGAATCACCCGCTCGGCTTCCGCCAGTTGCGCCCGGCTGTTGATTCCCAATCCTTCGGCAACCGACGGCAGGCGGAATGCCGCCACGGAACGTCCCTGTTCAACAGCCATCTGCACGATATCGGTGAGGTAGTACTCGCCCTGGGCATTCCGCGGGTCGAGCTTGTCCAGCGCGGGAAAGAGAAACTCACCACCGACCACATAGGTGCCGACATTGATTTCACGCACCAGACGTTCGTCGGACAACGCATCTTTTTCTTCAACGATTTTCCGCACATCGTTATCGGCCGCGCCCTCCTGCCATTCAGCGCAGCGGCGGCGAATGACGCGCCCGTAGCCCGACGCATCGTCAAGCACGGCGGTGAGCACCGTCACGGAGGCCTTCTGTTCATCGTGCAGGGCCAGCAACGTTCGCACCGTGGCCTCGGTCAGAAGGGGAGTATCGCCGTTCAGGATAAGATAGCGCGATGGCCGGGCGCGCGGATCGTCAGAAAAAATAGAACGGGCCTGAAGCACCGCATGTCCGGTGCCGAGTTGGTGAGTCTGCTCAGCCACTGCGACGCGGCCCTCGGCGGCTTCAATGACCTTCCTGACCGCGGCGCCCTGGTGCCCAACGATCACCGCCACCCCGCGATCCGCCAACCGGCAGGCCACATCGACGACATAGAGCACCATGGGTTTGCCGGCCACCGGGTGGAGGACTTTGGCCAACTTGGATTGCATGCGCTTGCCCAAGCCGGCAGCCATGATGATGACACCTAGGCCCGGAATGGAACAATTGCTCATGTGGCGATGTGGTGATTGGTTCATTGCCGTCAAGGAAATGAGTAAATGGTCAACGGGTCGATCCCAAAATTTCTTATCCGATCGGGACGCCTACGTCCGGTTGTTTCACCTGACTCCATTTCGCATCGGCATTCAGCGCCGACGCCATCCCGGTCGAGGGTGAATAGAGGCCGCCCGAGACGATCAGCTTCATCGCCTCTTCAACGGTGATATCGACCGAGGTCACCTCCCGTTCAGGCACCAAGAGAAAATACCCGGACGTCGGGTTGGGAGAAGTCGGCACATACACGTGAATCAACGGATCCTGCCCTAACGCCGTCGCCTCGCCTTTCGTCACGCCCGTCACGAAGGCAAAACAGTAATGGCCGTTCTTGGGAAATTGGATGAGCACCACACGATGATAGGACCCGCGATCGGAAAAGGAGAGAATATCCATCATGGACTTGAGGGTGGAATAAATGCCCCGCACGAGAGGAAGTCGATGCAGAAGGTCCTCCCACATTTTCACAATGTGACGCCCGATGAAATTGGCGGCAAACAGTCCGACGGAAAAAATCAAGATGATGAGCGTGACTATTCCCAATCCCGGCACGTAATAGGCCGGCACCATTTGCGCCAGGACATCCCCCAGAATGCCGTCCACCGTGATGAACAAGGTCTTGAGGATCAGGACGGTTCCCCAGATGGGAGTGACCACCAGAAGCCCGGTTAGAAAGTAGCGTTTTAAGGCGGTTTTCAACATAAAGTCCGGCTTGCGATGAGACGCTATATAGTGGTGGCCCATAATACAAAGTTTCTGCAAGGCGTCGCAAGCCTTTTCTTGTTATTTTTCAAGTGGTTTACAAGAAAAATGATTCTCTCAGTGATCGTGAGTTTCTTTCTATGACGAAGCGGGCCGAATGGCCGATCGCCTCATCCATTTCTTGCTATTCAAGAGGCCTTGTCATAGGATCGCGCCCCATTGCAAACACCAGTGTAGTCTAAGTCTCAAACCGACCTCACCGGCGACCAGACGTGAGATGAATCGCGGGATCGGCCTCTGCGGCGCTCATCGAGTAGGCAAGACGACGCTTGCACAAGCCGTCAGCCATGCCACCGACATTCCTTTCCTGAAGACACACACCAGTCAGCTCTTCAAAAAACAGGGGCTGGACCCGGCCAAGCGGATGCCGTTCAAGACCAGGTTGTCGATTCAGCAGAACATTCTGTCGGCTGCCGTCGAGGTGTGGAGCCGGGCAAACGGACGTTTTATCAGCGACCGTACTCCGTTGGACATGGCGGCCTACACGCTGGCTGATGTTCAAGGTACCACCATACTCAATGCCAAGGCACTCGCGCAGTACCTCGACGACTGCATTCAACAGACGAACCGCTTTTTCTCCACGCTCATCATCATCCCTCCCGGCATTCCTCTCGTGCAGGAGCCGGGAAAGGCAGCCTTGCATGAGGCGTACATAGAACATCTCCATACCCTCGTCGTCGGGCTCTGCCACGATCCGCGCATTTCCGCCAATGTCCATCAGTTGACGCGCAATGTCTTGTCTCTGGAGGATCGCGTCCAGCGGATCGTTTCCTTCATTTTATGACCAGGGAGGACAGAGCTGCTCGATTCGTGGGGTGGTTGCAACCTTATTCCCTTCCCAAGTACAGTCAGCCATGCCATTCCGAGACATCACCGGTCATGAACGGCCGATTGAAATTCTCAAAGCGGCCCTCAGCCACCAGCGCCTGGCTCATGCCTACCTGTTCCACGGTGAAGCGGGAATCGGAAAGTTCCTGACGGCCACTCGCCTTGCGCAGGCATTACATTGCGAGCACCCGGATCACTCGGATAGTTGCGGAGTCTGCCGGTCCTGCCGGCAGGTCGCAACCCGAACCCATCCCGACTACGTCGTCATCGAGCCGGACCGGGAACTCGCCACGCCGCAAATCAAAATTGAACAGGTGCGTGACATCGAACAGCAATTCATCTACCGCCCCTTGATGGGTGAGCGAAAGATCGGCCTGATCGACCAGGCCGATTGCCTGACCATCGGCGCGGCAAACGCTCTGCTCAAGACCTTGGAGGAACCGCCGGGCCACGGCCTTTTCATCCTGATTACGAATCGGCCGCATGCCCTCCCGATCACCATCCGGTCACGCTGCCAGTCGCTGCGATTCACCACGCCCGCCCGCACACAGGTGGAAGCCGCGCTGATTCTCAAGCGGGAAATTCCGCCGGCGGATGCGCGATTCCTGGCGTTGGTCACCGACGGACGCATCGGAGAAGCTCTCACCATGGATCTGGCGGATGTACGCGCCAGACAACAGGAATGTCTGGCGCTGGTGGCACCGGCGACTCTGCAATCCACGACCGCCATTCTGTCGGCCGCGGAGAGTTTGGCCAAAGCCGATCGGGGCGTGGAGATTCTCAGCTGGCTGACCAGATGGATTCGCGATCTCGTCCTCGTGCACGTGGAAGGCGACCGCGACCAGATTCTCCATCTCGACCGTCTGGCCCAACTTCAACGGTACGCGGAACAGGCCGACCTCGGCCTCCTGTTGGATCTGCTGAGGGACATCGAACGCACGGAACAACAGGCGACGCGTCATCTGAATCTGCACATGGCGCTGGAGACGTCGTTGCTTCGCCTCCGTGACGCCCTCGCGCTCGCTCCGGCCGGAGCCTCCGCCTAGCATTCAACGCCGCCAACCTGATATCTTTCCATTCGCCATGGCGACTCGGAATACCTTCTACATCACGACGCCGATCTACTACGTCAACGACGTGCCCCACATCGGCCACGCCTACACGACGGTGGCAGCAGATGTCCTCGCACGCTACTGGCGGTTGCGCGGCCGCGACGTGTTTTTTCTGACCGGCTTGGACGAGCATGGGCAGAAAGTTCAGCAGGCCGCGGCGAAGGCCGGCATCGACCCTCAAGCCCATTGCGACAAACTCGCGCCCCAGTTTCAGACTCTCTGGAAGCGCCTGAATATTTCCAACGATGCCTTCATCCGCACCACCGATGCGCCCCATAAGTCTTTAGTTCAACGATACCTTCAAGAACTGTACGATAAGAAGCTGATCTATAAAGATTCGTACTCGGGATGGTACTGTACATTCGACGAACGGTTTTGGACCGAGAAAGACATCGTGGATGGGAATTGTCCGGACTGCAAACGCCCGGTGGAACGGCTCAGCGAGCACAATTATTTCTTCAAAATGGGCCAGTACCACGACCGTCTCATCGACCACATCAAAAAGCACGATTCGTTCATCCGACCTGAATCTCGCCGTAACGAAGTACTGGGCTTTCTGCAGACCCAAACGCTCGGTGACCTGTCGATTTCTCGACCAAAGTCAAGGCTCTCTTGGGGCATCGAATTACCGTTCGACAAGGACTACGTCACCTACGTCTGGTTCGATGCACTGGTGAATTACGTCTCGGCGTTGGACTATCTGCTCCCCACACCGTCGCGGGATCGCTATTGGCCCGCCTCGGTCCATTTGGTCGGAAAAGACATCCTCACCACCCATGCGGTCTACTGGTCAACAATGCTGATGGCGCTAAACCTTCCCTTGCCCGAGACCATTTTTGCGCACGGCTGGTGGACGGTCGAGGGGGAAAAAATGTCGAAGAGCCGGGGGAACGTCGTCGATCCGAATAAGATGATCGATGAATTTGGCGCAGATGCCTTCAGATACTTCCTCCTGCGCGAGGTACCCTTTGGCTACGATGGAGACTTTTCTCGGGATGCTTTGGTTGGGAGAATCAACAGTGAACTTGCTGATGATCTCGGAAATCTATTGAGCCGAAGCCTGACTATGATCGAGCGGTTTACTAACGGGATTATTCCTCAAGCGAAGCCCGACAAAAACCTATCTGACAAAGCTGGAGAGATCGTTGCACGCGTGTACGTACATCTAGATCGTTTAGAGTTTGGGAAAGCGCTCGAAGCTATATGGGAACTCGTGCAATCGACAAATCAATACATCGACAGGACAGCTCCCTGGAAACTAGCTAAGCAAATCAATGCTAAAGAACATCTCAATGAAATCTTGCTTCATCTTGCTGCTGTCCTAAAGACACTTGGCATTCTTCTTTACCCTTTCATGCCTGGCAAAGCTGAGGAAATGCTCAGACAGACTGGGTTAGCATTGAATCCCTCTGTTTTTTTCCCAGCAGCGGCGACTGATTGGACTGACCTACCTGGTCGAAAAGTCGATAAAGGAATAGCCCTCTTCCCAAAGATAGAGCAACAATCACAAGGAGCCAAACCCGTGAGTGACGCACCAGTTCCCCCGCAACAGACCACCGTGCCAGTTTCGACTGCATCCCAACCATCAGCAACCGCAACCACCGCACCAGCGGCACCGGCACAGATCACCATCGACGAGTTCATGAAGATCCAGCTCAAGACTGCGAAGGTCATTTCGGCCGAGCGGGTGCCGAAGTCTGAAAAGCTCCTCAAGCTTCAGGTGTCGCTTGGCAGCGAACAACGCCAGATCGTCGCCGGCATCGGCAAGAAATATGAGCCCGAACAGCTCGTCGGCAAGACCATCATCATCGTGGCGAATCTCAAGCCCGCCAAGCTGATGGGGATTGAATCGCAAGGCATGGTGCTGGCCGCCGGCGACAGCGAAGTCCGCGGCCTGGCCACCATTCAGGAAGAGGTCGATCCAGGCACCAAAGTGAAATGAAGCCGGTTGGCACCACGCTGCGACTGCTCGTCCTCCTCAGTCTTGTGCTCGCTCCTCTGCCCTCCCTCGGCATTCCCGCCGAAGAGGAACCTCCGCCGGATCCGCATTTGAATGATCCCAAGCCGACCACCATTCTCGTGCGCGTCGTCGCGCACGGATCGATGGTACTCGGAAAGGAAGTCGGCGGAGCACGGGTGACCATCACGGATGTCGCCAGCGGCCGGATTCTTGCCACCGGGTTGCAACAGGGCGAGGCCGGCGATCAAAATCAAATCATGCGCACACCGCATCTCATGGAAGAACCGCTGTATAGCTCGCGCGCCTCCGCCGCCTTTACCACCACGCTGGAGCTGACTCATCCCATTCAGGTGGACATCGCAGCGGAAGGGCCGTTGGCGTACCCGGCATCGTCCCAGCGTGTCAGCAAGCGCATCTGGCTCATTCCCGGCCACGATCTGACCGACGACGGCATCGTGCTCACGTTGTACGGCTACATCGTCCAGATCGAGCACCCCAAGCCGGGCCAGCCGTTGATCGCCAAGGACGACGTGATGCTCCGAGCCTCGGTACGAACCCTGTCCGGCGCGCTGGTGCGTCCCCATGGCGACTGGGATTCCCGAAAGGTGCACATCTATGGCGAACTCTTGATCGGCGACCGTATTGTGGAGCGACTGCAGATGTTTTACAGCGGTGAGAAGGCCGGCTTTGAAGCGCCCTTCTTCGTCCCGCTGCTCAAGGATGCTCCGGACGGAATTACTCTACGAGCCGTGGCGGCCGATCCAGCGAGCGGCAATTTCGGCGTCGGCCAGGCGAAATATCCGGTGCTCAGCGAACGGTTGCCGCCAAGGAGGCGCGACCCATGACCCACAGGCTCGTGCACCGATTGACGACGATCCTCTTGCTGCTGGCTTGCAACCTGCTCGCCTGCCCCGTGCTCGCGCAAGACGAGCACCCGCATCGCCGTCCCGACGATATCAAGCAGTATCTTGAACACCTCGACAGCGCAGAGCGCGATCAGTACCAGAAACCGGCCCAGGTGATCGAGGCGCTCCGAGTGAAACCAGGCATGGCGATCGCCGATCTCGGTTCGGGCTCCGGCTACTTCACACGCCGCTTCGTCGAGGCCGTCACCGACAGCGGCATGGTCTACGCGGTGGACGTCGAACCGGAGATGCTGGCCTATGTCAAAGAGAGCATCATGCACATGCACGTGCCCTATTCCGCCGAATTCATTCTGGCTCGCCCCGACAATCCGAAGCTGCCATTCGAATCCGTCGATCTCATTTTTGTCTGCAACACCGTCCATCACCTCGACGATCGAGCCGCGTATTTTCGCGACGTCAATTCAGCGCTGAAGGCCGGAGGCCGCATCGCGATCATCGATTTCTACCCCGACGAGCGCTCGGGCAATCTCGGCTTTCCGAAACGTCATCTGGTCTCACGAGAGACGATCGTCAAAGAAATGGACGAGGCGGGATATCGGCTCGATCGAGAACACACCTTTTTGCCGCGACAATATTTCCTGGAATTTGTCGCCCGGTGATGTGCGGATGCTTTGCTCATCCCCACACGTAGGCACCCATCCAATGACATCTGCCGACATCTTGGCTATACTCTGTTATCTCAACCGGAGGATATCGTGGATTATCAGCAATACATCGTCCGTGACCCACAGATATGCGGTGGTGAGCCGGTGGTGAAAGGCACACGTGTAACGGTCCGCACCATTTTGGCGAGCTTGGCAGAGGGAGACAGCGTCCATCAACTGCTCGAAGACTTCCCCACGTTGAAGGAGGAAGATGGACGAGCCGTCGTCGCGTTCGCAGCGGCCTCGGCTGAAGAGGACCTCCCGCTTCAGAGCGTGCCCGACATTTCGTGAAAATTAAATTGGATGAAAATCTGCCGGTTCGCCTGACCCGCATCCTCAATGACCAAATATGGCTCGCCGCTCAGCAGTCTGGGCGATTCCTTATCACACAAGATCTCGATTTCTCCGACATCCGTCGTTACGCACCTGGGAGCCATCACGGGCTGATGCTTCTGCGCCTACGCGATCCAAGCCGACGAGTCCTCACTCATCGAATCCAGACCGTATTCGGGATGGAAAATGTTGAACGATGGGCTCGCTGTTTCGTCGTTGTCACAGATCGCAAGATTCGTGTGCGCCGTCCTTCACAGCCCCGCTGATCCCGCCACACTGACTCCCTCGGATACTTGCCCGAGCCGCGAGAGCATGCGACACTAGCGGCATGTCCGATTTTGCCTCGTTCGAACATCTGCGTTCGCGCCTCTACCTCGCGCTCGCGTTCAACGCCGTCATCATCTCGGCCGAGTTCATCGGCGGGCTGCTGCTGAACAGCATCGGACTGATGAGCGACGCCGGGCACAATCTCGTCGATCAAGGTTCGCTGTTTCTGGCGCTGTACGCGCATATCGTCACCAGGCGACCATCGAGCGAAACGCGTACATTCGGCTTCCACCGTGCGGGCGTCATTGCCGCCTTTCTCAATTCCTTCATCCTGTTGTTGACGGCCCTTGGCATCACGCTCGTCAGCGCCAAACGGCTCCTGCAGCCTGTCCCGATCGACGGCGGCTGGGTCATGGGGATTGCCGCCGTGAGTTTCATCGCCAACCTCGGCATTGCCTTGCTCTTGCAGCACGGGGCGAAAGACGACTTGAACATCCGCAGTGCCTTTTGGCACATGCTCGGAGATGCCTGGGTCTCGCTCGGCGTCGTCCTGAGCGGCGGAGCGATCATGCTCACCGGCTGGGCTGTTCTCGACCCGCTCGTGAGCTTGTTGGTGGTCGGGGCCATTTTCCGTGGGGCCTGGCCCTTGTTCCGGGAATCGCTCGATGTGCTGCTCGAATCGACGCCTCCCACGATCAGCGCCTCCCATGTCGCTGCGGCCATGGAATCGGTTCCAGGCGTCAAGAACGTGCACGATCTGCATATTTGGGCCGTAGAACCACGCCTCATCATGCTGACCTCTCACGTGCTGGTCGAGGGCGATGACGCATTCAGAACCACGCTCTTGCAGGCGATCCAGACCCGTATCGCCGCCGACTTCGGCATCAAACATATGACCATTCAGCTGGAAACCGAGTGCTGTGATCCCGACGACGTCCATTGCGATTTGCGCAAACTTGCCGCTCAGCATCAGCAACTGGAAGCCCTCACCCATCGCCATTGAGCTTTCCCAGACCATCGCTTCTCGATACAATGCATTCCTTAGCGCGCTTTCCCTGCTTCGGAACTTACTGGAGTCTCCATGCCGGTCCCCTTTTACATGCTCTGCGGATCCCTCGGCGCCGGTAAAACAACGTTGCTGATGCGGCTGCTGCAGCATTGGAAAGCGGCAGGCCTGCGCGTCGGAGTGCTCATGAACGAAGCGGGCGAAATCAGCATCGACGGCCCGCGCGCCGGCACGCTGGCCGAGCAGGTCATGAACCTCGCCGGCGGCTGCATCTGTTGCGACACCAAAGAAGATCTCTCGTGGGGCATTGCCCAGTTGGTGAAAGACTACGAATCCGATGTGGTCATCCTGGAATGTTCCGGTCTGGCGGATCCGGCGGAAGTCGTCGATGCCGTCACCGATCTCTATACGGCCCGACTGGCCAGGCTCGAACGGGTGATGGCCTTGCTCCATCCCGTCTCCACCGACGAGAGTCATTCCAGTGCCTATGTGACCACCCAGGCCATCCGCTGCGCGGACGAGTTGATCCTGAACAAGCGCGACCTCTATGTGCCGGGGCACTGGGAGCAATTCAAGGGAGGTATTCTCGCGCAAAACCCCTACGCGCGCCTGTGGGAAACGGCGCATGCCCGCGTCGATTCGGCAGCGTTGTTGGCTCCGCGTGCCTCCGCCAAACCACCGACGCAGACAAATGTGGTCTTTGGAGCACCCCGCGCGACCGGCAAGCAGGCTCGTGCCGCCTACCATCCCATCGCCACAACCGTCCGTTTACCGGGACCGTTGAATCGGCAGCGATTCTTCGCCTGGATCAAGACCCTGCCGAAGGAACTCGAACGGGCCAAGGGATTCTTCAGATTTGAGAGGGAACCGGAGCTGCAGGAATTTCAGTATGCGCCGCCGGGACAGGCGACGATTGCCCCGGTCACGCTGCTCGATGAACCGGAACCGGCCATCGTCCTGATCGGGCGCGGCTATGATGTGGATCGCTGCGCAGCGGCTTTGCTGGCCTGCACAGAAGCAGACCCTACGACCTCGTGACCACTGCCGCCGCCTTCCTTCTGAAGGCCGACCATTGCATCAACATCCAGGCGATGGCGGCACCGCACGATCCGCCGATCAGCCAGCCGGCCATCACGTCTACGGGATAGTGCGCCCCGATATAAACGCGCGCGAGGCCGATCACAAAGACGAGCGGCCAGCTCACCCATCCCGACCGGGGATAGAGCACCTGCAAGAAGCCGGCGACCGTCGCGGTATTGATCGCATGGTTGGAAGGAAACCCGAAGACTTTCCCACAGGCCTCGATCTGCTGAATGTCGGGCAACGCCATGCAGGGGCGCGGACGGGCAATCAAGTCCTTGATCCGCGCCCCGATGAAGTCGAGGATGCCGATCGAGGCCGCGAGCACAGGAGCCGCCAAGAGCGCCTCACGCCACGACAGCCACAGCCAGTACAACGCCAACAGGATTCCGGGCACCCAGAGCAACCCCGCATTCGAGAGTGTGAGCGCGAGCCAGTCGAGCGTGGTCCAATGTCCCGCCAGGCCGTTGATGGCGCGAAACAGCGCGTCGTCCCAGTTCATGGAGGGGACGATAAAGCGTCACCCGCCATTCGTCAACCGGTAAACGGTGGAAGAGTGGGTCTATCTGGTTTGTCTGGTCTATCTGGTTTGTCTGGTGTTACCGAGTTCGAAAATGGATGCGCACCGTGAGCTCGCCGTCGATCGGATCGTCCCCCTTCATCTGGGGATCGAAGGTCCACTTGTTCAAAGCCGCGATGCCGGCCTGCGTCAGCTCTCGATGTCTGCATGGTTCCAGCACCACGACCGTGACCTTGGCGTCCTTGGAGACCAACATCCGGGCCTTCATCCAGTCGTCCAGCTCCTTGCCGTCGAGCGAAGACGGGATGCCGGGCCAGGGCGTGGATTTCGCGACCGGTCCCAGCTGCTGATCCTTGTTCAGCGACAGTCCATGCACATGGACTTCAGGCAATTCGAGCACATCCTCCTGATGATCCGCCTCATGCGTGGCCTCATCGCCGGCCGCCGCGTGCGCGGCGGCCGGATAGAGACAGACACAGAAAACGCTCCAACACACGACCCGTTCAATCAGCATTGTGGCCTTCCTCTGGTTCATAGACTCGTCACCCTTCACGCATCACGCGTCACTGAATTTAGAAGAACCACTGCGCGCGGAAAAAGAACGATCGCGGCATCCCCGCATGCGACACGCCCAGGCCGATGCTCCCCTCTCCCGTATTGTAGAAGTACTTTTGATCGAGCAGGTTGATGACGTCGAATCCTACCAGCATCTTTTGCTGATCCCACGGGAGATTGAACACGTGCGCAATCGAAGCATTGTAGATGGTCCATGACTGGAAGTGCGAGGAGTTTGTGAGGGCATCCTCGCTCTCCGAAGTCCGCAAGCCCGACCCATAGAGCATCTGTCCGGACACAGTTGTTTTGAACGGAAACCGGTACGCCACGACGGCCGAACTCGTCATCAATTGCGAGTGGTCGCAGAACACGCCTCCCGCAGTATTGATGTCCGTAATCTCCTTCGCACCCAGCAGATAATTCCCCGACTGTAATCCGTTGGCCTTGCACCGGCCCCATGCCACATTGCCGCGCGCGCTGAGGTCGTCGGTAATCTGCACTTTGAGGGCCCCGTCGATGCCCATTTGGTAGCCCCACTGGAACGCGAAAAAGTTGAGCATCGGCGTCGAGCCGAATTGGCCCGCATCTGACTGAAAATGGGATCGTTTGTAATAGGCCGCCAGCTCCAGGGTTGCCCAGTTGTTGAGCGCGTGGTAACTGCCCACCTCAAAATAGTGAGAGCGCTCCGCCCTGGGACTGAATCCGGTCGGATCGTCGGGTTGCGCCGTGGTTCCCTGGAGATTCACTTTGGTAAACGCGATCTGCTCGACATTCGGCGGCGTGAACAGTCGGCCATAGTAGGCGTGAAACACGTTCGACCGATTCAACTTATAGGTGACGCCGACCCGCGGACTGACCTGCCCTTCATTGTAGAAGCCTTGAATCACGTCCCCCCGCAAGCCGAGGTTCACGGTCAAGGAATCAGTCAGGCTCCACTGGTCCTGGACCCAGAACTCCTCGCGCGTCTGTGTATTGGTATTAGAAGCAGCTTGGGATAGCACCGGTCCCACTGGCAGGCCGGTCGCCGGGTCTACGGCGAAGTCAAACAACCGGAATTGATTCTGCGCGTTCGTGTACTCGAACTGAAAACCGGTTTTCACGAGATGTTGTTTGTTGGGGGTCCATGTATGATCGAGCCTGGTACCGAGTGAGTACGCCTTTCGCTTCTGATTCGCCGTCTGCGCGTCGGGCGTATAGGCCAGCGCGTTGAACGGGTCGGTGGTGAAATTCGCATAGGAATTCCGCAGAAAGCCGGCAAGCTGAAAAAAATTCTCAGCGTTCACATCATGGCGCCAGACCAGATGGGTGTATTGCGAATTCTCCTTTTGATTCTGGTTCACTGCCTGAGAGGCTGCCGGAGTGAATGCCGGATCCTGCGCTTGAAGGAGCGGCAGCGTGTCTCCGTTCACATCCAAGCCCGGGATCGTCGGAATCTGATACTTCGCCACCGAGTTCAAAAACACCCAACTCCAGCTGTTGCGGTTGTCATGCTGATAGTCGCCCCGCAGATAGGTCTGATTGCGCTCGCTCTGATCGTGAAAGACCGAATAACCGAGTGTCGGCGGTTCGATCCCGCGATTCGTCGTCGTGTAGCTGTTCAGGGCATAAAAGCGAAACTTCTCTCCGATCGTGCCGCCGTACTCGAACGACGGGTTCACCGTCTGGTTGGAGCCGCCAAAGATTTGGGCAGAACCGAACGAGGGGCGTGTACCGCTCTTGCTGGTGATGTCCACCAGAACCGCAGTCTTATTACCGTACTGTGCCTCCATACCGCCGAGGATGATATCAGCCCGCTCCCACATCCGGGGAGAGATCACATCAGTGAAACTCGAGCTTACACCTACCGGAATCGGCACCCCGTCGATCCGGAACTGCTGGTTGGCATGATCCTGACGGACGTTGAACTGGTTCAATGGCTGGATCACTACACTTGGAATGGTGGCCAAAACGTCCTGCACGGTGTTGTTATTACCTCGAGGTAGTACCTCGACATCCTTCCGGCTCACTTGATAGGTTTCGCTCGACGCCTTGTATTGAATCGGCGGCAGCGGGGAGACCACCTCCAGGGCAATTTCTTTCGTCAGGGACAGCGTGAGGGTGACCGGCTTGAGGGAATACTGGCCCACGACTAATACGACATACTCGCTGCGATACGTATCCCGGACCGCGCTGACCGAATAGGTTCCTTCCGCTGGGACGGGAATCGAGAATTCCCCGGCGTCGTTCGTGACTCCTGTGGTCACGATAATTCCTTCTTGGCTCTTAAGTTCGACTGTGGCCTGGGAAACCCGTCGGAGATCCTGGTTTTGCACGAGCCCGGTGACGGTGTTCAGCGGGCCGGGTTCGGCCGCATAAGCGGACGAGTATGTTCCGCAACACAGCACACCCGACATGAACAGCCGGACAACGCGCACAGATATAGACATTCCCCGATACATCTCCTGCCTCCCCGCTCGAAAGCGACATGATGATGACGTGCATGTTCAACGACGGACGAGCCTGAACACAGAGGCTGGCCGTGTAGAGAACCGGTTGTGACGTTGAACTAGATGCGGGGAGGAGCGCGGGATGGACCGACGTAGGAAAGATCGACGGAAAGCAGGACCGATTCGACAGGGGGTGCGTGCTGTCGAACCAGTCCACAGGCGGCGAGCTGTGGCGTCGCGACATCGAGCGATCCGGCCGTATGGTGCTGGACCCACTGACAGAGGTCCGTATCCGAGTGCTCATGGCCGTCTGTATCAGCCGCCGCCAGCTCATGGTGGACGTCCTGCGCCACGGCAAATGGTGCAAGCCCCAGGATGACGCAGATCAGGCCCAGCGTCATTCCCGTTCGCAAGAGGGCAAGAATCGAGTGTATTCGTGTCTGCGCCATCAGCGAATCACCGTGAGTGAACCTCGAAAATCCGGCAGAACATAAGCCGTCTGGGTAAAGCCTGTCAATGGGTCTAGACTTTTGACCGGCAATTTCGTTAGATTATTGCACTCTTTTTCAGGGCGTTGGGTATTATTGAAGCACTCTGACACTATGAATAGACCGATCGACAACCAACACGTCATAGAAATTAAGGCGCTGCCATCCCCGCGCGCCGTTAAGACCAAGCTTCCCATCACCGACGAGGCCGCGGCCCTGGTGGTGGAAACGCGGGAAGCGATCCGCCGGATTCTCCATGGGCAAGACCGTGAACGGCTGCTGGTCATCGTCGGTCCCTGCTCCATACACGACCCAGAAGCCGCCTACGAGTATGCCGCCGAACTGAAGCCGATTGCCGACGCCTTGCGCGACCGGCTCCTGGTCGTGATGCGCACCTACTTTGAAAAACCCCGCACCACGGTGGGCTGGAAG
>CAYNLM010000075.1:0-19198 GCA_964398045.1 uncultured Nitrospira sp. | reverse complement strand
CGTCTGGATTGAGCGGGACGGTGACGGTGGATCACGGAGGTGTGATGTCGACGATCATCAAACATGCGAAGCGAGGGGTCGGCCTTCTCTCAATCGGCTCTCGGGGGCTCGATGCGTTGGATCGGTTCATGTTGGGCAGCACATCGAATCACGCGATTCATCACGCGCCCTGTTCCGTCCTGGTGGTGAAGGAAGCGCCGAAACCGGTGCGGCACATTCTGTTGGCG
Source organism: uncultured Nitrospira sp. (assembly GCA_964398045.1). Taxonomy (GTDB): domain Bacteria; phylum Nitrospirota; class Nitrospiria; order Nitrospirales; family Nitrospiraceae; genus Nitrospira_D. The sequence continues at coordinate 18,971 of CAYNLM010000075.1, read as the reverse complement.
ATCGACGGGTCTTCCGCATCCGACAAGGCGGTGCGGTTTCTTCTCCGCAACGTCAACCCCACGCCGAATGGCCTCGACCAGGAGCCGGTCACAGTGACGGTGGTGCACGTGATGCCGTACCTCAAATATCCGGAGTTGCGAGAAGCCGGCCGGGCGGTCGCCCAACGGTATGTGGACAAGGTGGCGAAGGCCGGTTTTCAAGCGCAAGAGGCGCTGCGGCTCGGCAAGCCGGCGGATGAAATTCTCACGGTCGGGAAGCAGCACAAGGTCGATCTGATCGTCACCGGCGCCAAGGGACTCGGGGCGATCGGCCGGGTGTTGCTGGGAAGCGTCTCGACGCGTGTCGTTCAGCACGCCGCCTGTTCCGTGCTGGTCGTTCGCTGAAAGAACCCCCCACGCATAGAGACGAACAAACCGAGGAGGCCCTACAGAAGTAGCGACCAATGATGAGCTTTGCGGGCTTGACGATGAGGAGGCGAACCCAATAGACTATCGCACGTCAGGTAACGGCTCACGAGACTTCTTACCAAGGATCCCACCATGAAACCATTATTGAAGATAGATCAAAACGGACTTCCGGATCGTCTCGTCACGGGGCTCTCCAAGATCGGATTGGCCATGAAAAGCCGGCCGTGGAGACGGCAGGGGCAACAGGGTGTCGGTCCGTTGCAAGTGCAGGTCTTGACCTTTCTGCGGTCGCGCACCAATCATGTGGCGACGGTCTCCACGATTGCGAGGGAATTGTCCGTCAAGCTGCCGACGGCCTCCGAAGTCATTCGGACGCTGGAGCAAAAGCGGTTGGTGCGGCGACGTCGCACGGAAGTGGATAACCGCGTCGTCACGGTGCATCTGACGGCCAAAGGGGCCAAGGCCGGCCAGGTCGTGAGCGGATGGCCGGAAATTCTGGCCGCCGCGACGGAACAACTCTCGCGTGAAGAACAGGTCGCATTGTTGACGATCCTGGTGAAACTGATCCGCTCGCTGCAACTGCAGGGCGAAATTCCGGTCGTGCGCATGTGCGTCTCCTGTGACCATTTTCGCCCCAACGCGCACGATTCGGACCAACCTCATCACTGTCAATTCCTGAACGCGCCGTTCGGAGAACAGGCATTGCGCCTGGACTGTCCGGATTACGTTCCTGCGCCTGTCTCTCAAGCTCAGGAAGCCTGGAATCGGTATCGTCAGGCGGCTGCATCCTAAGTCGTAGCGGGTGCTTCGCTACTTGCCTGTGCGCCCAGCGTTCGTCGCATAGAGTGGTCGGTCTGCTTCAATTTGTGTGAAGACATCGTCCAGCGCACGCTGAAGCGCCGCTTCGGTCGGGTCCTGGTCTGATGCCGTAACCCACCGCACGAACGATCCTTCCACCTCATGCTCGGTAAGATACGTCTTGATCGGCTGAGTGGTCTCCCTCATCTCCACCTGCAATTGGATGCGATAGCGATAGCGCTCGCGCGACGCCATCGAGAGTCTCGTGACGATCGTCATCGCGAGGTCGGATGGCCCGGTGGAGACCGCGTTGAATGTTCCGCGCCGTTCTACGTACCGTATAAGCGCTTGACTGAGGTCGCGGTGGGACCATTCCAATAACGTGATGCCGGGCATGTGATCCGCACCTATGATTGAGAGTGGACCGACGATGATCTGGACCACTCGCGGAATTCTATTGCCCGTCGGCGCCGACGGAAGCGGGTTCACATGGATGGTATGTACGCACCCCACCAGCGAAGCCAATAGGATAATCAGTCCGGACAGGGTGTGCATGGGGAGGCGTTGAGTTGAAGGGATGGTGACGTGCAATCGCCTATCCACAGTGCGGGCTAGGGAGCGGTGCGGGCGGCCGGCGAAAGGATCTCCAAATCCTTGAGAGCCCTCGCGGCCTGTTCCCGGTATGTTCGCTCAGCCGGATTGGTATAGGTGTCGATCACCCGTTGGTACGTGGCGCGGGCTCGGTCCGGCTGCTTTTTGATCGCAAAGTATTGGCCCAGGGCGATCCAATTTTGCGCCGCGGTTTCCCTGGCCGTCTTCATCAGCGCGAATTCCCGCTCGACCTGCGTCGTCCCTTGCCGCTGCGCGCGCTTACGGACCGTCTCGGCCATTTGATCCGCCATGACTTCGATTTGCTCATTCTCATGCACCGCCGCTTCGACTCGATTGGCCTTCAAGTTCGTATAAAAGCCTTCGACATGGTTTTTCACGAGGTCCGCTCGCTGTTGGTAAGTATCATGCGCGCAGCCGGCGGTCAGCCCGACCAACAAGGCCGCGCTGTAGAGGATCGCGCGCGTGATGGAATGCCGCTCAGTCGTCATAATGGGCCTCACGAAGAAAAAAATGATCAGGCCAACCGAATGGTGCAGTCTAGCACATTCGCTGGGCGTGGCTCACCGGTATCCCGCCGGCAACTGCATAGTGACAGCGCTGCTTCCAATATGATAAAAGTGCCTGAATTTTTGTCGCACACCTTGTGTCCCCATCGTCTAGCCTGGCCTAGGACATTGCCCTTTCAAGGCAGTAACACGGGTTCAAATCCCGTTGGGGACACCACACTCCTTCCAACTAACCTCTATCGAGCCTCTTCCCTCCCGTTGAGTTTGTGGGGGAACGCCAGGTACACTTTCCATTGGTCAGGCGAACGGATATGCCACGAAGGACGATTGCGTAGGAGGAACAAGCATGGCACACCGGTCTGTGGGCTTCGCTGTACTGATGGTTGTTGCGGCGTCTTTCGTTCAGGCCGCTGATATGCCGCCCGCAAAAAACGGCACGGCGGTCGAGACGACCAAGGGCAAAGACGGTGCGCCGATGATCCTGATTCCCGCAGGGCCGTTTTTGATGGGCAGTAATGACGGCCTTCCGAACGAGCGACCGGAACATACCGTCATGCTGAATGCCTACTACATCGATCAGTATGAGGTCACCGCCGGTCGCTATCAGAAATTTATCGAATCGGCGAAGCACAATTTGCCGCCGACCTGGGACGACGAGGTGGCACATGCCATGGGCGATCTGCCGGCTGTCGGAATGTCGTGGAACGATGCCGCAGCCTACTGCAAGTGGGCGGGGCGCCGCCTGCCGACCGAGGCGGAATGGGAGAAGGCTGCAAGAGGAACCGACGGCCGGCGATATCCCTGGGGACACATGCAGCCGTTCGTCGATATCGCGAATTATAATCGGGGAATTTGGGTCAGCGAAGCGATCACTTTGGTGCCGGTCAACAGCGGACTCGAGGGGATGAGCGTGCGCCATGGATTGAAGGAAGGGGGAAAAAGCCCCTATGGCCTCTTTCATATGGCGGGCAATGCGGCCGAATGGGTGGCCGACTGGTACGACAGGGAGTACTACCAAAAAAGTCCCGATGTAAATCCCGCCGGGCCTCCAAGCGGAGAGAAGCGTGTGATTCGAGGTGGATCCTGGGCCGATCTGCCGATCGCCTTGCGAGTCACGTCGAGGTTTTCCGCGGAGCCGGACTATGAGGACCGCACGATCGGCTTCCGCTGCGCCATGGATGCGGGTAAGTGACGGTTCTCTCTCCGCGTCGATCATGACTCGCCTTGCTGCAGTTCCACACTGACTATGGAATCGGCTTCTCCCAGCTCGTCTGAACCACGCCCACGTGTGCCTGACCAGCCCCCCCGGCCTCCGGAGAAGGCCGTCGTGCTGCTCGTCGCCGGGCTGGTGCTCTTGTATGCCATCTGGACGCTGCGCACGCCCAACCCGTCTCCGAGCGCGCCGAATGTCGGTGGCACGAGCGCCATGGGAGCGCTGTCGCCAGACCGGATTCCCTTGGTGACCGGCGAGGAACCCATTGCCGATATTTTCACTCGAGCCGGCTGTCCGGTCTGTCACACGATTCCCGGCATACCGGGCGCGAACGGCCAAGTCGGGCCACTGCTGATTCTCGGGACAACCGGGGCACAGCGGCTTCAGGATCCTTCCTATACAGGGGAAGCCAAAACGGTTCGTGAATATGTCGTGGAGTCTGTGGTGGATCCGCGGCGATTTGTTGTGCGGGGCTATCCGGATCAGACCATGCCCGGCTGGTATGGTACGAAACTCACCGCGTTGGCTCTTGAGAAGATCGCCGCGTATTTGGAGCAGCAGACCGAAGCCCGTTCGAGCCGCTGAGAATACCAGGTTGCGAGCAAAATGCTTAGCGCTTGCGGAGAGGGGTGACGTTTCCTGATGCGCTTCCTTGGATTTTGAAGGCATCATGCGCGGGACCGCCTGACTGCTTGTCGAGCAGGGCATTGACCGCGTCATCGCCCTTCAGCCCTTCGAGTTTGATCTTCAGGCGGAGGTTGTTGGCGCTGTCGGCATTGATCAACGCCTGTTCCAAGCTGATCTTGTTCGCCTTGTAGAGGTGAAACAGGACGTGGTCGAAGGTCTGGCAGCCCTCGTCGATGCCCTGTTCCATCGCTTCCTTCAACGTATCGACCTCGGCTTTCTTGATCAAATCTTTAATGCGCGGTGTATCGAGCATGATTTCGAGCGCCGGGACCCGCTTGCCGTCGACTGAAGGAATCAGCCGCTGCGAGATGATCGCGCGCAGATTGAGCGACAGTTGGAGATAAATCTGTGCGTGACGCTCGACGGGGAAGAAGTTCATGATGCGTTCGATCGCTTGGTTGGCGTTGTTTGAGTGCAAGGTTCCGATGCAGAGGTGACCGGTTTCGGCGAAGGTAATGGCGGCTTCCATCGTTTCGGTATCCCGGATTTCGCCGATGAGAATGACGTCGGGCGCTTGCCGCAGGGTATTCTTCAGGGCGTTCTGAAAGTTCAGCGTATCGAACCCGACTTCGCGCTGGGTGATGATCGATTTCTTGTGCTGGTGGACGAACTCGATGGGATCTTCCACCGTGATGATGTGACCCGGGTGGATCGTATTGCGGTAATCGATCATGGCCGCCAGTGACGTCGATTTACCCGAACCGGTCGCGCCGACGACCAGAACCAGCCCGCGTTTGGTCATCGCGATATCTTTGATGATCGGCGGAAGCTGAAGTTGTTCGACCGTCTGGATTTCGGCTTTGATATGGCGGAAGACCAAGCCGACGTTTCCCCTCTGCCGGAAGATGTTGACGCGGAACCGTCCAAGCTCTTTGTAATAGAGCGCCAGATTCATCTCCATCTTCTCTTCGAACTCGCCGCGCTGCTGGCCGCGCATCAATGCCAAGGCCAGCGCTTCCAATTGTTCGTTCGTAAAAGAAGGTGCGTCGGTCTGCTGGGTGGATCCATGGATACGGTAAATCGGCGGAGCTTCGACGGTGAGATAGAGATCGGACGCTTCGCGATCGACCATCACTTTCAAGAGACTGCGAATATCCATGACCGTGCTCTTCCTCCTGTGTCGGAGCCTAGGCGGCGCCGCTGACGGCTGAGCTGAACAGGTTGGGGTTCATGCTGCGCGACTGCGCTTCGGCCTTATGAACGATTCCCCGGGTGACCAACTCCGTGAGTGCCATGTCCATGGTCTGCATGCCGTCTTTCTGGCTGGCCTGCATGATGCCGGGAATCTGATGCAGCTTCGCTTCGCGAATGAGATTGCGCACGGCCGTGGTCGCGACCATGATCTCCAAGGCGGCGGCGCGACCGCCGGCTTTTTTCTTGAGCAGCGTCTGGGTAATCACGGCTTCCAGCGCTTCAGAAAGCTGGGTGCGGATCTGCGCTTGTTGCGCCGGTGGAAAGGCGTCGATGATCCGGTCGATCGTCTTGGGCGCGCTTGACGTGTGCAGCGTACCGAAGACCAAGTGTCCGGTCTCGGCGGCTGTTAAGGCCAGCTGAATCGTTTCCAGGTCCCGCATTTCGCCCACGAGCACGATGTCCGGGTCTTCGCGGAGGGCGGACTTCAGCGCATTGGCGAACGACAAGGTATGGACGCCCAGCTCTCGTTGGTTGACGAGGCACTTCTTGGATTTATGCACGAATTCGATCGGGTCTTCGATGGTGATGATATGACCTTCAAAGGTGTTGTTGAGATAATCCACCATGGCGGCGAGGGTGGTGGATTTGCCGGAACCGGTCGGTCCCGTCACGAGGATCAATCCCTTTTCCTTGTCGCAGAGTTGCCGGATGATCGGCGGCAGGCCGAGTTTTTCCAACGGCAGAATTTCAGTCGGAATGTTTCGGAAGACGGCGCCCAAGCCCCGTTGCTGCACGAATACGTTCACGCGGAACCGGGCGATGTCGCCTAACTCAAAGGAAAAGTCGCATTCGCGCTTTTCTTCAAAATTCTTTCGTTGCGCGTCGCTCATCATGTCGTAGATCAGCGCGTGAGTTTCATCGGGAGTGAGGGCGGGGTGGTCGAGTTTTTTCAGGTCGCCGTGGATGCGGATCATCGGCGGTTCTCCGGCGCTGATGTGGCAGTCGGAGGCGCCTTCCTTGGCCGAAAACGTCAGCAGCTTGGAAATATCCATCGAGAACGCTCCATGATGAAAGAGGAAGACAGCGGAGTCCGTCCGATCTCTTAAGCAATAACGTTCGTGGACCAGAACTTGTGTGCATCATGCCATAGCAAGGTGAGAAAGCAAGAAAATAGCCGGAAGGTGCGGCAGAAACAGGTGTGGTGAGAACGTCAGAGAATACCGGCAGTGCGACCGGCTTGATCAAAGGCGCGAAGGGCTTCGTCGATCTGTTCCGATGTGTGTTCCGATGTCACGGTGACGCGAATGCGGCTGGTCGAGTCGGGCACCGTCGGAGGGCGGATCGCAGGAGCGAACACGCCGTTCGCCAGCAAGTGTTCGGCGAACGCCAGAGCCTTAGGAGCTGAGCCGATGAGAATCGGGAGGATTGGACTGACGGTCGGTGTGAGGCGAAAGCCCAGTTGGCGAAGTCCATCAAGCAGGCGGCGTTGGTTGGACCAGAGTCGCGCCCGCCGTTCCGGTTCGCGTTGCACCACAGCCAGCGCCGCCGCAGCTGCGGCCACTGTACCTGGAGGCGGGGCAGTCGTAAACATAAACGGTCTGCTGGTGTTGATGAGGTACTCAATCATATCGCGCGGCCCCACCACATATGCGCCGCTGCTTCCCAGCGCTTTCCCCAGCGTCCCCATATGAAAAGGAACGCGGGACTCCACCGCGAAATGCTCAAGCGTTCCTCGCCCCGTCGGCCCCATGATGGCGGTACCATGCGCGTCGTCCACATAGAGCGTGGCATGATAGTGCTCCGCGAGTGCGGCCAATTCCGGCAGGGGGGCGAGATCTCCATCCATGCTGAAGAGCCCATCCGTTACGATCAGCGTCGGACGATGCGAGGGTCTCCGCTTGAGCAGCGCTTCCACGTGCGCGCTGTCGGTATGCCGATAGATCCGGAGGTCAGCGCCGCTCAGTCGGCACGCGTCGATCAGACTGGCATGACACAGACGATCGGCAAGAATGAGCCCGCCGCGCCCGATCAAGCAGGTGATCACTCCGAGATTGGCGAGGTATCCCGAGCCGAAGACCAGGGCAGCTTCGACATGTTTGAATGTCGCCAGTGAGGACTCGAGGAGTTCATGGGGCGGCAAGGTTCCACAGACCAGACGCGAAGCCCCGGCGCCCGCTCCGTACTGTTCGGTCGCACGGACCGCGGCCTGGACGACATCCGGATGAGTCGCCAGTCCCAAGTAATCGTTGGATGACAGCAGGATGACTTGGCGACCGGACAACTCAACGGTCGGCCCTGTCGCCGACGTCAGCACCTTCAGTTGTCTGTCTAATGATTGCGTGGCGAGCTGTTGGAGGCGTTGTCGAAACATACATGATTAAGGGCGCGACATGTTAGGTTGATCTTCCGCATGAGCCGGGCCCCTGGCGTCTTTGCATTGACAAGGTGAATGCATCCCTAGTATAAGGCGCGGGTTCGGGTGAATGGAATGAGTTTTCTCACGCATCTCAGCACGACGCCATCATGACCTATCGGATCAAAGTACCACCGAGAAGCTTGCCGGTCGACGAGGCCCACTTGGTCAGCGGCCTGGAACACTGGTTGTACAGTCTCAAGGAGTATCGTCGACCGCTGCTGGTCGGATTCTTTCTTGTGATCCTGGCGGCTGGCATCGTCGGTGGGGTCTTATGGTATGACGCGCAGACGGCGAGCAAGGCGCAGGACTTGGAGCGGGAGGCGACCCTTCATTATTTGACCCGGCCGAGCGATGATCCCAAGAAAGCTGACACCAATTTGAAAGAGGCCATTGCGCTCTATAAGAAAGTCGTTGAAGAGTATCCACGCACTCCGACCGCCCCGGTGGCCTTATTCAATCTGGGCAACGCCTACCTCCAGGCCAACGAAGTGGATGCCGCCATTGAAGCGTACAAGCGATTTGTGCTGATGTACGGAAGCAATGTGTCGTTGCTTGGGCTGGTGCACCAGAAGCTGGGCTATGCCTATTTGTTGAAGGGCGACCGTGAGCAAGCCGCGAAGGCGTACTCCACTGTTCTTGAGATTCCCGGTTCGCTGAATCGGGACCATGCCTTGTTTGAACTGGCCAGACTTGAAGAAAGCCAGTCTCGTCCGGAGGGAGCGCTCGCGCACTATCAAGATCTGATGAAGAACTACCCGAACTCGCCTTTCTCCAGCGAAGCCGCGATTCGCGTCAAGGCTCTCGAAGTCAAGAAGGGTCCTGACACGGCTCCGGCCACGCCGTCTGCTCCTGCCGCATCGACACCCAAGACTTCCCAGAAGCCGTAACTGCTTAGCCATACCCGACCGGTTTCGTAACTCACAACGGTTGGGTGGTCGACATCAGTGAGCAATGATGAGGAATTCGCCCGGCTTAATGACGGGGCTCGAGAGGTTGTTGCGCGCCTTAAGTGTCTTGAGCGGCACGCGGAAACGCTTGGAGACCTTCTCCAAGGTGTCGCCGACGCGAACGCGATACCAACGTGATGTGTCGGTCTTCACCTGACGGCTCCTGGCGGGCAATGGAGGGAATTTATATGTGGGGACCCGGTCGAGGAGTTGCAGGACTTTGGCACTGGTTCCAATGGGAACCTTCAAATGGTACGCCGAGTCATCAGGAGGGGTCGCATCGCGGCGCAATTCAGGATTGAGCAAGCGAAGCTCTTCATAGGGAATTCCGGTCGTATTGGCGATCGCCCGGAAGTGCAGCGCGCGATTGACGACCACTTCCTCGAACTGATGGGGCGCCACGGGTTCCTGGCTGAACCCATATTGGTCGAGATTCCGCGCAATGACGGTGGCAGCCATGATGCGAGGAACATACTGTTTGGTCTCACGCCGGATCAGTTTGGTCTTTGAAATATCGGAAAATGTTTCTGCCTGTGCCTTGTGCAATGCCCGCATGACTTTGCCTTCGCCGGCATTGTAGGCAGCCATGGCGAGCGGCCATGTCCCAAACAAATCGTACAGATCGCGCAGATAGCGGGCGGCGGCGACGGTGGACTTAATCGGATCGCGGCGTTCGTCCACATAGTGATCGATTCGTAACCCGTACAGTTTCCCCGTTCCCTTCATGAATTGCCAGGGTCCAGTCGCTTTAGCCCGTGAGTAGGCATAGGGGTTAAAACCGCTTTCGACCAGCGAGAGGTAGACCAGGTCGCTCGGCAGATTGAATTCCGCGAAAATATTCTCCACCAGCGGTCGATACCGGCTCAGCCGCACCAGCCATTGTTCGAAGCGGCTACGAATCGATGTGTTGAAGAAATGGATGTGGCTTTGAACGGTTGGGTCAATGACGACGGGGATGTTATAGGTCGTGGCTCCGCTTGCCACCTTCGCGAGGTCATTCGCCTGGGCTGACGGGACGTCTGAGGTCGAAGCTTGCCCGACCGCGTCTCCGGGATTCTGCGGCTTGTCGCCGGGCGACAAGCTTTCGGAGGGAACGACCGTCAACTCTGGTTCAAGGGGGACAAGATTGGCGTCAATATCGTCGTCTTCCTGCGGTGTCTCGATGGCGGTTTGGTCAAGCGACGCAATCTGGGCAAAGCTCCCCATCGGACAGAGCAGACTGAGGGCAAGGATGATGAACAGAACCCCAGCGGCGCGTATGATGCGGAATGTTTGTAGGATCAATGTAGGCCTCTTGATGAAAAAAACGCCGCGTACGTCAGGCTAGACTATCGATCAGCCATCCGCTTGTCAAGAAAATGAAGAGGTTAAGAGCCCAACTTTGGTGTCACATGACGGTCCCTTCCTCATTGCGAGAGGATAAAAAAACATGCTGAAAACATCACCGGTTGCGCGCTTCCATTTCTTGACAGTCTCCGGGCGCTAATGGTAGCGTACCGCCTCTTTTCTGGGCGGCGTCCCACCGGGTTTCATCGAAGGAGGATCGATCAATGTTGAAGCGGTATTTGTTGGCGCCGGGCCCCACGCCTGTACCACCAGAAGTACTGTTGGCGATGGCTCGGCCGATGATCCATCATCGGGCACCTGAATTCGACCCTATCTTTGCCGAGGTGCGCGAAGGGTTGAAGTGGCTGTTCCAGACACGCAATGACGTCCTGATGCTGGCCTCGTCCGGCACAGGAGGCATGGAAGGTGCCGTTTCCAATTTCCTCTCGCCCGGTGACAAGGCATTATTCGTCAATGGCGGAAAATTCGGCGAGCGTTGGGGCAAGCTCTGCAAGACGTTTGGCGTGCAAGCCACGGAAATCAAGGTGGAGTGGGGCCATGCGGTCGATCCACAGCAAGTAGCCGATGTCTTAAAGAAGGATCCTGCCATTAAGGCGGTCTATGTGCAGGCGAGTGAAACGTCCACCGGTGTCTCGCACGACGTGAAAACATTGGGAGAGATCGTCAAGGGCTATGAGAATACGATTCTCGTGGTCGATGCGATCACGGCGCTCGGAGTGTTCGACATCAAGACCGATGCCTGGGGGCTGGATGTGGTGATCACCGGTTCGCAAAAGGCGTTGATGCTGCCACCCGGCATGGCCTTCGTGAGCGTGAGCGACAAGGCCTGGGCGCTTGCCGATAAGGCGAAGAATGCGGCCTTTTACTTCAACTTCAAGAAAGAACGCGAAAACCAAACCAAGAATCAGACGGCGTTTACGCCGACAGTCTCATTAATTATCGGCCTTCAGGAAGTGTTCAAAATCATGAAGGCCGAGGGATTGGACAAGATGTTCCTGCGGCAAGGCCGACTCGCTCAGGCCATGCGCGAAGGCGTGAAGGCGGCCGGGTTATCCTTGTTCCCCAAGGAGTCTCCCAGCGATGCCTTGACGGCGGTCTGTGCGCCGGATGGGGTCGATGGTCAGATGGTCTACAAGAATCTCCGCACGCAATATGGGATGACGGCTGCAGGCGGGCAAGACCATCTGAAGGGAAAAATCTTCCGTCTGTCGCACATGGGCTATGCGGATACGTTTGATGTGATTGCGGCGTTGGCTGCAACCGAGATGGTGCTGAAGGGATTGGGCCATCCGATCAAATTGGGAAGCGGAGTCGGAAAAGCGCAAGAAATCTTGATGGCCAAGTAACCACCGACGAGGAATGCAATGGGTGCAGCAGGCATGAAAATTCTGGTGAGCGACAGTCTGTCGAAACAGGGCGTCGAGCTGCTTGAGAAGGCCGGTTTCACCGTGGTGGTGAAGACGAAGATGCCGAAAGATGAACTGCTCAGGGAAATCAAAGATGCCGACGGACTGATCGTGCGGTCCGGCACCAAGGTCACGGCAGAACTCATTGCCGCGGCAGAGAAACTGAAAGTAGTGGGTCGGGCCGGTTCGGGACTCGACAACGTCGACACGCCCGCCGCCACTCGCCGCGGCATTGTCGTCATGAACACGCCCGGCGGCAATACGGTCACGACGGCCGAGCACACGCTCTCCATGATCTGCTCCATGGCTCGCCGCATTCCTCAAGCCACTGTCTCAGTCAAGAGCGGCAAGTGGGAGAAAGACAAGTTCATGGGCCTGGAACTGTACAACAAGGTCTTGGGCATCGTCGGCGTCGGCCAGATCGGCGGCTATCTCTCCAAACTGGCACAGGGCATCGGCATGAGCGTCGTGGCGTTCGACCCCTATTTGGCGCAGGAACGCGCCGAAAAAATGGGCGTCACGATGGTGGAACTCGATGAGTTGTTTCGCAGGGCCGATATCATCTCCGTCCACACGCCGCTCACGCCGGAAACCAAAGGACTCATCAACGCCCAGGCCATTGCGAAGATGAAGCTGGGTGTGTTGATCGTGAACTGCGCCAGGGGCGGCATTGTCAACGAGACGGATTTGGTCGAGGCGCTGAAGACCAAGCGAGTCGCCGCGGCGGCCTTCGACGTCTTCGATGAGGAACCGGTCAAGGCCGATCATCCCTTGTTGGCGCTCGACAACTTCATTTGCACGCCGCACATCGGAGCCCAGACAAACGAAGCGCAGGAAAACGTTGCGGTCGGGATCGCCGAACAGGTCGTGGATTACTTCACCAAGGGCGTCGCCAAAGGAGCGGTCAACATTCCGTCCGTTCCCCCGGACGTGTTGCCGAGGCTCCAACCCTACCTAACGCTGGCAGAAAAGCTCGGATCGCTGCAGACGCAGCTTTGTGAGGGAGGGATCGAGCGTGTCACCGTTGAATATAATGGTGAAGTCTCCACTCTCTCTGTAGCTCCCTTGACCATTGCGGTCTTGAAAGGGCTGCTGACGCCGATCCTGGAGCATGCCGTGAACTATGTGAATGCCCCGATCGTCGCGAAGGAGCGGGGTATTGAAGTGAAAGAGGTGAAGAGTTCCGACGCAGGCGACTTTACCAGCGTCATCCGTGTTCGCGTCGAGGCCGGCAAGGCCACGCATCAGGTGGCTGGCACGCTCTATCACAAGAAAGATGCGCGGGTGATCGAGATTGACCAATTCAAAGTGGAAGTGGTGCCTGAAGGGCACATGCTGCTGATTCATAACATCGATCGCCCCGGAGTGATCGGCATGGTCGGGAAGGTGTTGGGCGACAGCAATATCAACATCGTCCGCATGCAATGTGCATTGGAGAAGCGGGGGGGCAACGCCTTGCTGATCATCGGCTCCGATACGGATTTCCCTCCGTGTGTGTTAGCCCAGATCAAGTCGAGTTCGAACATTCTCTCAGTCAAAGTCGCAAACCTGTCCTAGCCGTTGTAGGCTCCATCTGGTTGCTATGGCTGCTGCTCCCCTGGTGCCCCGACTTCCTTCGGGGCCGACCCGCTCGTTACAGGAGCGGTCTCTTGTCCCGGTCGGGATGGCGACCATCCTGCCGGAAGCGGCTCAGCATGTTCGCCGCCTCGAAGCCCAGCTGTTGGCCCAGATCAACCGATGGGGCTACGATGAAATCATCCTTCCGACCTTTGAATATCTCGACGTCCTCGCGCCCGGTCTTGAACCGGATCTGATCGAAAAGTGTTACAAGTTTGCGGATCGGACGACGGGCCGTATTCTGTTGTTGCGTCCCGATGCCACGGCGCAGATCGCCCGTACGGTTGCGATGGGCATGATAGGGTCGCGTCTTCCGCTGAGATTGTCGTACCGCGCCACTGTCTTCCGCTATGAGCCCGAACACGCCGGCCGGGATCGTGAAATTTTCCAGGTCGGCGCGGAGCTGATCGGGGCGGATGATGCCACGGCGGATTGCGAGATTATCTCCCTCCTCATCGAATGTTTACGATACGTGGGGCTGCGCTCTTTCAAGATCTCGTTGGGGCACGTGGGATTTTTCAAAGGGTTGCTCGTTCGAGCAGGACTCTCGCCTGACGGACAGAAGCGGGCCGAGCAGGCTGCGGCGCGCAAAGATCTGCCCAAGCTGCAAGAAATCCTGACAGAAGAGCGAGTCGCGAAATCATTCGCCCGTACCATTTTGGAAGCGCCGGAACTCTGTGGACAGGCCGAAGTGCTTGCGAGAGGAGGGGTCTTGGCAGGCAAGGAGAAAGCCCTGGTGCAGACGCTGGATCGCTTGACGAAGGTGTATGAGCTTCTCTGCTCGGCCGGCTATCAAGACTCCTTGTTTGTCGATCTCGGAGAATTCAGGGGGTTCGACTACTATGATGGCGTGGTCTTCGACGTATTTGCCGAAGGGATCGGCGTAGAATTGGGCGGCGGCGGCCGATACGATCACCTGATCGGCCGGTTTGGACGAAATATTCCGTCCACTGGATTCGCGCTCAACGTCGATCGGCTGTTTCGAGGACTCGATTTCTCCATCAAGCCGCCGGACGCTGCCCGAGTAGACGTGCTGGTCGCGGCTTCCCGCGCGTCGGCTAAGAAAGGCTTTGCTGTGGCCAGGCAGTTGCGACAATCCAACAAGCGAGTGGTCCAACAGACACTCTCTGCATCAGGAAGCGATTTGATTGATGCCGCAATGGATGCCGGCCTTCGGGAAGAAGCTCATACCGTGGTCGTCGTCGATGGACAGGCCAAGGATGACGGGGTGATGATCGCTCAGCGGTTGAACGGCCGTTTTCGCCTGAACAAGAATCTCACACCGATTCACGAACTGACGGGCCACATGCGACGAGGATCGGAAGGAGCAAAAAGAAAGAGATGAAGCCCTTGGCCGCCGTCGATCTATCGCAACCGAAATTGCCGCCTCAGAATCTGGAGGCGGAGCAATCGGTGTTGGGCGCCATTCTGCTGGACAACGGGGCGATGCCCAAAGCGATGGAGCTGTTGGTCGAGGAGGATTTTTATAGAACGGCGCACCGGAAGGTGTATCGGGCGATGCTGGATCTATCCGACATCGGTGAAGTCATTGACCAGATCACCTTGACGGAGCGCTTAAAAGCCCAGGGCGAATTGGAATCGGTTGGAGGGGCGGCGTTTCTGGCCGAATTGGTGCAGATGGTGCCGAGCTCCGCCAATATCCGATACCACTGTAAGATTGTCCGGGATAAGGCGGTGGCCCGACAGTTGATTAATACGTCCACTGAGGTTTTGGCTCGAGGCTACGAAGGGACGGCTTCTATCGATGACCTCCTCGATTTTGCGGAACGTTCCGTCTTTAGTATCGCCCAAGGCAAGCTCGAACGGTCATTCAGTCCTATTAACCAAATCATCAAAGAGAGTCTCGACCTGGTCGATAAGCTCTCGAAGCGAAAAGAACACGTCACGGGCGTCCCGACAGGCTATTACGATCTCGACGACATTACTGCAGGGCTTCAGCCTTCTGACCTGGTCGTCGTGGCCGGCCGGCCGAGCATGGGCAAGACGAGTCTGGCGCTGGGGTTCGCCACGCACGCTGCCATTCATGCGAACTCGGTCGTCGGCATCTTCAGCCTGGAAATGTCCAAGCCACAGATCGTCCTGCGCATGCTGAGTTCCGAGGCGCGAGTGGATTCCCATGCGTTGCGAACGGGCAAGCTGCAGAAGGAAGACTGGTGGCGGCTGGCCGAAGCAGCCGGACGACTGGAGCAGGCTCCCATTTATATTGACGACACGGGCGGAATCACGGTCCAGCAGATGCGCGGTAAGGCCCGCCGCCTGAAGGCCGAGAAGGGACTCGATCTGCTGATCGTGGATTATCTGCAGCTGATGCAAGGACGGAGCGATTCCGAATCCCGCCAGCAGGAAATTTCAGACATCTCCCGCTCGTTGAAGGCTTTAGCCAAGGAACTCAATGTGCCGGTTGTCGCGCTGTCCCAGTTGAGCCGCGCCGTGGAAGCGCGCAAGCCGCCGATTCCCATGTTGGCCGACCTGCGCGAGAGCGGAGCGATCGAGCAGGATGCGGATGTCGTCATGTTCATCTATCGTGAAGATGTCTATGATCAAAACTCCGAGCGGAAAGGCATCGCGGACATCATTGTCAGCAAACACCGCAATGGGCCGATCGGGAAAAAAGAGCTCTTCTTTCAGGATCGGTTTGCCAAGTTTGAAAGCCTTGACCTTCGCGAATCCTGAAGTGGTTTGCGCATCGTTCTTTCACTCGGTATAATCCATCTCAAGGTTTTCATCTCTCAGCACTCTTGTAAAGGCACTGTGCATAGACCAGGAATCTTCGGGCTCATTCTGCCGAACCTGCGCCGATTTCCTGATATCAGGAACAGCCTCCTCGCGGCCCTCATTCCGACCGTCATCATGGCCTGTGCCGCGTCTCCCCATCCCCAAGAGACCGTGTCGTCCGTCTCTGCGCCGGCGAAGGCGGCTGTCGCCCCCACGCCGGATGCCTCCGCGACCTACCATTTCATGATGGGCTACCAGGCCGAGTTGGCCCAGGATACCGAGGGAGCCCTCCGTGAGTATGGCGCGGCCTTGAAGGCCGACCCCACCTCACGCGAGGTCAAAGCCCGTCTGGCCGGCCTGTATTTTGGTTTGGGCGATCAGGCGAACGCCGTGAAATATGCGGAGGAAGTGGGGGAGGGAACCGGCCAGGATGCGCAACTGCTCACGCAGATGGCCGGAATTTTAGCCGGCTCAGGCAAGCCGGATCGCGCGTTAAGACTGTTGGATTTAGCCATCGACCGCGACCCGGAACGGGGAGAATCGTATTTTCCCAAAGGCATCATTCTGCTGAATCAAAAGCGCCTGGCGGAAGCAGAACAGGCGGTGAAGCAGGGATTGAAATATGCCTCCGATTCACCGGTCGGCTATTATTACCTCGGTCGAATTTCGATCGAAGCAGGCAACGCCGAACAGGCCCTAACGAGTTTTGATCGAGCCATCGCTGCAAATCCCGCCTTTGAGCCGGCTTATTTGGCGCAAGCCTCATTCTATGAATCACGCCAGGAAAAGGAGAAGGCGATAGCCGTACTGCAAAAATATTTGCAGAGGGTGAATCCCCGGAATAAGGACATCCGTCAGCACCTGATTCAGTTGTATATCACGACGAAAGATTACGCCGGGGGGTTGGCCGAGCTCCAAAAGATGCTCGAGGAGGATCCGGGAGACCTCGATGCGCAACTGCGCATGGCGCTCATCTATGGTGAAAAAAAAGAATTTGCCAAGGCCATCGATCAACTGACCGCGATCCTCAAGGCACGGCCGGCGGAACTCAAGATTCGAGACTATCTCGGTTATATGTATGAGGAAACCAAGGATTTCCCGAAGGCGGTTGATGCCTACCAATTCAACATTCAACTAGATCCCACGTTCGCCGAAAGCCATATCCACCTGGGCGTCTTGCAATACCGCCTCAAACAATTCCCTGAAGCCATTACCCATTTGAGCGAGGCGGTCCGCCTCAATCCAAAACAACCGGAGCCGCATATCGTCCTCGGCTTGGCCTATCTGCAGTCTGAGCAGTTTGAAAAGGCCTCACAGGCTTTTGAGGAAGGCATTCGTCATAATCCGAAAAATGCCGATTTACATTTCAATCTCGGGACGGCCTACGACAAGCTGGATCGATTTGATGATGTCGTGCGTGAAATGGAAACCGCGCTGTCACTGGACCCGCATCATGCCGATGCGCTGAACTACCTCGGTTACAGCTATGCGGAGCGAGGGATCAAGATCGACCAGGCGTTATCTCTCACGAGGCAGGCAGTGGCGCTGAAACCGGATAACGGCTACTACGTCGATAGTCTCGGGTGGGCGTTCTACAAGAAAGGGTTGCTGGCAGAGGCGCTCACGGAGATCAAGCGGGCGGTAGCCTTAGTCGGCGACGATCCTGTGATTTATGAGCATCTTGGTGAAATCTATATGAAGCAGGAGCGAATGGCCGACGCCCGAGAAGCCTGGCTCCACTCCTTAGAACTCGACCCCTCCAATGAAAAACTTCTCCAGCGGTTCCGCGAGCAGGGCATGGGTGATCCAGCCCAGGAAGACCGTATCCAACAAGCCAGACGTCGCGTATCGGAGAAGATACAGCCACAACAAGCCACACCGTAGCTGGATCCCTGGGCCGCCGTTCCTAGCGCAATCCCTGTTTATTCCTTTTGATCTTGTACAGATAGGCGCCCACCAAAAGTGCCAATTCTCGGCAGTCTTGAGCAGAAAGGGGAAGAGCGATTCACTTTTGAACATGGGCTCTTATGAAGCAGGAATTCCATAACTTGTTGTCTTTCAAAGATTCACCAGTATAGTGGGGCGTATCGCTGACAGGCACTAAACCTGCTATGCCAGTAGGCAGGCGGCAACATAAGCGCCGCAGGTTATAGGGTACGAACAAGAGTAAGTTGGGCCGTCAGTGAACCACCAACAAGGAGGCAGTACGATGTGTAAGGCATTCCGGAAACAAGAGGGTTTCACCCTCATCGAGTTGATGATCGTGGTCGCGATCATCGGCATCCTGGCGGCCATCGCCATTCCGAACTTCCTACAGTATCAGATGAAGTCGCGGCAGTCGGAAGCCAAGACGAACCTCATGGCGATCAAGACATCTGAAGTCTCGTGGCAAGGTGAGCGTGGATGTTATCTGGCCGTTGTAGCGGCGCCTGCAACTCCCCCAGGTGCTACGAAAATGCAACCGCAGAACTGGAACACGGTTGGAAGTCCATGGCTTACCCCCACAACTCCTACCCCTCTGTGGTGTCAAGCTGGTGTTGCTAACGTAGGAAGATTCGCGGATATTGGCTTCCAGGCCACGGGCCTAGTGAATTACCAGTATGCTACGGGGACCAAAGCTGGGCCTTGGTCATCGTGTAATGGCGCAATCGCTGCTCCGGCAGCCAGCGACATGACACAGGAAGCTGGTGCTGATGTTGCTGCTGCTGGGGGATTTAGGGCAACGGCTGCCAGCAACTTAGATGGGACGGGGACCATTAATGGAGGAATTTCGGTCTGGGCCTCGGCCGATAGCGTCGGCGCCCAAGATTGTACGATCGGTGAGTTCTAAGGCAGTTAACATCTCTGTTATGTGACCGATCTCCCGCCGGCTGGAAACAGCCGGCGGGACCTTGTGCGTCAAGCCCCTAAAGTTCCTATGAATCGATTCCCTTCCGCTGAAATCCCTCCTTCATCACACCCGTGCCTCGCGGCAAGCATGGTTGCGGCAGGGCTGATTGGCTCTCTCTTTGGCCTGCTTGCTCTGCTAGTCAGCTTTCAAAAGACCTTGGAAGCCCGCGCCGATCACGGTAAAATGACGATTGAGGAACTGGCCCTTTTGCCGAACGGATAGTACCTCAAGCCCGGACTGCTCGGGGACCATAC
>CAYNLM010000074.1:0-19279 GCA_964398045.1 uncultured Nitrospira sp. | reverse complement strand
GCTGATTGGCTCTCTCTTTGGCCTGCTTGCTCTGCTAGTCAGCTTTCAAAAGACATTGGATGCCCGCGCCGATCACGGTCAAATGACGATTGAGGAACTGGCCCATTTGCCGAAGGGAGAGTACCTCAAGCCCGCTATGCTCGGGTACCATACGCTCGGTGCGGATAGCTTGTGGTTGCGGACGCTCCAGGTGCTCGGGAAAAAGCGGAATTCCGAGCAGGAATATGAATGGATGCACCATGCCATTGACGTGATCACGACCCTCGATCCTCAATATGCCTATGCATACTATGTGGGAGGAGTCGTCCTCACGAATCTCGGTAATCGTGTGGACCTCAGTAATCGGATTCTTGAGAAGGGCTATAAGGAGAACCCCTCGGAATGGAATCTCCCGTTCCTGCTCGGCTACAACCATTATTTTATTCTGGGCGATGCGAAAATGGGCGCGGAGTATATCGGATTGGCGGCGAAGACTTCGGGCGCTCCGGATTTTCTTCCTGGTTTGGCCACCAGAATGTATGCGGAAGCTGGGAATCCCGACGTGGCTCTTCAGTTCCTCGACGCATTGTGGAAAGAGAATCCTGACCTGGTCATGCGGGAAAAGTTGGAGGTTCGGGCGAAGGAAGTCATGGTCGAACGGGATCTCAGACTACTTGAAGAAGCCGTCAAACAGTTTCGGCAGAAGTATGCAAGGCAGCCTGCTCGTTTATCTGACCTTATCGCTTCAGGATTGCTCACACGCCTTCCGGAGGAACCCTTCGGCGGGACCTATGGGATCGACTCACAAACAGGAGCGGTGTTCAGCAGTACGCACCCGAAACGGCTGAAAGTGTTTCGCCTGGACAAAGAGCAGGGTATCTAGTAGGGAGAGAGTGATGGCGGACCAGGAAAATTTAATCGTTCGGACAGAGAACCTGTCAAAATTGTTTAGGGTGGGATTCTGGGGGCGACGGGTGACCGCAGTGGATCAGCTGTCCTTAGATGTCCGAAGGGGAGAGATATTCGGATTTCTCGGCCCCAATGGAGCCGGCAAGACGACCACCTTGAAAATGCTGATGGGACTTATTTATCCCACCAGTGGCCAAGCATGGATCTTTGGGCATCCGGTCGGTGATCGAACCGCAAAGGCGAAGCTGGGTTTTCTCCCGGAATCTCCGTATTTCTATGATTACCTGACGAGCCGTGAGTTTCTTAACTTCTATGGTCATCTTTTCGGCTTATGGGGCACAAGTCTCGATAAGCGCGTCGATGAGTTACTGGAACTGGTCGGGATGACCCATGCTCGCGATTTGCAGTTGCGGAAATTTTCAAAAGGCATGTTGCAACGCGTCGGAATTGCACAAGCTTTGATCAATGACCCGGAGTTGGTTGTGTTGGACGAGCCGATGTCCGGGCTAGATCCGATTGGACGCAAAGAAGTGCGGGACCTTATTTTTCGTCTCAAAGAATCGGGAAAGACGGTGATGTTCAGTTCACATATCCTGCATGACGCGGAGTTGCTGTGCGATCGAGTCGCCATGATCATGAAGAGCAGACTTGTGGCCTGCGGCCACGTTTCGGACTTGATTGAGACGGGCACGACTCAACAGGTGGAGATGGTAATAGACCGTCTGTCACCGGAAGGACTGGATCATCTACGGGCGCTTGACTGCAAAGTAGTCATGCATGGGGAACGTGTCATGGTCGTCCTGAAGAGTCAGCGGCAGGTAGATAATGCGCTGGAGATCATCAGAGCGGCCAAGGCCAAATTGATCTCGCTGACTCCGCACAAGGCGTCTCTCGAAGATCTTTTTATTCGGGAGGTCAAGGGGGAGCAGCCGGTCAAGGAGGTCCATGCATGAAAATCGTGTCCATCGCCCTCAATACCTTCCGTGAAAACTTACGTGACAAGCTGCTTTACAATCTCCTTATTTTTGCGCTCCTGATGATCGGGAGTTCGCTTCTGCTCATGCGCCTCACGTTAGGAGAATTCCATCGGTTGCTGCTGGATGTGGGTCTCGGGAGCATCAATATTTTCGGAGTGTTGATCGCGATCTTTGTGGGTATCGGCCTTGTGAACAAAGAGATTGAAAAGAAAACAATCTACACCATTGTCTCCAAGCCGGTCGCCCGTTATCAGTTCTTGCTGGGGAAGTATCTCGGGTTGACCATTACATTGCTCGTCAACACGCTCATCATGGCCGGAGGCCTGCTGCTCGTGCTTTTTGCGCAAGAGGTGCCGATTGATAGCGTGTTGTTCAAAGCACTGGGCCTTATCTTTGTCGAATTCATGGTGATCACGGCCGTGGCGTTATTGTGTTCGACCTTCACCAGTGCCACGTTGAGCGCGATTTTTACCCTGGCAACGTATGTCATCGGCCACCTGACCGCCGATCTCAAGACGTTCGGGGCAAAATTGGATGAGGGAGCGAAGGCATTTTTGAACGGGCTCTATTATGTGCTGCCGAATCTGGAGCGCTTCAACTTGAAAGGGCATGTCGTCCATCATCTTGAAGTTCCGACGAGCGATTTGCTTCTGATTGTGGCGTACGGACTGACCTATGTCGCCTTCCTCCTGGTGTCCGCCAGCATTATCTTTCATCGCCGCGACTTCCGTTGAAACTCCACCTATCGTTCACACTCTCTACTTGCAAAGAAAGTGCGACCAGGGTATTCATGTGGAGGTCGACCATCACTGGAAGTCGGAAGATACGACAAGATTTGATCGCATGAATGTTCCTCTGCTTGATCTGAAAGCCCAGTTTCAACCGCTCCGTGCCGAGATTCTGGCGGCGATGGAAACCGTCTGTGACGAGCAGGGCTTCGTGTTGGGCCCGCGTGTCGTCGCATTCGAGGAATCGATCGCCAAGTACATTGGTGCACGTTATGCCGTCGGTTGTGCATCGGGTAGCGATGCGCTACTGCTTTCCTTGATGGCGTTAGGTGTGAAGGCGGGCGACGAAGTTATTACGGTGCCGTTCACGTTCTTTGCGACGGCTGGAGCCATTTCGCGGCTTGGCGCAAAGCCGGTGTTTGTCGATATTCAGCCAGATACATTCAATCTCGATCCTGCCCAGCTTGAGCGAGCCATTACACCGCGAACAAAGGCGATAATCCCGGTCCATCTCTTTGGCCAGTGTGCCGACATGGCTGCGATCAATCGAATCGCCAACAGCAAGAAGATTCCTGTGATTGAGGATGCCTGCCAGGCGATTGGAGCTGCGCAGAACGGTGTGAGGGCTGGAGTCCTTGGACCCACAGGCTGCTTCAGCTTCTTTCCGTCCAAAAATCTCGGTGGGTTCGGCGATGGGGGCATGATTACGACAAACGACCAGGCGTTGGCCGATTCTCTATCCATGTTACGCGTCCATGGCAGCCGCGTTCGTTATTTGCATGAGGCTATCGGCATCAACAGCCGCTTGGATGCGCTTCAGGCCGTGGTGCTGCACATCAAACTCAAGTATCTCGATCAATGGACAGAGGGCCGACGGCGCAATGCCGCCAAGTATGAACAGTTGTTCACGCAGGCAGGCTTGCTGGACCGTGTGACGCTTCCTGTGACTCACCCCGGAAATTTCCACGTCTATAACCAGTATACGATTCGCGTCTCCCAGCGCGATGATCTTCGGGCCTACCTCAAAGACAAGGGTGTCGGAACAGAGATTTATTATCCCCTCCCGATGCACCTGCAGAACTGCTATAAGGACTTGGGTCAAAAGAAGGGCTCATTTCCAATTTCTGAACAGGCAGCGGAACAGGTATTGTCTCTCCCCATTTATGCCGAGCTGACTGAAGCCCACTTGACCTCTGTGGTTGATACTATCGCGGAGTTCTATCGGCGCTCCTAGCAGTCGCTCTCACTCCCTCCCTTCATAGTTCACGCACCTCGATCGGGTCAGTGCGCCTTCTCGTCAACGTCTGGCACCTCTGCTCGTTCAGTCATATAATGAGCGGCACTGATGTCTAGCCGTGTGCCTCATCATGGGAGGGCGATGCGATGAAGCTGATACTCGTGTTTCTCAGCGTGTTCCTCGCTGGTGGTGTGGCGCAGGCCAAGGAGCTCACTCCTCGGGAGATTTATGAGCAGACCTCTCCGGCCGTCGTCATGGTGATGGGTCATCCTGAGAGCGGGAAGAGCGGCAGTGGCGGGACCGGCTCCATTATTCAGGCCGATGGCTTGGTACTCACCAATGCGCATGTCATCGTCGAAGAAAAGACCGGCAAGCCCTACCCGCGTTTGTCGGTCTTCTTGAAGCCGGTGCGGGTGACGGGAGATTCAAAGGTTGATCTCTCTCGCATGGTCAAGGCCCGTGTGGTGGCGTACTCGTTGCCATTGGATCTGGCTTTGTTGAAGCTTGAGGGCGTGAAAGGTCCCTTGCCCACGATTGACTTGAGCGAATCGGAGCGGACGAGAATCGGCGATCGCGTGATTGCGATCGGACATCCCGAACAGGGCGGCCTCTGGACTCTGACGACAGGGGTCATTAGCGCAGAAGTGGATAATTTCAATGGCGTGAAAGGGAAGCACGTTTTTCAGACCGAAACCGGCTTGAATCGGGGGAACTCCGGCGGGCCGTTGGTCGACAGCGAAGGCCGTATGGTGGGTGTGAATACGGCGATTGCCCGTGTGGCGCCGGATGGATTGCCGATCACCAGCATCAGTTTTTCACTCAAATCCACGGTCGCCAAACAATGGCTGCGAGAGCAGGGTACATCGATGAGCCCATCGCCATCGCAGGCTGCCTCGTCGTCAACGCGAACGGCAACTGAAGCTCCGGCCTCGCCGTCGAGTCCATCCGTTCGGCCGTCGACGCCTGCTCCAAGGTCCGGAAGTCCATCCGCTCCGTCGATCCAGCCCGCTCAAATTGAGCCTCCCATGCCGGCTCGTCCCTACAACCTGGACCAGCTCGTGAGCGAGCGTAGCAAGGCGGAGGCCGATCTCGACAACATGATTATCGAAATGAGAGGCAGGATGAAAGGGCGGTAGAGATGTCGCTCTCTCGGCACGAAAACAAACGGGGAAAGGCCGGTCTTGGCCTTTCCCCGTTGTCTTGTTCAGCCGAGACTCAATTAGGTTGTAACGGCTCCTTCCGAAGCCGACGACACGTGGCGGGCATACTTGCCCATCACCCCTGTGGTATAGCGGGGCACCGGCTGTTTGACTTTTTTCAGTCTGGCGGAAATTTCCTTCTGCGTGAGGCTCACATCGAGTCGGCGTTTAGCAATGTCGAACGTGATGGTATCGCCGTTCTTCACTGCGGCGATCGGTCCCCCTTTCATGGCTTCGGGGGCCACGTGCCCGGCCATGAGTCCATGCGTCGCCCCGGAAAAACGCCCATCGGTCAGCAGCGCGACAGAGTCGCCCAGACCTGCGCCGACGATCGCCGCCGTGACACCGAGCATCTCGCGCATGCCTGGTCCCCCTGACGGGCCTTCGTATCTGATTACCACGACATCGCCGGCCTTAATCTGTCCTGCCTTCACTGCCACAAAGGCATCTTCTTCCCGATCGTAGACCTTCGCCGGTCCCTGAAACTTCATCATCGAATGGCCGGCCACTTTGACCACGCAACCTTCTGGAGCCAAACTGCCTTTTAGGATCACCAGTCCGCCGGTCGGCTTAATGGGATTGGACAAGGGCCTGAGGACTTGTTGGCCTGGTTGTTCCTTTGCTGCGGCAGCTTCTTCTCCGATGGTACGGCCGGTGACGGTCGGTTGATCGGCGTGCAGGAGGCCGGCGTCGAGGAGCCGCTTCGCGACGAGTGTCGTGCCGCCCGCGGTGAACAAATCCGCCGCTGTGAACCGGCCACCCGGCTTGAGATCCGCGAGCAGTGGGACCTTGCGGTTAATCTTATCGAAATCATCGATGCTCAACTTCAGACCCATTTCACGCGCCACGGCCAGCAAGTGCAACACGGCATTGGTCGAGCCGCCGGTCGTCGCGACGGCAGCAATGGCGTTCTCCAGCGATTTGCGGGTGATGATTTGCTTCGGACGAAGATCGTTCTTGAGCAGCTCCATCACCATCTTGCCGCATTCGAAAGCGACATCGTCCTTATGCGGATCCATCGCCGGGACGCCGTTGCGCCCCATGGGCGAAATGCCCAGGAACTCAAAGGCGATCGCCATGGTGTTGGCGGTGAATTGTCCGCCACAGGCGCCGGGACCAGGGCAGGCATGGTCCTCCAGGTCCTTCAGCTCGGCATTCGTCATCTTGCCGGAGGCGTGCTTGCCAACGGCTTCGAAGACGTCCTGAATGGTCACGTCATGGCCCTGGAAGTGTCCCGGCATGATTGAGCCGCCGTACAGCATGAGGGACGGTACATTGAGCCGCGCCAGCGCCATCACTGTTCCGGGAATCGTCTTGTCACAGCCTGACAGCGCCACGACGGCATCGAACAAGTGGCCGCGTGCAACCAGTTCGATTGAATCCGCGATCACTTCGCGGCTAATCAAGGAGGCTTTCATCCCCTCCGTGCCCATGGAAATGCCGTCCGACACGGCGATGGTGTTGTACTCGATCGGTGTGCCACCGGCTGCCCGGATGCCGGCTTTCACGCGCTCCGACAATCGGCGCAGGTGGTAATTGCAGGGCATGATTTCAATCCACGTGTTCGCCACGCCGACAATGGGCTTGGACAAGTCGTCGTCGGTGAATCCCACCGCTTTCAACATCGCCCGTGCCGGCGCCCGGCCCGGCCCGACCAGCAGATTGTGACTCTTCAGCTTCAATTCGCGTCCCATGGAAGCAGCTAATCCTTTCCCTTCTTCTTGCCTTCTTTCTTGTGTTCTTCTTTCTTGCCTTTGGCTTCGGTGTCGATGACGGTTCCCGTTGTGGCGTCGATGTGCACTTCCGTCACCTTGCCGTCCGCCCCCAGGACTTCCACTTCCCAGACGGTCTTGTCATGTTTCTTTTCCAGTTCCGCTTCCACGACCGTGCCGGGCACTTTTTCTGTCGCGGTCTTGATCGCCTGGTCGATCGTCACCTTGGCGTCTTTCGCCAGCGCGGCGATCTCACCTTCCTCATCCTTTTTCTTGTCGCTCCAGGCTGGAATCCCGAGTGCCAACACGGTTCCGACCGTCAGTGTCATGATCAGCGTGAGCAGTTTCATCAGAGACCTCCTGGTTAACGAATGTCATTATTGGACGGACATACTTCCTGGAGCAGAGGGCGCGGCGCTTCCGGAACCCTTTTGCGGGTTCGTGCCATGAGGATTAGCCCCATGGGGAGTGGTTCCATGTCCCTTCCCTTTGCCCATGTCCTTGTGCTGCTGCATCATCTTTTCATGTTCCGTCTTTTCTTTTGCCCGTTGCTCGGGAGTCAACAGGGCCAGCGCATCCCGCTTGATCTTGATGACGGCCATGCGCAGAGCCAGTTGGTGATCCATGCTTTGCTTAATCTTTGCCTCGATGGCGGCCAGATCAGACTTTTCATCCTCGACCAATGCGGCATGCTCCCGCTCCGCGATGAGGATGTCCGCTTCCGCCTTGATCCGAGTGCGATCCAGATTGAGTTCCATTTCCTTCAGCTTTGCAACCTGCTCGTCGCTCAGGCCGATTTCCTTTTGATGTTTGACCAGGTGGCGGAGGAAATGGCCGGTACCTCCGTGCATTCCTCCCATCATCTTCATCATCCCCATCATAGGCCCGCCCATACCGTAGCCTTCGCCGTGTCTCTCCTTTCCGTATCCGTCGCCGTGCCCGGATGGTTTCGATGCGGGGTCGGCCCAGGCCATCGAAAGGCCAAGTGAGAGCGCAAAGGTTGAAGCCAAACCGAGTGTGACCATTGTCCGTGTTCCTTGCATCATGAAATCCTCCTTCGTTGATACGGCCGCTCTATATGCAGTGAGATGAGTGATTATTGCACAAACAAACCGCCTGCGCCCTTCAGTCCGTTAAACAAAAATTGGATGGCCAAGGCGGCGAGCAGGAGCCCCATCAGGCGGGTGATGATCTTCTCCGCGATCGGGTTCAGCCATTTGGCGCCGGTTGCGCCGAGCGCCAATGTAACGTAGCTTGCCAGACCGACCGCGACAAGGCAAGCCAGCAGCACCGCACGCTCCGTCCAGGTCTTGGCCTGCGCATCCAACAGGATGACGGTGGAAATGGCCGCCGGACCGGCCAACATGGGAATCGCCAGCGGCGTAATGGCGATATCGTCCTTACTGGTCCCCGCAGCGGTTTCCTCCGCGGTCTCCTGAACGGCCGAGCGCTGCGCCCGCAGCATGTCGAGCGAGACCAACAACAGCACCAATGCGCCGGCGACCTGGATCGCCGGCAACGTGATGCCCAGGAGATTGAGGAGGGTTTGTCCGACCAACGCGAAGCCCGTGAGGACGCCGACCATCACCAGACAGGCCACGCGCGCCGTGCGGAGCCGTTGGCCGATGGAAGCGCGAGTGGTCATCGCGACGAAGGCGGGCACGGTGGCGATGGGATCGACGATCACGAAGAGGGAACTGAAGGCAAAGAGCGCAAACTCGGTCACGGTCATGCGCTCATCCCCGTTGAGCGGCTGCCAGCAAACCCGCCCGAGGGTCTTCGTGACGCAGCCGCTTCAATTGCTCATAGAGCTTCCGCTCATCGTCAGAGAGGGACGAGGGCATCACAATTTGTAGATGCAGGAATAAGTCGGCGTGACCGCCCGCGGCGGTGGGCAACCCTTTCCCTTTGAGCCGGAGTTTGCCGTCCGCTTTGCTGCCGGGGGGAATTTTCACGCGTACCGGCTCACCCAACGTGGGCGCCATGACTTCGGCTCCGAGCGCCGCTTCCCAGGGCCAGACCGGCAAGGTGACGTGCAGATCGCTGCCCTGTTGGCGAAAAATCGGATCCGGCAGGATCGTCACGTGCAAGTACAAATCGCCGCGCCGGCCTCCGTTCATGCCGGGCTGGCCTTTGCCCGCCACACGCACGCGGGTGCCGTCCTGTACGCCGGCGGGAATGCGGACCTCGATCGTTTTCGATTCCAGCACGGAGCCGGAGCCCAAACAACTCGGGCAGGTTCGACCTTTCAGTCGTCCGCTGCCCTGGCACGTCGGACAGGACACCGGTTCGCGGAGCGTCACGCGCTTCGTCACGCCGGTCATGACTTCGCGCAAGGTCAGTTCCGCCTCGGTTTCAAGGTCTTCGCCTTGAACCGCGAACCCCCGCGTGGCGCCGCCTCGGCTCCGTCCGCCGAACAGGTTTTCGAAAATATCGGAGAAGTTCTCGGCGCCGAAGGCGCCCGTGTCTCCACCGCTGAACCCTCGGGCGCCGGCCTGCTGCCGCGCCCGTTCATAGGCTTCCGCCTGCTCCCATTCCGCGCCGTACTGGTCGTATTTCTTCCGCTTGTCGGGATCGGAGAGGACTTCGTGCGCCTCGTTCAGCTCTTTGAATTTCTTCTCCATCTCGGCCTTCTTACCGCCGGTGTGGAGATCGGGATGGTATTGGCGCGCCAGCCGTCGATAGGCCTTTTTGATGTCGTCGGCCGATGCGCTGCGAGGAAGGCCGAGCACTTGATAATAGTCGCGCGAGGTCGTTGCCATGGTGCGATAGGTAAGGCCGGAATCCGAAAGATCAACTGTCTGAAGCCAGCTTACGGAGAGTCAGGAAGCTTTGCAAGAGCCGGCGTCGTGACTAGAAGAGCTGGTAGGTAAATCCGACAAAGGGCAAGCCGAAATTGAGCCCGGCATTCTGGCTGCGCGTGCCGGCATTCGAAATATGGACGAAGCGATAGCCGGCCTGGACGGCCCATTGAGGCGTGAGCAGCCACGCGCATCCGGCTCCGCCCCACACGACAAAATTGAATTGCCCCGGTTGCTCCGGCACGCGGCCGCCCAGATCCGTCCACAACGGACCTCCGCCTCCTTCGACATAGGGCCGCAATCGTCCCCATGCGGTGAAGGTGTAGTGCAGTTTGGGCGTGACTCCTATTCCAGAGGCCGGCATCGGTTCGGACATGCCAACGGCCAAGAGCTCGGCGCCGACCGCAAGCCGCCCTTGATGCCAACTGGAGCCGATCGGATCGGTAAGGATGATCGACCAGGAGGGCATGACGGCCGCGCCGAAGAGCTTGGACGATTGGCCGGGCAGCACACGGATGGGAAAGAACGGTCCTGCCGACAGTCCGACCGTCTGTATCCCGATAGTTGAATGGCCGCGTAGCTCATCGGCGAGCGCAGGGTGAAGACCAAGACAGGGAAGGACCGTCGCAAGACCATAGCCGATGGTCAGAAGTCGAAACGGTCGAACCTTCACGAGACCGAGGGAGCTTTCGCGCGTGCCATCAGTTTGCAATAGGAGCAGACATCGGCAGTGGTGGGTTGGCCGCAGACAGAACAGGGGTGTAACGCCGCTTGATCTCTTTCCGTCATTGTGGTGGAAGGCGTCTCGTTCCGTTGCTGCTTCTCCAAGAAGCCCCAGTAAAAGGCTTGCTTGGTGCCGGGGGATTCGGTTTCCAGGCG
This sequence comes from uncultured Nitrospira sp., assembly GCA_964398045.1. Lineage (GTDB taxonomy): Bacteria > Nitrospirota > Nitrospiria > Nitrospirales > Nitrospiraceae > Nitrospira_D. The sequence continues at coordinate 8,858 of CAYNLM010000074.1, read as the reverse complement.
ATTCAAGACTTCCTTATAGAGCAGCGTGCGGGCGCCTTTGGCCATGGGGCATTCCTCGACGATGTAATCAATCTTATTCAGCACGGCGTAGGCAGCGAGTTCGCGCTCCGTGAGGCGGTAGAGCGGCTTCACCTTCTTGGCGAACCCTTCGACCGAGGCGGGTAAGCTCGGCGCCTGCTTGTCCAGATATTCTTCCTGCCAATGGAGCACGTTACCCAGCAGCCGCGCGGCTTCGTCATCCAGATTGTGGCCTGTCGCCATCACATCATACTTATGTTCGATCGCCGCGCGATTGAATTGATAGCGTTTGATGGTTCCACATGTGGAGCAGGTCGGTCGGTGGACCAGCATGGCCAATTCGCGAATGCCGGCGCCTTCTTCCTGCTCGACGGTATGGACGTGCAACGTCGCGCCAGAGGAGGCTGCCACCGTCTCGGCAAAACGGATGACTTTCGCGTGCGACTGTTCGGAATAACCACCGATGCCCAGGTTTACATAGAGCGCGTCGGCTTTGTAGCCGAGTTTCAACAGAATGTCCCAGAGCGCCAAGCTGTCCTTGCCGCCAGAAACCGCCACCAGAATGCGGTCGTCCTTGCCAAACATCTTCTGCGACTTGATCGCCTTGGCCACCTGGTCGTGCACGAACCCGTTGAAGCAGCCTTTGCAGAAGGCGGCATTGTGGCGGGGGAGCTTGAGGACGGCCTTGGTTTTACATTTGGTGCAATTCATTATGGGTTCGTGAAACGTGAAGAGCCGCCTGAAATGACGGGACGGATTTCGATCTGGTCTTTATCGTAAAGCATCTCATCCTCGGTCACGAGTTCATCGCCGCGAATGACTAAATGCGCTTCGACGACGAGATTAAGGTCGCGCAACAGGTCTTTCGCCTTCTTGGGGCCTTTCACGTCGATGGTCCTGGACGGATGGCTGAGTTGTACTTGCATGAAGCGATCATAAGCCTGCGGTGGAGGAAGGGGCAAGGGCCTGGAGAAAGTAAAAAGGCAAAAGGCAAAAGGAAAAAGCGGGCGATGGAATGAATACGAAGAAAGCAATACCCCGCCGTTCGTCCTAAGCCTGTCGAAGGACTAACGACCTAGCTGTCGCTTGGCATAGGCGAGCCCCTCGTCCAGCGAAGTAATGAGCCCGTCCAACTGCGCTTCATAACACTCATTCAACAGCGTGCCCATTTCCGGTCCCGGCTGGACCCCCATGTCGAGGAGATGGCGTCCCATCACGAGCGGCGCCGGCGCGTGGTGTTCCACCTCCAATTTCCGTGCGCGTTCCAACAGCCACTCGCCGGCCGGAAAGCCGTCGAAGGGTTTCGGTGGGCGACCGGCATGATCCGCCCGCGCCACGCGCACGAGCCGGTCGATCCGGGTGACGTGCCGCGCGAGCCGCCTCACCGCGCTGTCCGACGCCCGTGCGTCATAGAGCGCGCGGGGGCGGAGATGATAAAGCACGAGAGGGATCACCTGATTGATGAGATCTTCCTGCTTGGTCAACCGTTCGAGAAACCGTCTCGTCGGCGCCTCTCCCTCCGGTTCATGGCCGCGCGATGAGATATGGCCGAATTCATGTTTCGTCGTCGCAGGCTTGCCGAGGTCATGGCACAGCACGCCGAGCCCGACGATCACGTCATCGTCCGCATTGCCGGTGCGTTCACCGGCAAACCAATCCAAACAGTGGAGCGTATGGATCCACACATCGCCTTCCGGATGCCATACGGGATCTTGTTCGCAGCCCTGCAGCGCGGCAAGTTCGGGATAGAACCGCAGCCAGCCGCAGTCGTCGAGAAAGCGCAACCCGAGTGACGGTTTGGTGCCTTGAACGAGCAGTTTCTTCCATTCTTCCCACAAGCGCTCGTTCGGTTGTCCCTCCTGCGTCAAGGTGCGGCAGAACGCGAGAGTTTCCGGCGCAGCGGTCAATTCAAAGCGAGCGGCCAATTGCATGCCGCGTAAAACCCGCAGCGGATCTTCCGCGAAGCGTTCGGACACATGGCGCAGTCGTCGCGATTCAAGATCGTGGCGGCCATTGAAGGGATCTCTCAGCTCCAGCGTGTCGGGGTCCCAGGCCATGGCGTTCATCGTGAAATCGCGCCTCGCCAAGGCCTCATCGATGTCCATGTCGGGATCGGCTTGCCGCAGGAGTCCGGCAACGGAATGACTATCGGTCAGCAGGCGCGAGGGGATGGAGATATCGACAGGCAAACCCTGCAGCTTGAAGACACCGAAGATTTTTCCCACGAACTGAGCCGAAAAGTGTTCCTCCAGCAGCGCATGGAGTCGGCCGGGTGGAAGCCCAAAGACTTCAAGGTCCAAGTCGCGCGGCTGCCGGCCGAGAACGAGATCGCGCACGCACCCGCCGACAAGCCAAGTCCGCCCGCCGGCGCGGCGAATCACTTGCTCAATGTGGCGAAGCGTCCCGGCGAGCTCGGGATCTTCAATGCGAAAGCGAACCGGCACTTACAGCTCCGCTTCTCTCAAAAATTTTGCCGATTCTTCCGGTGACACGGGATTGATATAGAAGCCGGTGCCCCATTCAAAGCCGGCGACCTGCGTCAGTTTGGGAATGATCTCCAGATGCCAGTGGTAGAAGTCGCCCGTGCGTTCGTGAAGCGGCGAACTGTGAAGGATAAAGTTGTAGGCAGGCCGGGCGAGCACCTTGTCCATGCGGCGCAAACACTCCGATAAGATCGGCGCGAGAAACTCGAATTGAGTCTTTTGGCTTTCCTCGAAATAGCCAGCGTGCCGTTTCGGGAGCAGCCACATTTCAAAGGGGAAGCGCGGCGCGAAGGGTGTGATGCAGACGAACTCCGGATTTTCCGCCACGACGCGGTCCCCGTCCGACAGATCTTGTCGAAGCACGTCGCAGTAGATGCAGCGCTCCTTTTGCTCGTAGTGGCTTCGGCACCCTTCGATCTCGTTTACGACACTGGTCGGCACGATCGGCAAGGCGATCAATTGCGAGTGACTGTGCTCCAGGGTGGCGCCGGCGGCCGCGCCGTGATTCTTGAAAATGAGGATATAGCGGAGGCGGAGATCTTTTTTGAGATCGATGATGCGGTCGCGATAGGCCCACAGCACGTCCTCGATCTTCTTCGAGGGCATGTCGGCCATACCCTCGGTGTGTCCGGGGGTCTCGATAATGACCTCATGCGCCCCGACACCGTTCATGCGATCGTACAAGCCCACCCCCTCGCGCCCCATGTCGCCCTCTACGTGAAGGGCCGGAAATTTATTCGGCACGACACGCACCGTCCAATTCGGTGTATTGGGCTCGGCCGGCTGCGGCCGATAGGCCATGATTTCTTTGGGTGTGAGCCGTTCCTGTCCCGGGCAAAAGGGGCACAGAGCCGTGGAGATCGGGCGTGCCGGCTGCGCGTGCGCGAAATCATGCGGACGGCCGTTCCGCTCCGTCGAAATGATCACCCACCGGCCGACGATAGGATCGCGTCTTAAATCGGGCATGTTTCCTCAAGTACGATTGAGTGATTTAGCGATTTGGTGAAGTCTTGATGCGTGTGTCCATCACGAAATCACCAAATCACTCAATCACCAAACGATTTTACACTCTCCACAACCCTGCTTCGAATTCCGGTCCGGGCACCGTGAGGGTGGCCGGCTGATGGGGATAGCGGGCCATCTCCAACCCATGTTCCGTGACCACAATCGACAGGCGAACGTCTTGAGCTTGTTCCAGGCGGAGATCTTTCCATGGGACGGCCAGCTCGAGAATTTTCCGGCGGCAGATTGACCGGTAAGGCCCGATCTCCTGCCAGGCGTTCGGTCCCATGGCTTGGGACAGCAGAAACTGATCGGGACCTGATGGCGCAAGCGAAAAGGTGAGCCGAAATGTCCGGTCAGGGCTTTGCAGGGTGATCTCTACCACCAGGCTGCTCTGTCTGGCCTGTGAGGCCTCGTCCGGATCAAGCCGAAGAAACAGATGGTCGTGACTCCAGCCGAACCGGATCGCGGTAAAAATTCCGTCGGCTTTCCACATGGCGCCCAACGGCGGCTGGGTGTTGATGGACCCGGCTCCGCGCCACTCGAAAAAATCGGTGACGAGGCCGTCGACGGTGGCGGTGATCAGCGCGTGCGGCTGGGTCACGCGGTCTCCCTCGAGCTGTGGGGCCCCGGCGCAGATCGGATGATTCAGTTCATCGGGCGGCGTGAGGCCCATCTGCATCCAGATGTTGCGCAGATGAGTTCTGAACAGCCGATCGAACTCCGATTTGAAGTCGGTATCGAAATCGTCGCCGTACCACCAGAACCAGTCGCTGCCTTCGGCGGCATAGAGTTCGTCCCATGCGGTCCTGGCCCGCTCGGGCGGAAGGGTCGGGCTGATATCGACCAGGCGGGTGCGGGTATGCCCGAGAAGGTCCCAGCCGCGATTGTCTTCCTGGTGGCCGATCCAGATCTTGAAGTCCTGATTGATCCATGAACCGGAGTGCAGATAGGGCAAATGCTGCGTGGACGGAACGGCCGTGAGCGCCTCGGAAATCGTCGAGGCTTCGACCCGGATGGCGTCTTCCTGATCGAGCCCGTGCTTGGTGAATGTCTCGTAGAGCAGTGAGAGAAACCGCTCGCCGCCGTCGTGATAATGTTCCCACGGATTTTCGCCGTCCAGAATCACGGCGATCAGGACTCGTTCCTGCGGCGCATCGTGGATAATGCTCCGTAATCGCCGGAGCACGTCCTCGGCGGCTGATTCCGGAGTGGTCTTGTGGTAGACGAACCCGAAGGCGTCCGAAATGTCCCGATCGCGGAACACGATGTTCACGTCCTGTCCCGGCTCGCCGACCCGATAGGGCTGATACAGCGCCGTATGTCGGTGCCAGGGGCGTCCGCACATGTCCAATGAACGTGCCAGCACCCCTTCATCGGTCGCCAGCCAGCGGAGTCCGGCTCGATGAACGAGCGGAAGGAGTTCCGGACAGACGGATCCCTCTGACGGCCACAGCCCGGTTGGGGGCTGTCCGAACGACTCGCCGTGAAATTCGACGGCGCGTTGGAGTTGCGTCTCGGCATCGTCGGGAGCGCGGAAACGAGACGGCAGCGGCAGGTCCGGTCGGGCGCGCCGGTTAATGTCCGTATCGATCACCAGCGGGAGAATCGGATGGAAAAACGGCGTCGTCGTGAGTTCCACTTGTCCCCGTTCCAGCAGCCGCCGATAGAGGGGCACGATTTCTTGAACAGCCATGCGTTGGAGCGTCAAGACTTCCTGCTTCTCGTCTTCGGTGAAACCGCGATTCTTGCTGCGCAGCGCGGCGAGGCGCGGATACCGGTGCACCGTGCCGTATCCGAACCACGCCAAATTGTGCCACACTTGCAGGTCGAGAAAATCTTGGGTGGAAAATTGGCGCGCGAGACGCTGAAGATCGTGCCCGGAGACGTCCAGCCCGCGCTTGACCAACAACTCGTGATAACGCGGGTAGGGGCGCACCATCGTCGCCCAGTTGGCGGCAAAAAAATGCCGAATCAAAAACGCTTTTTCTTCGGCCGTCAGATCCGCCGCCGGTCGCTGGGCCCGTTCAAGAAAGAGATCGCGAATCGTGCCGGCGCCGATTTCTTGTAATTGGAGCAGCAGGGACGGCGTGAAGTTGAACGTCGAGCGCACCGCTGGAAATTTCTCCAGCAGATAGGCCATATCATAGTAGGCTTTGGTCGCATGGAGCCGCACCCAGGGCATGCTGGCCGATCCGGCGACCGGATCGGTGTAGTACGGCTGGTGCATGTGCCAGAAGAAACAGACGTGAACCTGCTTCATCGCGGTGATGACGTCCTTTTCGCAAAGTATGTCATAGGGGTGGGGGCCATGCAATGAACGGGACGAATCGCTTCCCTGCCTGTGGTACGGAGAGCCACGCATGATGAACAAGGTGTTCCGTTACTGGGCGCCGGTGGCGGCCTACGCCGCGCTCATTTTTTATGGATCCGCTCAATCGCATCCGGACGAGGATCTTCCTTCGTTCATCATGGAGTTCAGCGACAAGATGCTCCATGGAATCGAGTATGCCGGCTTGGGCGCGTTGTGCTATCGGGCGTTCCGCTGGGGGACGAACGATTCATGGGCGCGGCAGGCGGCGCTGCTGGCTCTGCTCGCGACCTCGCTCTATGGCATCAGCGACGAGGTCCATCAATGGTTCGTCCCGTTTCGAGAATCGAGTTGGCAGGATTGGCTGGCCGATACGATCGGCGCGGCCGTGGGCGTGGCGGCAATCGCCCGCCTGACAAGTCCTCTTGTGTTCAACAGGACTTCGGTGAGCATTGGTAAGGCCGCAAGCTGCGCCGGAAGCGTGTGCCAGTCCGACGAGGGAAGAGACGGTTAGGAGGAGGCGGGGGACAGCAGAGGGCAGCCGAGGTCTGCGATGCTCGGGCCGCCTGCGGCCCGGGTTTGCTGGAGGAAGGACACGGTCGCCTGTGCGCGCCGGGATCCCGGTCGTCTCCGACAGATTTTGACCAACCTGATCGGGAACGCGATCAAGTTTACTGAGCGCGGGGAGGTCGCCGTCACGGTGAGTGTGGGAGGGCCGGCGGAAACCCATGAGCAACGGAGCGTCGACATCCGTTTTGAAGTGGCCGACACGGGGATGCCGAGCGGGCAGACCGGCTAGGCGGATCATGGCCGCGCTCAGCGGCGGGATGTTTTGCAGTCTTCGTGACAAGACGCTGAGCACTCGCTATAATTTGCGCGATGTTCACCGCCAACCCGGCTCCTCCGAAAGCACCTCTCGCTCCTCCCGACCAGGCACTCGTGGCGCGAACCATCGAAGCCCACCTTTCGCCCGGCTTGATCCTGCGTCAACTCACACCGCTCGCCGGCGACGCCTCGAATCGGCGCTATTATCGCGCCGAGGTGGCGGGCGGGCCGCCGCATTCGGTCATCCTCATGCAGCTGGCCGAGCCGGAAGGATTCAAGCAATCCGAAGAAGCAGTGAGCGGCGCCACGCATCGGATTACGGAGTTGCCGTTCTTGAATATCTTGTCGCATCTCTCCAAGGCCGGCGTGTCGGTTCCGGTTCTGCACTATTACGATCAGGCGGCGGGCCTGCTGTATCTCGAGGATTTCGGTGACGTGACCTTGGCTGAAGCCGTCGGCAACGCCGATGCACCCGATGTGGAATCCCGCTACAAGCAGGCGATCCATGTGTTGGTCCAGTTGCAAGTCAAAGCCACCACACCGGCAGATCCCGGCTGCCTGGCCTTTCATCGCGGCTTTGATGTGCCGCTGCTCATGTGGGAGTTCGATCACTTTTTGGAATACGGCATTGTCGCCCGCCGCGGGAAACCGATGTGCTCGGACGACTGGACGGCCGTGCGGCATGAGTTCGAGGCTATCTCCGAGATGCTGGCGGGCCAGCCGCGCGTCTTCACGCATCGCGACTACCACTCACGGAACCTCATGGTGGATGGGCTGCGTCTCGGCGTAATCGATTTTCAGGACGCCTTGATGGGGCCGGCCACCTATGACTTGGCGTCGTTGTTGCGCGATGCCTACATTCAGCTCGACGAAGCGCTCGTGGACGACCTCGTGGCCTACTATCTCGATCAGCTTGCCGAGCGCCGCTATGTCTGGACCAACCGAGCGGCGTTCCGCCGCTTATTTGATCTTACGAGCATTCAGCGCAATTTGAAGGCGGCCGGCCGGTTCGTCTATATCGATCGTGTCAAAGGCAATCCCAAGTTCCTCGCGGATATTCCCCGGGTCTTGGGCTATGTTGCACGCAATCTTCAGAAATATCCGGAGTTGGAAACGCTTCGAAAGCACCTCGCGCTTTATGTACCGGAACTGCAATAGGTGAAACGGAGGCGTTTGTCTGGTTCGTCTTGTTTATTTGGTTCTCGACCATTCGAACCAGATCAACCGGATAAACGAAACAAACCAAACCAACCTTCATGAAAGCCATGATTCTCGCGGCGGGGCTGGGCACCCGCCTCAGACCTCTCACGAATACCATTCCCAAACCGCTGTTGCCCGTCGGTGGGACGCCGCTCATCGTCTGGAATTTGCTGTTGTTGAAACGGCATGGCTTCCACGATGTGGTGATCAATCTGCACCATCTGGCTCCCTTGATTGAACAGGCGCTGGGCAACGGTTCCAAGTTCGGCCTGCGGATTATCTATTCTCGGGAGCCGATGATTCTCGGGACCGGCGGGGGAATCAAACAGGCGGAGCCGTATTTCTCCGGCGAACCCGTCCTCGTGCTGAACGGCGATACGCTGTTCGAGTTGGATCTGTCCGCCCTCTGTGCCTTTCACCACGAGCGCAAGGCGGCGGCGACGCTCGTGTTGCGGGAAGATCAGGACGCGGCTCGCTGGGGATTGGTCGAAGTCGGGGCGGAGGATCGCATTGTCCGGATCACGGGACGGGGCCTCACCGATTCAGCCTCGACGATCCCGCGCATGTTCGCAGGCATCCATATCTTGAACCCCCGGCTGTTACGAGACGTCACAAAAGGCGTCGCGTCCTCAATCATCGACGCCTATGTGGCGGCCATCGAACGGGGTGACGCCGTGCTTGGCTACGATCTGCGGGGCTACTGGTCCGATGTAGGGACGGCTGAGCGCTATACGCAGGCGGACCAGGATGCCCGTGCTGGGTTGATTCGCTTGGAAGATCGCCGTCTGGTCGCCGATCGGTGTTGATTCGCCGGCGGCCTTCTACTCCTCCTCCTCCGTATCAGTCTTGGTGCCCCTCCCTTTCCTCCCTCTCCTCTCTCTCCTTCTGTTGTTTGATGAGCCGAGCTAAGTACGTCCGTTGAAGCCGGAGAAACTCGGCGGCCTTGGTCTGATTCCCGTCCGCTTTTTCGATGGCGCGGGCGATGATGTGCCGGCTGTGTTCATCCATCGATTCATGAT
>CAYNLM010000073.1:0-19295 GCA_964398045.1 uncultured Nitrospira sp. | reverse complement strand
ATAAGCCAGCAGATTTACAGTCTGCCCCCTTTGGCCACTTGGGTACCTGCCCGCGTCACCTTATTTTTTTCGCCACACCGAACAAATCGGCAAATTTCGAATACTTTTTCTTCACTCTCACTGCGTGAAAGAAGAGTAAGCCTCTCCGCGCACAGCTCTCTCTCCTCCGCAAGAGGATGATTGGCTGTTGTGCTCGGACAGGCTGATTTAGGAAACGCTGGATTCTATTGATGAAGTTTTGTCATGTCAAGAGGGGAATGGGCCCTGCATGGAATTTTTCTCATTCTTGAGCGGATACCTTGCAAGCTGCCTCCTGCTTGAAAAACGAGGAAAGGCTTCGGCGGGCTTTTAGTCTCTCAATAAATTTTTCAGAGAAACCAAGTACTTGCTTCATTAACGCGAGCGCTTCTTGCCCTGAGAGCTGCGACTGTTTGGCGAGAAACCGCTTATGAGTCACCCGCCGCTCTTCCGGATCTTCAGGGACATAATACCCGCGCAGTTCCCCTCTTTGCACGGCCTGCTCAAAGCGGAGGAGCCATTGGTCGGTTTCACGGAACTGCTGGAGCATGGAGCCTCCGCCTTTCTGTTGCACTTCCAGTTGATTCCAAATGGCCCACCCGATGAAGACCGCCCACGTTTCGTTCAAGGCTTCCCATGATTCAGACTCCGTCAAGTATCGCAACTCCGTCTCATCCTTCCTCTGGACGACCGGAGTGATGACCACCTCGCCATACCGACAGGCCTGTTGCCTACGCGCAAACGACAGGAGGGACTCGGATGAAGCGGCAGCCTGGTCCGTCGGGTCTTCACGCGCAGCAAGGAAATCCATGTAGGCATGAAACAGTTCGTGATAGAGCACGTCCAGCTCTTTGTGCGGCATCTTGCTCAGAGGCCGCAGTGTTCCACCGGCCGCATTGAAGGAAAGCGCGCGATTGAGGACTAAGCGATGTTCGCCCGGATGGTATTCGGCCGCGTACGCGTGAAGGTCTTCGAATTCAAAACGAACAAAATCCGCTGGCATGTTTTTCAGAAACTGGGTGGGCAAGCGAAGTTGTGCGGCATCGGCAAGAAGCTGTTCCCACATCCGAGTCGAGGTCGTCTCACCTGGCTTGGACTGAACCGGCACAGGCTGAACGAAAGCGATCGCCAGGCAAAGCCACCCTGCTGAGCAAACGCGATGCAGTTGAGATGTCATACGGCATTGATCGGCGACGACTGGCAGAGATCGGACAATGGTCTAGAACAGCGAGAGCAATGACAGTACTAAATGACAGTACTAGTAGTACGGGTCTCGTGACGATTGCCAATCCCCTCTTCCGCCTTCTTCGACCAGCGCAAGCGTATCGAGGAGATCCGAAGAGACATGATCCAAGAATCGAGAGGGCTTCGAGAGCAGCATCCCGCTGGTCTTGTCGTACACATTGATCGGGTACGTCAAAAACAAATGGCGCTTGGCTCGGGTGACGGACACATAAAACAGCCGCCGCTCCTCTTCCAGTTCATCGTCCGTGACAAAGGAATACATTGAGGGGAATTTGCCGTCGACCACCCAAATGACAAAGACGCATTGCCATTCCAATCCCTTCGCCGAATGGATGGTGGACAGGACGAGCCGCTCATCGTCTCGATCCGGCGCTTCCACGTCCACCGCGCTGCCATCCGGCGGTTCCAACGCCAAGTCCGCCAGAAATTCGTTCACACCGGGATAACCTTCGGCAATCGTATGGAGATGGTCAAGATCTCTCGTCCGTTTGGGATAGTCGTCATAGTGCTCTTTAAGGATGGGCAGATAGTACTCATAAATGTGGTTCACCTGCTCGGCCGGTTTCAAATCGTCCGACCCCGACAAACTCTCCAATGTGCTGGCCAGATTTTTGAGACCTTGGCCTGACCGGCCGCTCACGGCGCGCAACACGTCATAGGGCGAGTCGGCTTTGACCAAGGATGCCAGGAGATCCTGCGCCTTTTTCGGCCCGACTCCTTCGACCAGCATGAGCACGCGCTGCCAACTGACCGTATCGAGCGGGTTGGCGAGCACCCTCAGATGGGCCAGCAGATCCTTGACGTGCGCCGTCTCGATGAACTTCACGCCGCCGCGCTTGATGAAGGGCAATCCTCTGCGCGAGAGCTCGATTTCCAGGTCGAATGAATGAAAGCTGGATCGAAACAGCACCGCGACTTCGCTGAGCGGCACGCCCTCTTCGCGCAGTTCGAGAATTTTTTGCGCGATGAACCGGGATTGCGCGTTCTCACCCGCCGCTTCCACCAGCGCCGGCAAGGGACCGTCGATTTTTCTGGTGAACAGCCGCTTCGTGTACTTTTCCGTCGCTTCATCGATGATGCAGTTGGCTAGGTTTAGAATCGGCTGCGTGCTGCGATAATTTTCTTCCAGCTTATAGATGGTGGTGCCGGGAAACAGGACGGGAAAATCCATGATATTTTTGAACGTCGCGCCACGGAAGGCATAGATCGACTGAGAATCGTCCCCGACCACCATGACGTTGTTGTGCGTCGTCGCGAGCTGACGGATCACTTCGGCCTGCAACCGATTCGTGTCCTGGTACTCATCCACGAGGATATAACGGTACTGGCTTGAAATCGTCTCGCGCGCGGATTCATCCAGCAGGAGCAGCTGCCGCAGCATGACGAGCAAGTCGTCATAATCCAGCAATTGCTTCTGCCGCTTCGCCGATTGATAGGCCTTCTGCAACCGTCCCAGGTCCTCGGCATGGTCGGCAAAGTGGCTGAACTCCTCGACGAGGATCTCGTCGAGGCTGCGGAGCGTATTCTCGCTCTTGCTCAGCATCTCCATGATCGTCCCCTTCCGGGGGAAGCGCTTATCTTTTTCGTTCAGGCCCAGCTGGGAGCGTACGAGCGCGATCAAATCTTCCGCATCGCCTCGATCCAGGATCGTGAAGCCGGGCTCGACGCCGATCGACCGGCCGTAGCGGCGCAAGAGCAAGTTGGCGACGGAATGAAACGTCCCGCCACAGACCCGCTGGCTGCGCGCGCCGATCAAATCGCCTACGCGCTCCAGCATTTCTTGCGCCGACTTGCGCGTGAACGTGAGGAGCAGAATGTTCGAGGGATCGACGCCGGAATCGATCAAATAGGCCACGCGATACACGAGCGTACGCGTCTTGCCGCTGCCGGCGCCGGCAATCACCAACGAAGGTCCGTCTCCGGCCGTCACCGCCGCCAGTTGTTGCAGATTCAACGCCGCGGCATAATCAATGGAAAGCTTCCGCGGCGTAACCTCTTCAACAGGCCGTTTCAGGACATACGTCTTAGTTTCTCGTTCCATGCTCTCGTTGATTTCAGCGGGAATGACATCATAACAATGAGCGGGCTGCGCTGTATAACATACTCCTCTCGCCCTTTTAAAGCCGTGCGACCATCATCCAAATTTTGATGACCAGCCATACAACCAAGGCGATCGTCAGCAGCAAAAGCATCACCGTGCCGCCGATGATGCCGACGACGTAGAACCAATCCTGTCGGGTCTCTCGATCCGGTCGAATCGCAGCTTGTCGGAGCAGCAGGGCATTTCTCGCATGGCTCCGAAACCAGACCGAGAATAAATCTCCCACCACCGGAACTGCTCCCATTGTGCCATTGAGCAGCAGATTGAGGCTCATTCGGGCCAGCACAATCCGCGGCACGTGGAGCCGCGTCGCCAAGCCCAGGATGATCGTGCCGATCAAGTTGGCAATCGCATCGCCGATTCCTGGAATCAGTCCAAGCAACGGATCCAAACCGAGATACAACGATGTGCCGGGAATCTTGACCGTCGTATCCAGGACCTTCGCAAGCAGGTCCGCCACTGCAATCAAGTGCTCACGTTCAAGATTATGTGCCGCGCGTTCCGCTGAACTCTTTGGCTGCACGTTCAATGGCATCCCTTGCATCTCTTCAGATACACATTTCGAAGATGGGGAGCAACGAGGAAGTTCTAAAAAGATGGACATCTTTTGCACCAGGTCACGCGAGTGCTTGAAACAGCCCCTTGGAGGCCGAACGAGAACCTGTATATAATGTCCCGCTTATTGGCCATTGGAGTATCGACACCACCATGACCGCCACAAAAACCGAGTACCAGCAACAACTCCGCGCCCTGGCCGAGCTTATGCTCGCCGTGTCGGGCGAATCGGTCACGATGATGAAGCGCAATGCCCCCGAGCAGGCGCTGAAACTGAAGCGGCAGGATGAATGGAGCATCTACCTCGAGTTCCTGAAGATCATGTTCAATCTGACCGATCGTCTCTCCGCTTTGCACATCCCGATTAGAGACCAACTGGATTTCATGAACGGGCTTGAAGATGCGGTGACGATACAACTCAAGAGCGTGTTGGAGCCGGCCTTTGGAGCCAATACCGACCAAATGGAGATCATGCTGACGATCGGCGGCGCCGTAGCGGAAAGCCGTCGGCTGTATGAGAAGTATAAATTTTTGATCACTGAAGATTCCAAAACAAAGAATGAAATGTTCCGCGACTTCGGTGAACGCGTGGCGGAACTGCTTGGCGCGCCGGGCAATGCACAGCTCAGCTCCGCGGCCACGCTGTGCGCCAGCGCCATCGTCCCGGCCATCAGCGCAGTGCTCCAAGGACAGGCGCCGCCGACCACCTCAGCCCCGCAAACCACCGTCGCATCGGCCGGTGAAAGTGCAAAGAAGGGGGCCACCGGGCAGGAGATCAAACTGGTGAGCCTCATGTCTACGGTGTCCGGCGAGGAAGTGGAAACCCGATGGGGTCTTCATCCGAGGTTCAGGAACGATTTGACGCCGGCCGAACTCCAGCAACTCACCAAACTGCTGAATCGAGTTGCGAAAATCCTTGGCGAACGTTACGCCGCCGTGGCATTCTCCGAGCAGTGGGCCTCATGGCACAAAGCGGGACACGCCTGATCGGACGTATTGGAAACGAGTGGTCCGCTTCCTCGCCCCCCACATTTCCCCGACTTTAATAAGGAGCTGTTGTGAAGACTGTTGAATCCGTGAACGGTGCGTCCGGCCATCTTCCCCAGAGCCTCCAACGGCTGTCCGAAGTGGCGCAGAATCTCTGGTGGAGTTGGACACCGGAAGCGCGCCGGCTGTTTGAATCCATTGATCCCACTGTGTGGTTTCATACCCATCACAACCCGGTGAAGCTGTTGGCCGACGTGAAGCCGGAGCAGCTGGCGAGGCTGGCAGAAGACCCGTCTTTTCTCCGGCAATATTCGGCGGTGCTCCGGTTGTTCGACGACTATCGAACGAACAAGCGCACCTGGTTCAGCACCCAGCATCCAGACTTGGCCGGCACAACCATCGCCTATTTCTCCGCCGAGTTCGGCTTGCATACCTCCATTCCCATTTATAGCGGAGGTCTGGGCATTCTGGCCGGCGATCATTGCAAGGAAGCCAGCGATCTCGGCGTGCCCCTCGTCGGCATCGGGTTCATGTATCCGCAAGGATATTTTCGACAGCGCATCACTCCCGAAGGATGGCAGGAAGCGGCTTACGCGCCGTTCAATCGCGAAGAGTCGCCCATTCATCCGGCTCTGACGCCCTCCGGAGAACCCTGCCGGTTTGCAGTGGAGATGGGCGGTCGGCACGTGAGCGCCGTAGTGTGGAAGGTGCTGGTCGGACGAGTCCCGCTCTACTTGATCGATACCGACGTGCCTGAAAACAGCCTCGAGAATCGGGCCCTCTCTGCCCGTCTCTATGGTGGCGATCAAGAGATGCGGCTCTGCCAGGAAATTTTGTTGGGCATCGGCGGCGTGCGCATGCTGCGCGCGCTGGGCATCGAACCGTCCATCTGGCACGCCAACGAGGGCCACTCCGCCTTTCTGACCTTGGAGCGCATCCGCGAGATGGTCCAAAAGGGAACGAGCCACGCGGAAGCCAGTGAGACCGTCCGTCAGAGCACGGTCTTTACCACACACACTCCCGTTCCCGCCGGCCACGATGTCTTCCCGCATCATCTGATGGATCGCTACTTCGCCGGCTATTGGGACCAGATCGGGCTGTCGCACGAGGAATTCCTGCGCTTAGGAGAGACGCCGGAATCCCGGGGCCAGGGATTCAACATGACCGCGCTGGTCATGCGCCTCTCCGCTCATGTGAACGGCGTCAGCCGCGAGCACGGACGGGTCACCCGTGAGATGTGGCGGCATTTTTGGCCGGGGCTTACAACGGATCAGATCCCGATTCGAAGCGTCACCAACGGGATTCATGCACCAACATGGATCGCGCCGGAACTTCATCGCCTGTACAGCCGCTCACTGAGTCCGGATTGGACCGACCATTGCGACGATCCGGCCATGTGGCAACGTGTGATCGACATTCCGGATCACGAGCTCTGGGCCGTGCGCCAGGCCATGAAGCGCAAATTGATGAGCTTCATTCGCGAACGAGCCAGGACCGGCTGGATGTACGGCCATCTTCAGCCGTCGCAAGTCCTGACCCGCGGGACGCTCCTCGATCCGGAAGCCTTGACCATCGGCTTCGCCCGGCGATTCGCCACCTACAAACGCGCGACGCTGTTGTTCCGGGATCTCGAGCGTTTGAAACACTTGCTGCAAGACAAATGGCGGCCGGTCCAGCTGATTTTCGCGGGCAAAGCGCACCCGGCCGATGAGCCTGGCCGCTACTTCATCCATGAAGTGCTGAACTTTTGCCACGACCACAAATTAGGCGGCCAAGTGGCGTTCCTTGAAGATTATGAAATGCACATGGCCAAGTATCTGGTGCAGGGTGTGGACATCTGGCTCAACACACCCCGCTTTCCGTTGGAGGCCAGCGGCACCAGCGGCATGAAGGCCGCGCTCAACGGCGTCTTGCACTTCAGCGTCCTCGACGGTTGGTGGGTCGAAGGGTACAACGGCGCCAACGGATGGGGGATCCAGCCGTTAGACGGCGCCGACATCCAGACGCAGGACCAGCATGATGCCGACCAGATGTATCGCATGTTGGAGCAGGAAGCCGTGCCGTTGTATTACCAACGCGATCTCGACGGCATCCCGCGCGGCTGGCTGCAAATGGTGAAAGAGTGTATCCGGACGATCGCGCCGCAGTTTTGCACCAAGCGGATGGTGAAGGATTACGTCGAGACGATGTATACCGCCGCCAGCGTGCGCGTTCCCACGACATGGTGATCCCCTCCCCTTCCGGCTTTCGCGGCAGACGCCTTGCCGCGGCACTTCTCTTGTTCACCGCTATCCTCGCTTGGGGACGGGCCGGGCAAGCAGAAACCGCGGCAGAGGCGGCGGATTCGCGTGAATCGAAAGCGGCGGCGCTCTTCACAGCCGGCGACTATGCGGCCGTCACAGCGCTGTTCCAGGGACTGCCGGCAGAGACGACTCCATCCAAAGAACTGTCGCGTCTGGCGCTCTTGAGCTACGTGCGGCTGGGACGGACGGATGAAGCCCTCGCCATCTATGGGCGATTACATCCATCAGGCCGCTCGCACGATGCCACGCTGCTCCGCCCTCTCGCGCTCAGCGTCATCACGAGTCGAGTGCGTGATCACAAAGAACATGTTCGCATTGCGGCCTATACCGCCCTGGCTGAACTCGGCCTGCTGGAGACGGCGGCCATTTTGGAAGACGGCCTCCTGGATTCGTCCGTGCTCGTGCGGGCCCGTGCCGCCGAGGCGATCGGAAAGGCCGGACTGGCGGCAACGTCCGGCGCCTTGAGACGAGCCCTCAACGACGCGATGCCCACCGTGCGCATCGCGGCCATGAATGCCTTGGGCGACGCAAAGGCCATCGACCTCAAACAGCGGTTTACCGAGATCGGCCGGACGGAAGAAGGGCCGGAAGCCATCTTCGCTTATGCGGCACTCTATAAGATGGGCCAGTCCGACATGCTCATCGACATCACCAGCGCCGCAACCCTTCCGGATCCCGAAGTGCGCATGGCGGCGCTGGGAGTGCTGGGCCGCCTCAAACGCCCGGCAAGCCTGGCGGTCCTGAGTCAAGCTGTGTATGATCCGAACCCGTCCGTGCGTGCGTTTGCCGCGGGGGCGCTGGGAGAATACGGTTCGCCCGGCGGTGTCGCTCCGCTCACGCACGCGGTGGGAGACGAAATGGCCATGGTTCGCGGTGTGGCGGCGGGCAGTCTGGGACGGCTCGGCATCAAGGAAAACCGCCCGCTGCTCCAGGCCTTGACCAGAGATCCGAGTCTTCACGTTCGCGCCAGTGCGGCGGAGGGATTGCTTCGTTTGGGAGACTCCTCGGCGATTCTGCTCGCCGCCGATCTCGCGCGACACTCCGATCCCTCCATTCGCGGCGCCGCGGCCCAGGCCTTGAGCGCCACGTCAGACAAGCAGGCGCTGTCCATTTTGCACACCCTCCTGCAGGATCAACAGCCGCTCCCGCGGCTGATGGCGGCCAAAGCTCTTGGCAGGACCTCCGGAGGCGCGGTCCCCCTGCTCGTCAAGGGGCTGCAAGATTCCGACGAGGCGGTGCGCATCGCGGCTGCGGGCAGCCTCTTGCAACAGCTGGCTCGAACCAATCCCACGCAACGTCGTCATTAACCGCAAGGCGCAAGGATTGATATGTTGAAATTGATCGGCGTGCTGTTCCTGATGGCGACGTCATTCGCGGCCGGCTACTACTTTGGTCAGCGTCCAGTCGGCACACTGCAACAGACAGTGTCTGATCTGCAGCAATCCATCAAGGAGTTGTCGAGAAATGTGCTGGACACCACGATGGGCATCGAGCGCGATTTACGGCGACGCCAAGGACTGGTCGATGCCAAATCGAGGTTGGTGCAAGCCAAGGCCGATGTCTTTGAACGGAATTTCGGAGATGCCGCGAAGGAATTGGCTGAGGCGGTCGATGCGCTGGAAGCGGCGACGAAGGGAGCAAAGTCGGATGACGCCAGCCAGGCTGTACGGGACCTGACCGGTTCGCTCAGGGAAGTGCGGCTGGAAATCGCGATGGGAAAATCAGTGCCGCTGAAGAAACTCGACGAGATTCAGCGTCGGCTGGATCAGCTGCTGAACAAGTAACTCAGGCGTTCGCCGGTTGCGATACGGGCTGTTTCTTCCACTTCGCCAGAATCCGCTCCACCCGCATCTTCACGACCATGTCCGGATCTTTCATGAGCGGCTTGATCGCCTCGCGTCCCCGCTCATCACCGATGGACTCGAGCGCCGCCGCCGCGGTGAGCCTCGTGAACCAATCCTTGTCGCTCAGCATCTCGATCAGGGGATCGATCGCTGCGCTGTTCTTGATTCGCCCCAGCGCGAGTACCGCGCTCTTGCGGACATTCTCGTCCTTGTCCTTGAGGGCCGCAATCAACTTCGGCACGGCCGGCTCCCCTAATTCGACCAAGGCGTTGATCGCATCGTCCTTGAACTCGTCGTTCCGAAGCTGATGCATCAAGGGATCGAGCACCCGCTCGTCGCGGATCTTCCCGAGCGAGAGAATGGCGTATTTCCGAACATCCCAATCGCGCAGCAGCTTGAGGAGCGTGTCCACGGCGGGAGAGCCCACCTGCCCCATCGCTTCGATGGCGACTTCGCGGACTTGCCAATCGCCGTCACGCAGCGCCCGCGCCAGCGGTTCCACACACCGCTCATCGCCCATCTCTCCGAGAGTGATCACCGCCTCGCGGCGCACCACCCAGTCAGGATCGCTGAGCAGATCGATCTGAATATCGATCTCATCCTTGACCTGCTCTTCTTCCAGCGCCACGGTTTCCTGCGCGCCGGCAGGGGCCGCTTCTGACGTCGTGCCTCCAAGCATGTCGGCGGCCACCTGGTCGGTCAATTCATCGCTCGCCTGGTTCCTCTCCGGGGACGTCTCGTTGGTCTGATCCTTGTGTTTCTGTTCCATGGGCATCCTACTTGATAAATGTGGGGGTGATGGTCTGGCGCAGGATCATGCAGATGCCGCCTGGGCCTTGCTCCCCGCCGCGTGTTTCTTGCGCAGAGCCAGCGCCCGTCGCTTGCGCTGCTCCCGCTTCAATCGTTTCCGAAGCGCTCGCAGGGCGGCGTCTCCTTTGGGATTGCTATGCCCGGTGCGCTTGGCTGCCACCTTGGTTTTCAATTTCGCTTCTTCGGATTCCGCTGCCTTTTGCTTTGCCATTCCCTCTCGCTCCTTCTACGGTGACCAGTGGAAAGAAATCCGTCTTCTCTTCCAAGAGGAGTCAGTCTAGAGGAGA
The DNA here is from genome assembly GCA_964398045.1 of uncultured Nitrospira sp. Classification (GTDB taxonomy): domain Bacteria; phylum Nitrospirota; class Nitrospiria; order Nitrospirales; family Nitrospiraceae; genus Nitrospira_D. Next base: position 9,145 of record CAYNLM010000073.1, on the reverse strand, counting down.
GGTTCCTGCACTGTCAATCGCGGATGAGGCCTTGTCGGTGGTCAGGCAAGCATAAGAGTCGGAAGGTCGCGATCGGCAGAATCGGCCGCAAGAATCGACGGCGCCCACCTCCATCGACGCTGAAGAAGGATATCGTTCGGCGGGAGCCGATGGATCGGAGTCATCGTGGGATCTGGTCGGTCAAGGGACGGATAGGAAGCGCCCCCCATCTCCGGTCCGTCAAGCCGGCGGATGGCGAGCAGAGATGGACGGGTGGGAACGGATTCTTCCGCCGCCAACACATAGTCCGGCCGATGGTCTCCGATCACCTCCAGTTGGATGACGGAGACCCCGCCCTCGACCATCCCGAGCTGAGCCGCTGCGGCATAGGAAAGATCCAGAATGCGCCCGTTGACATAAGGACCCCGATCGTTCACGCGCACACGGACGTGCTTGCCGTTTTGCAGATTGACCACGCGGATCATGCTGCCCAGCGGCAGGGTGCGATGCGCCGCCGTCAGGGCCGACATGTCGAATAACTCGCCATTGGCTGCTAACTTTCCGTGAAACTGCTCCCCATACCAGGAGGCCATCCCCCGGTCCTTGATCCCGACATCCAATCCACTCTCGCCCTTGGAAATCCAAGAACAGGCGCCCAGCGACGCGCAGGCCACAATGGCAAGGAAGTGGATGAACCGTGACCCCATATCCTGTCTGTTCTGTGTCATCATCCTTAGCTAAGCCTCTCTGTGGAACATATACCAGCGAGCCTTTGTTCCAAGACTAGGGAAGCCCCCAGCGTTCAACAATACCGACTGCGTACTCCGTACCCCTACCTCCGTATGGAGGAGAAAACTCGCTCCGTCCCGCATGACTCAGCGTCAAAAAATGGACAGTCGGAGGGAAGGTTCACTGTATGGGGTAGGCTCTCTATATATAGGAGAGGGGAACCTGAGTCAACCTTCGGCGCTACTGCTGGCGGCTTCAGGGATAACGGGTCCGTCCGAAATGAGCGGTCGTAGGAAGCGGACTGGATGTGACAACTTCTGATGCTATTTAAATCGAAGTGCCGTTCCGTCAAATTTTGTCTGGCTCACAAACTTGTCAAAATTCCGCTCCATGACGTCGCTCAAGATCTCCTCGGCATCTTCAGGTCCGTACCAAAACACCGAATAGGTCCCATTGTGGCTGACGGTATCGGTGATGGAACTGCCGTCGCTCTGATTCTTGGCATGCACGACGATCTTATTCTTCGCCATGATGTCGGTTGACCCGACCGTGCCATGCGCATCCACCGACGACTCCAGAACCTTGCCCGAAATCACGACCTCTCCGCCCTTGAGCCCGGTTCCGGCCGAGGCATAACGCGCGCGCCATCCCTTACGCGCCAGATAGTCGGCCAGCGCCTTGGCTGTAACATCCCCCACCGTCCCGTTTTTCAACATCAGCGGCTCGGTCGTCCCCCACAACGATTGATGAACCCCCAGCTTCGTGCGATCGGATCGATCATCGCCAAAGGAAGTCACCACGACATCGACCGTACTCGATGAAACCGTCCCCGCCTGGTCGGCCGATGGTTTGAGCGCAAGATTAATCGGCACCGCCTCCCCTTGGCTCGCACAGCCGGCCAGCCCTGCCAGAAGACCGAGAACCATCGCGCCTATCACCACTTGTTTCACGAATGCCTCCATTGCCGATGCCGTCATATTGAATACGTTTTGAACACGTTCCTGTCGTCGAAACGACGCAGAAATTTAGCAGGGTCCGGTCCGCACTGTAAAGACACACCCGGCGTATTGACTGACCGGGATGGACTGAGTAAGATCCCCTCCGCGAACCATATGTGCAAGTGCGCGATCACGACACCGCCAGATTCCCCACGGCTGATCTCCCGACATCACGTCCATGATTGAAGTTCAGCACATTACCAAGCGGTACGGACATCATACGGCCATTGACCGCGTCACGTTCTCGGTCGCCAAGGGAGAAGTGTTGGCCTTCCTGGGCCCGAACGGTGCCGGGAAAACCACCACGATGCGGATTTTGACCTGCTTCATGCCCGCGACGGAGGGCACGGCACGGGTCGCCGGCTTCGACTGCGCCGATCAACCGCTCGAGGTCAAGCGCCGCATCGGCTACCTTCCCGAAACACCGCCCGTCTATCAGGAGTTGACGGTCACGGAATATTTGACCTTCGTCGGCCGATTGCGGGGGATGACCGGAAAGAATCTGACTTCCGCATTGGATCAATCCATCGGACGGCTTGAACTGGGCACAGTCCGTCACCGCCTGATCGGCAATCTCTCCCGCGGCTATCGCCAACGTGTGGGCCTCGCCCAAGCCCTGTTGCACGATCCGCCCGTTTTGATTCTGGACGAGCCGACGGTCGGGCTTGACCCGAAACAGATCATTGAAATCCGGGAATTGATCAAGAGCTTGGCCGGTTCCCACTCGGTGATTCTCAGCACACATATCCTTCCCGAGGCGACAGCCGTGTGCCAGCGGGTGGTTATCATCAGCGGAGGGAGGATCGTCGCGGAAGATACGCCGGAACAGTTGTCGGCACGCTTGCGACAGTCGGAAAAGATTTCCGTCACGGTCAAAACACCCCCGATCGATTTCGAAGCGAAGCTCCAGGCGATCCCGGGCATTCTCAACATCTTCCCGGGGCAAACGACCGGAAACGTCTTCATCGAATGCGCCTTAGGACAAGACCTGCGCGATGAGATCGCCCGTTTGATTGTCTCGAACCACTGGGGCCTGCTCGAGCTGCGCACCATTTCGATGACGTTGGAGGATGTCTTCCTGCAGCTCACGAGGGACGAAGAAGGCCTTTCATCGACCGACGATCAACCGAACGCGGCTCTCGAGGGAACCGCCGCCGTGCAGGATGCGGCGACATCATGACGCCGGTTCAAGCCCTCATCGCCAAAGAGCTCCGCGGGTATTTCGTGTCGCCGATCGTCTACGTCGTCGGCGCAGTGTTTCTGCTCATTTTCGGGTTTCTCTCCTACCTCTATATTGTTTTTGCCGGCGCGCAAGCCATCCAGTTGATGCAGATGCAGGGCATTGCGCAGATCAATCTGAACGATCTCGTCTTCCGCAATCTGTTCGCCAGCATGCGGTTCGTGCTGCTCATCATATTGCCGATCCTGACCATGCGGCTGTTCGCCGAAGAACGGAAATTACGCACATTTGAATTCTTGATGACATCCCCCATCGGCATCCATGAGATCGTCGCGGGCAAATTTGTGAGCGTGTTTCTCATCTTTCTGGGCATGCTGGGATTGACCGGCCTCGTGCCGACCGTGCTCATGCTGTTCAGCGATTTTGATTGGAATCCGGTCCTGACCGGCTATCTGGGAATGGCGCTCCTCGGCGCGCTGTTTTTGGCCGTCGGGGTCTTCGCGTCGGCGTTGACGGAGAATCAAATCGTCGCCGCGTTCGTCAGCTTCGGCATGCTCCTCACCATCTGGCTGATTTCAGGACTGGGCGCCCTGCTCGGCGACACCACGGCAGGCCACGTCATTTCCTATGTCTCCTTCATGGAACACTACGACCGCCTCGTTCGCGGGCTGATCGACACGAGCGACCTGGTGTATTTCGGCAGCAGTCTGGTGCTCATGCTGTTTCTCACCCACCGAGTCGTGGAATCGGCGCGCTGGAAATGAGTCTGAAAACCTTTCCTCTCGGCGTTCTTGGATCGGTCCTTGCCCTGGCGGGCCTGATCGCCTACAGCCTGCGGCCGGACTTGCTCTGGATTGTGACCGTCACGGAAGGTCTGGCGCTCGTCTGTCTGATCCTCTTTTTCATCCTGCACGTTGAAGCAGTCAAGGCCTTCTCGGGGCGGCGCTCAACCAAGATGGGCATGAACAGCATCCTGATGGTGCTGTTGTTCATCGCCATCCTGGTGATTGTCAATTTCCTGGCCTCGCGCCATTCCGTACGATGGGATTTGTCGGAGAATCAGAACTTCACGCTCGCGCCCCAAACCTATCGCGTCCTGCGCACCTTGCCGAACGAGGTGAAGATTACCGTCTTTACGCGCGAGAAAGACCCGGGCTACCAGGCCTATAAAGAACGGCTGGAAAGTTATCGGCAAGCGTCAACCAAGCTCACCGTGGAGTTCATCGATCCGGAGAAGCAGCCGAAGATGGCGCAGAACTACGGCATCTTCCGAACCGACACGGCGATTTTCGAAAGCAACGGACAAACCATCCGGGTGACCTCGCCGTCGGAAGTCGAGTTGACCGGCGCGCTGATCCGCATTTCGAAAGATGCCAAGAAACGCATCGTCTTCGTCGAGGGCCACAGTGAACGAAGTTTGGAAGACAAGGAACGCAACGGCCTTTCCATTGCGAAAGAAGCCCTGACCAAACAAGGGTACGATGTCGGCACCGTGTCGCTGCTCCAAGAGACTACGGTGCCGAGCAACACCTCTGTGCTGGTGCTCGCAGGTCCCCGACGGACCGTGACCAAAGATGAGCAGGACCGCATTCAGGCCTACGTCGACAAAGGCGGCCATCTTCTTGTCATGGTCGATCCGGACACCCAAACGGGACTGGAGCCGTTGCTCGCACACTGGGGACTGGGCTTGGGTCCCGGCGTCTTAGTCGATCTCCAAGACCGGTTGGCGCAGGGCGATTTGACCGCACTGTTGGTCCGCACGTTTACCGAACACGAAATTACGCAGGATCTTACTTCCGCCGTCCTCTTTCCGCTCTCGCGGCACATCACATTCGACGAGCAAGTCGGCAAGGACTGGGACTATGTCCCGCTCGCGCGCACATCCGCCAACAGCTGGGCGGAAACCAACATGCAAGGCCGCGTGGTCAGCCTGAACGAAAAGGAAGACGTGAAGGGACCGCTGCCGATGGCTGCCGCGCTGGCGCCCAAGAAAGCGCCGGAGGAAGGGAAGCCTCGTCCGGCCATCGTGGTGGTGGGGAACTCGACGTTCGCCACCAACGCCTTTTTCAACTTTCCCGGCAACAGCGATTTCTTTCTGCATACGGCGGGATGGCTCGCCGAGGAACGTGATCTTATTTCCATCGCCCCAAAAGAACCGGCCCTGCGGCCGTTCACGCCGAACCCCACGCAGGAACGGGCGCTCCTGTATATCCAGGTCATTTTCCTCCCGCTCATGACGTTTCTCACCGGCATGATGGTGTGGAGAAAGCGCCGCCGGTTGTAGTTCTATGAAATACTGGCCGACACTCCTCTTGCTCGTGATACTGGCGGGATTGGCCGGGTATCTGTACTTCGTCGAACTCCCGAGCCAGAAGCGGGAGGAAATACAGGAAGCCCGGAACACCACACTGCTCCAGTTTCCTGAAAATACGATCACCGGCCTGACGATCACGACCCCGCAAGGCCCCGTTGAGATGAAATCGCAGGCTTCAGGAAGTTGGATGATGACCGCGCCGCTCCAAGCCGAGGCGGACCCGCGCGAAGTCCAGGCATTGATTCGCGCGCTTGTCACAGGGAAAGTCACCCGCACGGTGGATGACATCGGCTCTGCGTTGGCGCCGTTCGGGCTCGAGCAACCGGTGACCACCATCACCGTCACGGCCGGAACGCAGCAAGAGACGATCTCCATCGGCGACAGCGGCCCGCTCTCCAATACACTGTACGTTCTGCGCGGATCGGACCATAAAGTGCTGCTCACCGACCTGGCCCCGAAGAATTTCGTCAATAAGAGTTTGATGACCTTCCGGCGGAAGGAACTTCTGCGGTTCGTGCAAAATGACGTCGAGCGTGTGCGCCTCAGCTATCCGACGACGGAAATCGTGCTCTACAACATGGCCAAAGACAAGCCCAAGCCGTCCTGGAAAATTCGCTACCCCATCGAAGCCGAAGCCGATCAAACCGAAGTCCGCTCGCTGATGTTCCGACTTGAGGATCTCAAGGCCCTGGGCATGATCGATCCTGGTCCCGCGCGGGACGCCCTTGCCAAAACGCTGACGGCGCCCAAAGTGAAAATCACGCTGCACACCGCCGAGGGCGACCAGACGGTAAAGCTCTATCAGCCTGACGTGGAAAGCGGAGAAGCGATCGCGGAAACGAAACCGGACGCGCCGCTGTACCGGATCAGTCCGGCCGCGATTAAAGACCTGACCAAGGAACTGTTTACGCTGCAAGACAAACGCCTGCTCGGCGTCGATTACACGGCCATCGCCATGCTCTCCGTCAAAACGCGCGACAAGGACTATGTGCTCATCAATCAGAACGGCGAATGGCTCCTGGAAGATCAGCCCACCGAGAAGGTCAGTCAACAGGCGGCGGATTTATTCGTCAGCCGGGTGGCGAATCTCCCGGCGGAGGAACGGGTCATCAAGCAATCCGCTCCGCTTGCTCCTTACGGATTGACCGCGCCGGCGGCGGAATTTGTGGCGACAAGCAGGAACGGGAAGGTCATCGGAAAACTCGCGCTCGGCAATCAGGTCGGCAATCTCATGTATGCCACCGGCGCCCGGCTGCAGGGCATCTTCCAGGTCCGCCCCGATCTGTTGAGTCAGGTTCCATCGAAAGCCGACTTGCTCGCCAAGCCGGAGGAAAAAGCGGCGACCGGGCACTGAGGTTGTCGGACTCTGGACCTGGACTTGTTCAGACCCTGAACCTTCATCTCAGCGGCTCAACCCCATTCAATTCATGATGCATACGCATCGCCGCCAGTCGTTCCTCCAGGCAGTGCGCCCGCATGCGAAAGTCATCTGGCCAGTCGTTGGCACATTTTTCTCGCAGGAGCGTGAGGTCTTCGACAGTAAGGCGCGGATCGATTGGGGAGGAAAGGGACTTGTTGAGCACTTGACTCTGCTGTTCAATACAAGCCGCCCGCATGCGATAGTTGTCGGGCCAGTCGATGGCACACTTCTCCTCAATCACTTTATCGGGATCCTCCACAGCATAGAGATACGCGCCCCACGGAAAGAGGGACATCCCCACCAGGCACGCGAATATCAGTGCGGTCTTGAGCCCCATACAGCACCTCCTGATTCCGTGCTATGCGATACCCAAAAGCCGAAGACTTCCACGCCGGACCAAATCTAGCGTGCGAAGTGCTCTACGGGCACAAAGGCGTACTGCCTTCCTTCGCTAGACACACCTCTCAGAAGTACGCTAAATTCAAGCCACGCCCCCGTAGCTCAGTTGGATAGAGCAGCGGTTTCCTAAACCGCGGGTCGCACGTTCAATTCGTGTCGGGGGCACCATACCAACCTTCGTTGAGCCGCGGGGCTCATTTAGGACATATCGTGATCAAGCCCCGCGGGGATACACACCACCAGATATTGCCCCTTTAATCCAACTTCGTGCGTGCCGGCTGGCAGTTCAGTACCCTCTAAAATAATCACATTGCGGACGATAAGACTCCACCAGGGTTTTCCCTTGTCAAGCTCGTGACCCTCCCACCACAAACCACAACCACAGTACAATGACACATGTATTGGATGCTTCTCATCCCCCCCGCCTCGTCGTCTCCGCAGACACCTGAATTTTCCCCGCAAGGCCCGCTAAACGGCCCTGATCCATCCTGTCCCTGGCGTATCGGCCAGGTTCTGCAATCACAGACCTCATGTTACAGATAGCTATTCTTGGAGCGATCCACCATGTCGACCCTTCTTCTGTTGGAGGATGACCCGGCCGATCGTGCCGCGATCCAGCGGGCCGCCTCGGATACCGAGCATTGTCTCGTCGAGGCCGAAGACCTTGACGACTTTCTGAATCGCATGATGCAGGGGCAGATTGAACTGGCCATCATTTCTCTGACAGCCGTGTCCGAGGAAGCCGTGTCCCAATTTCAACGGGTCCTGCTTCGAACCCCCGACACGAAGATTTTGGCTCTGGCTCAGGGCGGGGATGGCCTGACCACCCTCCTCAAAGCGGAATCCCTCCGCGCCCACCACCTGCTGGCGAAGCCCATTGACCGGCAACAGTTTCTGACCATTCTGAATGTGATGTTTCCCCTCTCCGCTCCACAGGACTAAGCGTCCTCAGGTCCAAATCTTCATTCCGTCGCTCAAACTGCTTAAGGTTTCTCGCCGGTCTGCCGAAAGGGACCAACAGGAACGATTCACGACCGAATGAAGGGAGCACCGAACAACCCGATGGCCGCCAGTCCTCCCACCCCCTCCGCATCTCCTCAACGCATTCTTGTGGTCGACGATGATCCATCGATCCGCCTCCTCTGTTCCAAAACACTGAAGCAGGCGGGGTACGTCGTCCTTGAAGCCGACGGCAGTTCCGAAGCCATGGCGCTCTATAGCGCATCGACCGTACCCATTCATTTACTGCTCACTGATCTGTTTCTTCCTCCACCCGACTTTCAATTGATCTCCAGCCGGAACCAGTACCCTCGCGTAAACGGTCATGAACTCGTTCGCCAGGCCCTCTCTCTCCGGAAGGAACTACGCCTGCTCCTCATGTCCAGCCACCCGATGGCGAATCTTGCGGCTCAAGGCATTCGGGTTGAAGCCGACCGCTTTCTTCAAAAACCCTTCTCGGTTGCAGCGCTCCTCGATCGCGTGACCTTTGCGCTCGCTTCCGCACCGCTTCCGTTCGACGCCCTGCCATCGACCTCTACGAAAGACGTGCAGTGGGTGGACTGACCACCGCACTCGTCCACCGACCGCCGGAATCCTCCGTTTCCTTGCCAGGTTGTGAACCCTGGGCTAGACTTTCCTCCATTCACCCATGGCACGCGCACGAGCAACCGAGAACGCCCGTTCAAGATCTAAAGCCGCTCTGATTGAAGAGATCTCGCGGGGCATCGAACAGTTCCAGGACATCCTCACGTCGATTGAAGATTTCAGCCGGGAAGGATTTCCCTATCGCGACGCAGCCCGCGCCAAGGCTGAATTGCAATTGCGCGAATGCGTCCGCCGCATTTTTGGCGAGCGCTCGCTGGAATGTCAGACCTACCGCAGTCACAAGTTGCGTACCTCGAATAAAGACGAAACTGCCCACAGCGTTGCCGTCGTCAAGCAGTTGATTCACACACTGGAAGACAAGAAACTTGAACTCCAGGGCCTCAAACCTCCTGCAGAGCCGACAGCCGTGAAGACTCCGGCAGCGTCTCCCCAGATGACTCTTGTCCCCCCGACCCCCTCAACCGCTCAGGTCACCATAGCCTCGCAGCCGGCGAGCGCCACGCCACCCATGACTCTATCTG
>CAYNLM010000072.1:0-19325 GCA_964398045.1 uncultured Nitrospira sp. | reverse complement strand
GCTCTCCGGAGAGACGTACTATGCCGGTCAGCATTCTCAATAGTTAGCCAATTACAGACGAGATCATGAGGCAGTTCCGCATATTGAGCACTCACGATGCTCTCGCTCAGGAGTTCACGCGCTGTTGCCGCGAGTATCCTTCAGTCCAGATTGCGGTAGCGTGGTGCGGCAACCCCAACCAGACCCTTCCATATCGCCTTCTAGAGAATTTCAAGGGCGCTATTACTGCAACAGTAGGAACCTCGTTCAACTACACCCATCCAGAAGCATTCGAGTGGTTCAAGCGTATTGGCGCCCGTATCAGAGTCTTTCGTGACAATGCCGACCTGTTCCATCCAAAGGTCTACCTTTTTGAAGATAGCCGCCGCTATGCTCTCTTCACAGGAAGTTCGAATCTAACCTATGGCGGCTTCTATACTAACATCGAAGTCAACGTTTTGGTCGAAGGCGTTCGTCCAACTGGAAAAGAGAAAGACGTGCTTGGACTCAAGAAAGCGCTCCAGGAATGGCGATCTCCCTCTCTTTCCTTTAAGCCAACTTCTCAATGGCTCAAACAGTATCGCAAGCGACATGCGAAGAGCGCTCGTCAGGCACGAAAACACGGAATTCATACGCCGCCACGCTTTGAGGAAGAGATCGGAACTGCCAGTTGGCTCAGGAATGCCGATTGGGCAATCTACCATCAGAAGGTAATAGACGGACTCAAGACTCATGACGGACAAGGCCAAGAGTATCATGACGTTCTCGATGCCGCAGCTAAGCATCTGCCCTTGCCTTGGAGAAAATCCTATTTTGCAAACCTGCAGAAGAGGCGAATTATCGGTGGCATCGGTGAAGAGAACGCAGCGCTGGGGAATGTCGCAGCTGCAGGTAGGTTTCGCCGCCTCCTTGCAAAAGGTACAGACAAGCAACTGGCAGTCTTGGTCAAAGCGGTGAATCGAATAGCCAAACTGAATCCGCCGATACCATGGAAACAGCTCCAGACCAGCCTTGTTGAACTTGAGGGACTTGGTTTCACAATGAAAGTGTGGGGTCGACTACTCTGCATTGTCCGCCCCGATTTGTACTGTACGGTGGCATCGATTCCTGTAAGACAGAACCTCTCGAAAACTCTTGGAGTGCCCCAGAGTCGGTTCGCGCTAGCAGATGGTTATATCCAGCTAATCAAACTCATACATGAGTCGCCTTGGTTCAACTCACAAAGGCCAAAGGGCAAAAGTGAAACAGCCATATGGAACCGGCGAGCCGCGTTCCTCGATGCCATTTTCTATTGATCATGATGGCTAACACCGGCTCAGCCGGACGCGCGAAACAGCGCCGCGCGCCGGTTAGCCCAGGTATTTGGCAGACAAGTGAGCACGAGATTGGCTGTTCGAGTCGAACTCCGGTGGTCGAAATACTCGAAGCTGACGGACGCACGAACGGCCTTCCCACACCAGACGTGCGTGTACGTGCAGGCCGACAAGCATGGGCACCCGGTGCGGGTCGGCAAGGCCTCGAAAGGACTCGATGAGCGATATCACGGTGGCAACGGGTATGCTATGGACGCATCCATGCATGAGTCCGGCAATCTCGTCTTCGTTGCCCCTGTAGAGGCAACCCTGTTAAAGGCGGTCGAGGATGAGCTCATCTGGCAGGGGCGTCGCGCCCTGACCTACAACAATCAGGGCAAGCTGGTGCCACCACTTCAGCGGGTCGTGATCGAGCATTCCGGCGAGACTCCGATCCTCAGCGACTTCGATGCCGGAGCTTAGCTGTACAAACTCGTGCTTCAGCGAACCGGAGTTCGCGTTGTTCGCACCATAAGTGCTGACTGCAACCTTTGGACCGACAGTGCCACGACCAGATTCGAGCGGTTGGAGGTATTGAGGCGTGACAAGCCATACTGCCAAGCTGACGGAAGACAACCAGGGCTACTGGGACCGCATCAAGCGGGCGAGATCATGGGTGAAGCGTGCGCAAGTACTGGAATCCACGGCGAGCGACAGCGCTAGCCACGCCGACTCCCAGGAACTCTTCATCATGTACTGGATCGGGTTCAACGCCCTGTACGGCCGTGTGAACGAAACCGGCCAGGGACGCTATCTTCGTCCGGGCGACGACGCCCGATGGTTTCTCCGCAGGATCTGTGACCTCGATGCTGGCACAGGGCGGATCGGAAAAGCCGTTGTCACGTTCCGCAAAGATGCCCACGCACTCCTCAAGTCGAGGTATCTGTCCGAAACGTACTGGAGGAATGGCTACAGTCCCAACGTTAGGCGGCGGTTGGAAGAAGAGACGACAGCGGCCGAAGAGGCCCTGGACTCAGGCGATCTTTACCCCTACTTGGAGACTCTCCTGTGGCGGCGTGTGCGCGTTCTGAGAAATCAGATCTTCCACGGCTGCTCGACAAATCGCAACAGCCTGAACAAAGACGCGCTTGACCCGGCACTTCGCGTTCTGAGTGAACTTATTCCCGTGTTCGTTGATGTCATGGAAGAGAGGATCGACACGGGGAAAGAGTGGCCCCGCATTCCGTTTCCTCGTCTGGGCTCGCCCCAGCATCCGACCGCCAGAGGTCATCGCCAGTGATGCCACGCAAAGATGCGTGAAGAGCAGAACGGCTGCCCAACTTCGCAGTCCACCGGACCAGGGGCTCGCGATGCTCGCCCTCGCGGCTGCTGACCGCAAGCGTTAGGCGGTCTCCGACCTGCTCTCTTCCTTCGCCGGCTGCTCCCCCGATAGTTTCTTGTGCAGATACTTCTTGCTGAACGTCGTGATGGCAAAACCAGGCCGATGGCAACGACCAGTAGCGGCTCGACCAAGTTCTATACCCTATACCTACTTAACTCCTAGTGCAGCTTTCCATTTATTGACATAGGCCCAATCAATCTGGAACTCGCTTCTTCGCGCTTCGATCTTTTCGAGATCGGCTTGGTCCTGCAGGCGTCCGGCGAGCATCTTCAGCAGGATGAGATCTTCCAACGTCACGATTGAGACTGACTCGCCACGCCACGGAATCTGCTGTTTCCGTGAAAGAGCCGCTTGAAGGAAGGCGGAATCGGCCAAGAGAAAATCAACGACCACCTCTTCCCGACGGCGCACCCCGACCGTCCGCCACATCGAAATCCCTCGCATGGTCATCGGCGCGGGATGAACGATGAGAGACTCGAAGAGGGGCGCCAGCAGTGATTGAATCGTTTCGCGGGACGGGCGATCAAGCAGGATCAACAGGTCGATGTCCGTGGTCGCCCGCGGCTCGATGAGAGCGCTGAATGCCCAGCCGCCAGCCAGCGCATACTGCACATTCCGGCGGTCGAAATCGGCAAGAAGATCGGCCAACGCTTCGGCTAGGAATGACTCGAATGCCATGCGCGTTCTTTCGCCACACGAATCTCGTGCATCACGTCCGCCATGGTGGCAGCGGGGTTGTTCTGTCGCATGGCAGCAAGCCGCAAGGCCAGTGCAAGCTCGGTGAGATCGATGGCCTTTTGCAGATTCGCCGACATTCGATCCAATTCCTCCTGAGTATCGCGATCTCTGTTCGTCATCCGGCCTCGCAAATAAAAACAACACGGCTGAAGTGTACTCGACGGCTCAAAGCTGAGCCATCACGAAAGGCACATTGTTATTGGTCAAGTTTTTCATCGGTTTTTGCCGTCTGCTCCGCCGCCAGCTTCTTCCGGAGGTATCTCCTGCTCATCGTCGTGATCACGAAGGCGAGACCGATGGCGATCGGCACGAAGACGGCCGACGCGAGATGGGCATTCTTGAGCCAGCCCAATTCTTGTAGCCCCTTGAAGATGTAGCCGCCGAGGCCTGCCACGTAGTAGGCGATGACGATTACCGACAGGCCTTCCACCGTGTGTTGCAGAATCACCTGGCTCTTCGTCGTGCGATCGACGCTTTGGAGCAGCGTGAGGTTCTGCGCTTCCAGGATCAAATCGATGCGGGTTCGGATGATCGAAATGATTCCTTCGAATCCGCCTCGTAACGTTTCGATGCGCCGCAAGAGTTGCTGGTATCCTTCTGCCACTCCCGTGATCCCGCCCAGCACGTAGTCCGACACCGGACGATAGGAGTCCATGGGCTTCTCGGCCAACGATGCCAGTGTGGTATGGACGATCTTGTCATACGGCAACGAGGCGGACAGTTCAAAATGCAGCTTGCCCGAGATGCGATTGGTCTTCAGCAGATCCTGCGTGAGGCTGTTCAACCACCGTTGCAGCGTCTCGGAGTTGGCATGGGAAATATGGCTGGTGATGATTTCACGCTGCTTTAAATGCACCTGCTCGAACTTGTAGACCTGATCGATGGCGGCGGAGAACAGCGGCTTTTGCATCAGCAGGAGATGATAGTACGTCTCGATCCGCACGATGGCGTCCACGATGTCTTTCAGACGCGACGCATGCTCTTGTGACGATCCCACATTCACCCAATAGCGCTCTCGCCCCTCGTCGTCCGGCGTAAAGCTGGTCACCACACTCGTCTGCTCGTCGAATACCTTGCTCCCATAAAGCACAGGACCGGGCAGCAGCGCGCGCAGGTGATCGCGTAACGGCAAAGGTTCAGCCGTGAGCAGAATATCCAAGTGGCACACTTCCGACCCGAGCGGCGTGACCGGAAATTTGTAATTGGGAAAGGTCAGAGGGCCAAATGCAACCTCGCTCTTCGTCGGGGACGGCAGATGCCACAATTGGTAATTGTAATATTCCGTATGCGCCTGCCAGACGACGATCAACCGCTCGCCGTTCTCCGCTTCCTTGACGCCGTACCCGAAGGTCTCTCGCAGCACGGTCGCCTCCGCGGGAACCTTGAAGGCTCCCAGCAGGGACTGAAACTCGGACCGGCTGGCTGCACGCTGCGTCGGCGGATCCGCCATCCGGAAGGCCTTATAGTGCACATGGGCCGGAGCCCGCAGCCATTCGCCGAGCGGCAAGTGCGGACGCTCGTGCAGTTTTTTCAACAAGGCATCGGTTCCCGAATGCGGCGCTTCTGAATGATCCATATCGTTCCTCTGCTCCCTACGAACTTGCTATAACCCCGGGCGCTTTTCTGCCGTGACGACGACTTCGATGGGAAGACCGGCACGGCGCACGTCAAGCTGCAAGGACTGACCTGCTTCGGCTTGGCACAGCCGTTTGGCATCACGCTCAGTTTTCGAGCTTGTCAGCGCGATCCCGTTGCAGGCCACGATCTTGTCCCCCACCATGAGTCCGGCTTTCTCGGCCGGCAGGCCGCTGCGTAATTCACGCACGACGTAGAACTTCGCTCCCCTCTCTTCCAGCAGTTCCCAATTGACTCCGATGCGTCCGGATCCCAGTAATCCCGTTTGCGACCCGAACCGGGCCAGAATCCGGTGCACAATCACGCGGGCGGAACTTTCCGGATCGTCGGTGGTCGGATCGGTGAGGTGGCCTTCGCCGCTGAACAAGAGCACGCCCGTTTCCACATCAATCATCCGCAGAGACAGCGAAACCGCGTGCATGCGCTCCTGCTCATGCCGCTCCCATTGCTGCACTTCGCCCACAATGATGGCTTGTGCGCCCAGCAATTTTCCCACTTTCAGCACGTTGGCATCATCCGCGTGCTTCAGCTGAATCACCTGCTCTTGCAACACTTCATCCAGTTTGGCCCGCTCGACCATATGGACGTCCAGATCCAGCATGAGCGTCGTGACGATCCCTGCCACCCGCGACCCGGTTCCTGGAGCGCCGGCCGCATCCTCGAACAGCATGACGGCCATCGTTCGGTAGCGATCGATCGTCTGGCGACTGATGGGGCCGTTTCCCGACACAACCGGCTCGGGTCTGACGGCGCCGCCGTTCTGCATCGACGGCACACCGACCGTCGCGCAGGCTCGCCGCCTCTGTAAAATGGCGGCCGGTGGTCCCCACGCGCAGAGTTCGTCGTTCACCAGTATGACGTGTTGTGGATATTCCCGCTGATGCTCCGACGCAATGTTCGTGAAGGGATAAATGATGCAGCCGCCGACCCAGATCGAAATCGGACAATAGCCCAGTTCATAGAGCCACTGCTTTCTCGCCGTCAGTGAATATTCCCAGACCAACATCCGTCCGTCATCACGTAACACTCGGTCGGGACGCCCGATGGCGTCAATGACTTGGGATTTGGTCATCGGGACAGCCAGTCGATCCAGCTTGGCTTCCGACTTGATGATCGTGTAGCCGACACCGCAGCCGACTAAGAAAGACATCACAAGACCAATCGTCGTGAGGAGAAGGAGAGAACGGATGAAGGACAGACCTCGCATGGCGCGAGAGCGTAGCACCCTCTGCACAAGGCTTCAATGGATACAGGAGGCAGGCCAAGACTGCCGGGACGCTGGGATCGTCGCTATCGTGTCCGGCAGCTTAATTGTAGGAGGGATCGAACGGCATCTCGGCATAATGACGGTACTCGTCGCCGAGTGACAGGAGAATCTCTCCCCACACCCGTGTGGGGTCTTTCTCGAAGACCCATGCCGGATCCGCCGGCAGAGTAATCCATGAACCGATTTTCATTTCGCTTTCCAGTTGGCCGGGCCCCCATCCGGAATAACCCAAATAGGCGCGAAACGAATCCTTCGCGGCCGCTCCGGTGAGAATGCGTTCCACCATGCCCATGTCGCCGCCCAGGCACACCCCATCGAACACATGGTGTGAATTCTCAGGCAGCCGCTCGGCGCGAAACAGCAGCATGACTTGATTCGTCTGCACCGGCCCGCCGGCGTACAGCACATGGCCGGACCCTTCCAGGATCGGCACCTGCGGTAAGGCCTCCGAAATGGACATGGCCGTCGGCCGGTTCACGACCACCCCTAACGCGCCTTCCGGTCCATGCTCACAGAGCAAGACGACCGACTGCCGGAAGTTCGGGTCGCGCAAGCTTGGCGCGGCCACCAGAAAGATTCCTTTGCCCAACGGCGTCTCCATGCTCAAATCCTACCGTGCCGCCGCCTGCTGTGCAAGATGGGGAGTTAAAGATGGAGGCCGATGGGTGATCAGACCCTATACAGGTCTGTCCGGCGATCGCGCAGAAGATCGTTGTAGCGATTGAGGTGCTTACTGCGGGCTTCGACCGGGTCGATCTCAAGAATCGTCAGCTCTTCCCGGTCGCGAGGCGCGCGATGCAGAATGATACCCTTGGGCGTCACAATTTCGCTGTTGCCGATATACGTCAGTGGATCTTTCCCTCCGCGCGCTTCGCTGCCGATACGATTACAAGTGACCGCGAAGACACGATTTTCCAGACAGCGGACCGGCATGGAATCGGGACAATTGGGCAACACCAGGTTAGCCGGATGGCAGAGAATGTCGGCTCCCTGAAGGGCCAGCGAGCGCGCGGCCTCAGGGTAGTACCAGTCGAAGCAAATCATCACGCCGATCCTGGCCTGGCCGATGTCCCACACGTGAAATCCTGAATCGCCCGGCGTGAAGAACAGCGTCTCTTCATAGAACAAATGCGTCTTCCGATAACAGCCGAGGAATCCCGACGGTCCTACCACAATCGCGGAGTTGTAGCAGCGTCCGCCGGCCCGTTCAGGAAGACCGGCGACAACGTGCATGCGTCGTCGCTTCGCGATGTCCGACACACGGCGGGTCGTCGGCCCGTCAGGGATCGGTTCCGCCAGCCGCTGCACCTCTTCCTCAGAGACAAACTGATAGCCGGAGGCGAAGAGTTCCGGCAGCACCATGAGGTCGGCATCCGCCTGCTCCAGCTTGGCCGTGACGGCGTCAAGATTCTTCGCCCCCTCGCCGAACTGCGGATCGTATTGGTAGAACCCCACGCGCACCGTCTGCCCCCGTTGAAATGCTTCCCAGAAACGACAACGGGCAGGGTTGTTGGCCCTGCCCGGTCAAAACAGCGAAGCTCACAGCTGTCAGCTGTCATGCCTTACTTCACTTCGGACAGATGCGTCACTGCGCCTTCGGCATGCTTGGTGGCCACGTCGGCATGACCCGCTTTCCCGTGCTCAATGGCTTCCTTGAGATGCTTCACCCCTTCATCGAGGTGCGGATTTTTCATCCCCGCCGCTTCCGCATGCTTCAACGCCCCTTCCGCATGCTTCACGAGCACATCAGCATGCCCCTGCTTGCCGTGCGCCACCGCTTCCTTGGCATGTTCGACGGCTTCACTGACATGCTTGTTCTCGGCCGCAAACGCCAAGCCATTGAGCATCGGCATCCCTGCGAACGCAACAATGGCCGCCAGTGCAAACGCGCTGCGACGAATTGTGATCATCATACGAGCCACCTCCTGGTTGGATTGGGGAAGAATGAAGAATAAAATCGTGAATTCACCTTACACAGCGCTCCGAGGAGAGTCAAGACGGCCTGGCGGTTTGATCGAAGCCGAGGATTTTCTGGAGCCCGTGGAAATCCTTTTCGACCGGACAGGCGAAGTCACGACTCCACTCCCACCAGGAGCCCGGGTAGTTCCTGACATTCTGATAGCCGACCAGTTTCAACACAAAATACAACCACGCCGACCGTACCCCGCCTGTGCAGTAGCAGACCAGCTCCTGGTTTTCTTGCAGTCCCTTGTCTTCGAGCACCGCCTTGATGCCCGCCGCATCCTTGACCGTGGCATCCTTGTTTAAGAAACCGTTCCAGGGGACATGAATGGCCGACGGAATATGCCCCGGCCTGGGAATGCCGGAGACCTCTTTGCCCAGATACTCTTCCAGACTGCGAGCATCCAGAATCGCCGTGTGGGGATGCGGCGCGCGCACAATCAATTTGAGGTCGTCTTTTGATATCGCGAGATGTTTGACCGGCTGGGCCCTAAAGTTGCCCGGCGAAGGCGTCACCCGGCCGTGTTCGAAGGGGCGCTTCTCCGCCGTCCACTTCACCCATCCGCCGTCCAGCACGCGGAGCTTTTTGTGGCCGAGATATTCGAGCATCCAAAACATGCGCCCTTCATCGCCCCAGTTGTCGAAGGGATTCGAATAGATCACCACGTCGCTGTCTTGATTGATGCCCAGCCGCCTGAGGATCTGCTCGATCTGTCCGAGATCGGGATTGATCAAGCCTTTCGGTACGGCGTGCGGATCGCTGTACTCATGCCAGGTCGAATGCACGGCGCCGGGAATATGCCCGCCGAATTCGTACGCCGCCTTGCCGCGCACATCGATCACGACCAACCCGGGTCGGCCGAGACTCTGCTGAAGCTCGTCAGTGTCGATGAGTAAAGAATGCTTCATGATGTTCCTTTGTGGTGTGAGTTGTCAGCGATCAGCAATCAGCCTTCAGCTCCCGCCTTACAACTGAATCCATTGTACTGACGGCTGATCGTCGACGGCTGATCGCTTTCTCTCAGCGCTGTCGCCAGCTCGCCGGACAACGGAAACTCCCGCTCGTAAATCAGAAACCGATAGGGATCGTTTCCCGTCAGCCCGTATTTCGTCTGCAGCATCTCGTGCTGCGTATCGGTGAGAATGTGGTACTGCACCCGGGTCTTCAGAATCAAGCCCTCCGCCTGCTCCGGCAGCCGATAGCCGAACTGATATGCGCGGCTGGCCAGCGGCAATAATCGGTTATCATAGAGTTCAATGATCGCAGGCTGCCACAGCACCCATCGCCCCATCGTGGAACGTTGCTGTTCGAGCACCCGCCCCTGCTTGTCTTCGACCGAAAATTCTACCGTGAAGTGGCGATCGGGATCACCGGTGGGAATCTTATGACCGGCTCCCGCATTGACCAGCGTCAGTGTAAATCCGATGCGCTCGCCGGGTTTCACACGGTCGCGGTCCGCCGTTACTTGTATGCCTACCGCCCGTCTAATCATGTCCGGATCATGCCCGCCGCGCCAGAGATGCTGCCGGCCTCGCCTGATGGGACTGTTGGCGGCAACTGGACGGTCGATCTCGGGCATGTGGCAGCTTTGGCAAATGAACCCGCGCTCCTGCATGAAAAACTTGCCCTCGTACTCGGCATAGGTCCCGCACGGCCCGACGTTATAAAACTGAGCCGGCCCCGACACGACGTTATGACAGCGATAGCATACCTGCGCCGTTCGGAAGTTGGGATCGAATTTCGTCGGGTGCGGCGCCGCCGAATCCTCAAACGGCCCCAGGATCACCCCGTCGCGCACGTGGCAGACCGCGCAGGTCACCGATTCCTTCTGGTAGTCGGCGTCGAAATGCGGGTTCGGCATTTCCACCGCTTTTTCCACCCGTCCCCGCGGAATCTCCTTGACCAGCGTCGGCTGCTGATTCTCCAGCGGGGAGTGGCAATTCAAGCAGACCCAAATGTTCTTGTCCTTTTTCCAGTAGGCTTGAAAAAACGGATCGTCATAGGCGCGCGCATGGATGCTCGTCTTCCACTCGTCATAAATGTCTCGATGGCACTGGCCACACGACTCGGCTTTCAGGCTCGTCAGGCCTTCCGGAATCTTCTGAAAGGGAATCGCATGGGCATAGTCGGACCGCAGGCCGAAAATCACCACCGGCTTGATCTCGGTGTAATACAGGTAGGTCGCGCCGAACAGCACGAGCGCGGCAAAACCCAGTTTGAAGAAGCGCCTCATGAATCCAACAGGGCTTGAATGTGGCGATCGACGGATGCGGCCAATGCGGCCAGGTTGTACCCGCCTTCGAGCGAGGAGAGGATGCGCTTGTGCGCGTGGCGACGGGCAATGCCGGCCACGATGCGCGTCAACTCCGCATAACCCTCTTCGGTCAGTCCCATGCCAGCCAGCGGGTCGTCCTTGTGCGCATCAAAGCCGGCCGAGATGATGACGAATTCGGGTTGAAAGTCATCCGCCGCCGGCACCAGTATTTTTTGAAAGACGGCGCGATATTCATCATCGCCTTCACCGGCTTCCATCGGCACGTTGATCGTAAAACCTTCGCCAGCTTCATGGCCTGTTTCTACGGCCCGACCCGTTCCCGGATAATGGGGATATTGATGGGTGCTGAAGAACAGCACCGAGGGATCCTCTTCAAAACTGTGCTGCGTGCCGTTCCCATGATGGACGTCCCAATCGACAATGAGGACTTTCTGAAGCCCATACTTCTTCTGCACATATCGCGCGGCGATCGCCACATTGTTGAACAGGCAAAATCCCATCGCCCGTCCGGATTCCGCATGATGGCCCGGGGGCCGCACGGCACAGAACACGTGATCGACTTGCCGAGCCATGATGGCATCCACCGCGGCTAAGGTCCCTCCGGCGGCGAGATAGGCGGCGGTCAACGAGCCGGCGGACATCGAGGTATCGGGGTCGAGCGAGACGCGTCCGCTCGCCGGTGCATGCTTATTGAGAGCTGCCACATAGCCGGCGGTATGAATTTGCGTCACCCATTCGTCTTCCGCCTTGCGCGGTTCAATCTTTGCGAGCCGAGCCGCCGTTCCGGATTGATCCAACTGCTGCATGATCGCGCGCAACCGATGGGGCGACTCGGGATGCCCGACACCCATGTCGTGCTCAAGATAGGCGGGATGATAGACGAGACCGGTCTTACCCATTTAAGGCTCCGTGACGCGTGACGCGTAAAACGTGAAGCGCAAGAGCTCTGATCGATATCGCATGACGCTTAACGCCTTACGTTTCACGATCTGAGGTTATCATGCAGGAAACCGCATAGACAACGAACGGAAACGCGTGCTACGGTCGCACTCGGTTGACGAGTATGCGCTGGAGGAATACATGCCAAATCCAAGAATCGAACCGCTGAAGAAAGTCCTGGCGATGGATCCGAACGATGACGTGGCCTGGTTCGGGCTGGGAAAAGCCTATATGGACGATGGGAATTTTGAAGAAGCCGCCACAGCGCTGCAGCAATGCATCACCGTGAAGCCTACCTACTCTGCCGCCTACTATGCCTTGGCCCAATCACTGCACAAGCTCGGCCGAATAGACGAATGCCGCAGCGTCTGCGTCACCGGCATCGACGTCTCCACCAAAAACGGCGACGCCATGGTGACCAAGAATCTGGAGATGCTGAGGGAACGCTGCCCGCCTAAATTCAAATGATCTGTCGAAACACATCCCGCTGTTGCTCGTTCATCACACTGAAGCCGCCGGGATTTTCAATCAGCAGCCGCACTCTCGGATGAGTCCGTTCGTGTCTACTCCGTTCAACTAATAATTCGACGTTGGCCAACCTCGTGGCCGCCTTGGCGGGAAGCGGATGCACGTCCCAGAGTGACACGAGCACGGCGCTGAGATGCGGAAGCCTTGTCAGCAAGACGGTGACCGCTCCCGAGAGGGCTTTCAAATCCAGCCAGATTTCCTCCCGTCGGCCGCTCTTCCCGCTCCGTAGATCCGCACGCGGAATAGAGATGTGCAAGATGACGGGATCGCGATAATCCGCCAGCTGCTTCGCTTTCTGCTGAATGCGCGCCAGGATGCGGTGAATGAGGATCACGCCGCGATCCTCCTCTTCTGCCCGCTCTTCGTCCATTGCAATTCCGCGCAACGGCAAACGCCGCCGTTCGGCTGATCCGACCATCGCCGTGACTTCGACAAAGAACCGCGCTCGTCCCAGATGACACTCCAAATCCGCTGAGCGCGCCTGAGACTCCGGCAGAAATGTGACGCGCGCGCCGGCCCGGATCAGCTGCGTGGCCAGTTCCAACTCGGCCAGCGCCGACTCTTGCACGCCTGGATCGTCGTGGCTGAGGCGATGGATCAAGCGTCCCAATCGCAGGTGGCTGGACTGGTCGGCGCAATGCCGATGGAGCATCGTCCATTGGTCTTCGAATACACGGGAACGCTCTTTTTCACATTGGCGCGTTAAGGAGAGGGCGGGCGCGGGATGACCATCCCGGAGACGGGCATGGAGCTTCAGAGTGCGTCGAGGTCGCCAGCGGGCCATGGGAGTTCGTCCCTCGTGAAACGTGATTCGTATCTCGCCAGACCGAAAGGATAGATCGACTGCGAACGACGAAATACGAGATATGGACGCCGATGTTTTCTACTAGACCGGCCCTGCTCCTTCGTCATCACCGGAAGAGGGGTCCTCAATCTCCGGAGAAGGCTTATTGATTTCTTCATAGACTTCGTCCAGCCACCGGCCGGCGCAACCGAGCACTTCTCGGACCAACGGTTCCGGCTGCCCCGTGCGCTTGATGGTCCACTGAGACACATATTCCAACAGAGCGTCCCGTTCGAACTGGCGCGTGGACTGCATGGCCAGCGCGGTCAATTCTCCCAGGCCCGTTTTGAGAATGTCGCCCACGGTCTCCCGTCCATAGGACGTACTGGCCGTGACGTATTGGATCGCCCGATTCAGCTCTTGATCGGTCATGGTCGATCACCCTTCCGCACTGAATTTTTGCATCCCCCTCGCGCGCTGTCAACGAACGGATCTTGCGATGATCCCTCGCCTACTTTTCTCATCGCATCGCCGGCGGGCAGTGGTATGATCGATTCTCGTTCCGCTTCATGGAGGAGATACTATGGCCGGAAGGATTCTTGCGCGAACCGCTGATCAGACACGCCGCTCTGCACGCACGTCCATTCCCGACCGCTGGAATCTGACGGACCTGGTTCAGAGTCCCGTTGAACGGCTGGACTCCTATCTGGCTGAACTCGACGCCAAAGTGGCTCAGATTGAAGCCGGGAGGCCACAGCTCTCACCCTCCCTGACCGGCGAACAACTGAAATCCCTCTTAACAGTCAGTGAGGAAGTCGCCCGGGGCTCCTCACGTCTCGGGGCCTTTGCCTATCTCTGGTTTTCAGAAAATACCAAGAATCCCGAGGCTCGCTCCTTCAAAACCCGGGTGGAAGAGCGGCTGACGGCGCTCAACAACCGTCTCCTGTTCTTTGAGCTGTGGTGGCAAAGCGTCGATGACGCCAATGCGGAACGCCTCATGGCCGATGCGGGCGACCTACGCTATCACTTGGAAACGATCAGGCGCTTCAAGCCGCATACCCTTTCTGAGCCGGAAGAAAAAATCATCAACCTGAAAAACGTCACCGGCCGCAGCGCGGTGCATACACTCTACGATGTGGTGACCAATGGATTCACATTCACGCTGACAGTCGGCGGGAAGAAGAAGACCCTCAACCGTGAAGGGTTGATGGCCTATGTGCGGAGCCAAAAAGCCTCGGTGCGAGAGGCAGCCTACCGGGAACTCTATCGAGTGTTCTCAGCCCAGCGCGACCTGCTCGGCGAGATCTACAAGACGCTGGTGAACGACTGGAAATCGGAAAATCTCGGACTTCGCCATTTTGCCACTCCCATCGCGACGCGAAATCTCGGCAACGATGTGCCCGATGAAGCCGTCGAGGTATTGCTGGCGGCATGCGGGAAAAATGCCGACATCTTTCAGACCTATTTCAAGCTCAAGGCCAAAATCTGCAGGATCGCACCGATGAGCCGCTATCACTTGTACGCGCCTCATCGCGCGGAAGCCAAGAGATACAAATACGCCGATGCCGTGAAGATGGTCCTTGAGGCTTATCGCGGATTCTCTCCCCGCTTGGCCGATCTGGCCGAGCAGGTGTTCAGGGACCGGCACATCGACGGACCGACACGTCCAGGAAAACTCGGCGGCGCCTATTGCTATAGCGTGGTCCCCGGCCTGACCCCCTACGTCATGCTGAACTACACGGGCGAAGCCCGTGACATTGCCACCATGGCGCACGAACTGGGCCATGCCGTTCATGGCATGATGGCGAAGGACCATTCCGTCTTCACGTTCCACTCGACATTGCCGCTGGCAGAAACAGCCTCGGTCTTTGGCGAGCGCATTCTGTCGGATGCCTTGATGCGCCAGGAGCGGAATAAGGCCGTCCAACAGGGGCTCCTCTTGAGTCAACTCGACGACATCTATGCGACAGTTCTACGGCAAGCCTATTTCGTTCGCTTTGAAAAGCTGGCGCATCAGATGATCGCGGAAGGCGCGACGGGGGACCAGCTGGCCAAGACCTACCTCGCTGAACTCCGACAGCAATTCGGCAAGGCGGTGAAGGTACCGAATGAGTTCCAATGGGAATGGCTCACCATCCCGCATATCTTCGCCAGTCCCTTTTATTGCTACGCCTACAGCTTTGGAAATCTCCTCGTATTGGCACTCTATCGATTGTACAGGGAAGAGGGCTCGGCCTTCGTGCCGAAGTATCTGGATCTCCTCGCGACCGGCGGATCCCAGCCTCCTCGGGATATCCTGGGAAAAGTCGGCGTCGATATGACCTCCGAAGCGTTTTGGCAATCCGGTTTCGACCAGATCCGTGAGATGGTGGAACAGCTGGAGTCCACCCTTTCCTAGCGAACCCCGTCAGGGAATCAGCCAAACGGCTTGTCCAGGGCCTTTATCGAGAGGCTTGACAGGGATGGCTTCTAATGGCATAGTGATAATGCTTCTCATAATCGTTCACAGGAAAACTCATGTACGTCTGTTTGTGCAACGGCATCACCGAATCAGAAGTCCGCGAGGCGGGCCGCGCCGGCTGCCTCACCCCCTGCCAACTCAAGTCGAAATTCGGGCTCAAACAGAACGGCTGCTGCGGCCGGTGCGCCAAGAACATCCATGAACTGGTCGAAATTGCAGCTCAAGGGGCCTCCGCTTCCTGTGCTGCTGAGCGGTAATCGTTCCCAGTGCTTGTCACGGTCGGTCCTCCCCTCTCCAACAATCCTCCAAAACCAGGGAAAACCTATGTCTGGTGCCTCGCTAAACGGAGAAAATCAGTGGGGGGAATGAGCCTTGAGGAGACCGGCGACATCGGCGACGCGCCGGCCTAGCGCTTTTGCATCGGCAAGTTCTTTGTTATCGATTCCAGGACTATCACCCTCGGTCGTGGCTGAGGCTCCGAACGCCCCGCCGCCGCTGACGACGATCATCTGATTCCCCAGCATCGCCGCAAGAATGGTCAGCATGGTCACTTCCTTGCCGCTGGAAATCTGCCCGCCGGTCGCGAAAGCCGCGCCGACTTTATTTTTCATCTTGAACTCGGGAAAGACGCCGAATTTGAACTGCCAATTGTCGAAGAAAGTCTTCACCTCCCCCGACATGTTGGACCAGTAGACCGGGGAGCCGACAATCAGCGCATCCGATGAGAACAGGTCGTCGGCCGTGACCTGGCCGACTCGCTTGAGCACGACTTCGGTGCCGGGAACGCTCTTGGCGCCATCGGCCACCGCTTCCGCCATCCGCGCAGTGTTGCCGGACAATGAATGATAGGCGACGAGCACCTTGATGGAAGGCAGCGCATCTTCGGCCCATGACCATGTCGGCAGGCAACAGGCGATCGCCAGAGCGGCGAGTGGGACACATCTTCGAGGCATCATGAGGAAGTGGCTGCAGACGGGCTTGGTCGGCATTGATAGGTCGCAACCAGAACGACTGAGAGCATGGAATCAGCGTCGAATCGTCTCTTCTTCCATGTGTTCTTCGACCGAGACCTCCGTCAAGGTCCCGCGATAATCACAACGATGGCAGCGGATGCGCCATTCTTCCATCCACTTCTCCTGGACATAGGACTGGCGGCACTTGGGGCACACGAAGACCCCCTTTTTGTAGAGCACACGACGCTTCTCTTGCATGTGGTCCTCCGTAAAAATTCATCAGGAGGATGGCATAGCGTACGACAGGATTGCAAGTTGTCCGGTGTGCTGTCCAGCGATCTTGCGCTTGAGCCCGATCCTTGACTCGACAGGATGTGATCGCTACGATGCCGCCATGCGTGTAAAAATGCTTCTTGCCTGTCAGGCCTGCTTCATACTGGGAACCGCCATGGCCGAGACAGGGTCCCTTCGTCCGATTTCGGATTCACGACTCGTCCCCATCCACACTCCATCCGGCGCCATCATCCAAGCAGAGATTGCAGATACGCCGCAGAAGCGGGCCACGGGCCTGATGTATCGCGATCATCTCAAGAAAGATCACGGCATGCTCTTTGTGTTCAGCGAGCCGCAGGCCTGGACATTTTGGATGAAGAACACCAAGATTCCGCTGGACTTGATTTGGATGGATGGGAAAAAGCGGGTCATTTACATCGAACGGAACGTCCCCGTTTGCACCAGAACCGACGAAAGCTGTCCGCAATATCGTCCGAACGACGACGCCATGTTCGTCTTGGAAATTGCCGGCGGCACGGTGGACGGATATAAGATCGAGAAGGGATCGAAACTGCAGTTCGCCCAGCCCTAGCGCATACTGGATATGCTTTACTCCTAGGACTTTTCCTGCCAGGACCTGATTCGCCGCGCGGTAATCACGCCATCGACCCGCTCGATCGCCTTCAGCACACGATTGAGATGGCTCGTGTCCGTAATCTCCACGACAAAATCAAGTTCCGCTTTGCGATCCTCGCGCGTCATGATTTCGGCGCGGCTGATGTTGGCATGGCACTCCGCAATCGCCGACGACACGTTCGCGAGGACACCGGTCTTATCGACGGCGATCACGGCGACTTTCACCGCATGTTGGCTGGGAGTCGCGGTGTCCCACTCCACCTCCACCAGCCGCTCCCGGTCGTAATCAAGGGCCTCCAGGTTAGGGCAGTCCACAGAATGAATCGTCAAACCCCGTCCTCTGGTGATATAGCCGAGAATCCGGTCTCCGGGAACCGGATTGCAGCAGCGTGACAACTGCATCAGCAGATCCCGGGCCCCTTTCACCCGTACGCTTTTCTCCTCCGTTTTTCCACTCGGTACTTTCGCGGGCGGCAATGGTTCCGCACGCGCCGGAGCAGTGCCTGACGAGGGAGCGACCAGCTTGCCGACAATTTGCGCCGTGGCCACGTGCCCGAACCCCACCGCGGCAGCCAATTCATCGGCCGTGTCGAATCCCGCCTGCCGAGCCACCTCAAGCAGCTGATCCGATTTGAGCACCTGCGCCGGAGCCAATCCATGACGGCGGAGTTCCGATTCCAGCAGGCGGCGGCCGATCTCCAGGCCCCTCTTTTGCTCTTCCGCCTTGATCCAATGTTTGATCTTCGTCTTCGCCCGCGACGTGCGGACGAACTTAAGCCAATCTTTGTGCGGCGTTTGATTCGGCGACGTCAGAATCTCCACCGTATCCCCGCTCGTCACCTGATGTTTCAGCGGTACGATCTTGCCGTTCACCTTGGCTCCGACGCAGTGGTCGCCGACTTCCGTGTGGATGGCATACGCAAAATCCACCGGTGTGGAACCCTTCGGCAACTCCTTCACCGTCCCTTTGGGCGTGAACACATAGACGACGTCATGAAACAACTCCAGTTTGACGGAATCCATGAACTGCCGGTTGTCCGGCAGGTCCTGTTCCCATTCGATGAACTGCCGAAGCCAGCCGAAGGCTTTGCTGTCTTTGTCATCAACCCGTCCCTGCTCCTTGTATTTCCAGTGCGCGGCGATCCCGTACTCCGCCACCCGGTGCATTTCCTCGGTACGGATCTGAAATTCCACATGCTCGCCCTTCGGGCCCACCACCGTTGTGTGGAGCGACTGATAGAGATTCGACTTGGGGATGGCGATGTAGTCCTTGAAGCGGCCGGGAACCGGCCGCCACAGCGAATGAATCACGCCTAATAGCGCATAACAGTTCATCTTCGTGTCGGTGATGATCCGCAGCGCGGTGAGATCATAGACCTCTTCAAATGAGATCGACTGCTTGTTCATCTTTTGATAGATGCCGTAGAGGTGCTTCGGCCGGCCATACACTTTTCCGGGCAAGCCGGCTTCAGCCAGCGCTTTTTCCACCAACGCTCTTACCTCCTGAATATATTGCTGCCGGTCCTCGTCCCGCTTGGCGACGCGCACGCGCAACATTTCATAGACGTCCGGTTTCAGATGTTTCAAACACAAATCTTCGAGCTCATTCTTAACCCAACCGATGCCGATCCGATTCGCGAGGGGGGCATAGATCTCAAGGGTCTCTTGGGCGATTTCCTGCCGCTTACCCTCATTCAGATGCTCCAATGTGCGCATGTTATGCAGCCGATCCGCCAGCTTGATGATGACGACGCGGATGTCGTCCGCCATCGACAAGACCATCTTCCGGAAGTTTTCCGCCTGTTTCTCTTCCGAACTCCTGAAGGTGATCTTCCCGATCTTGGTGACGCCGTCAACCAGGTGCACCACCTCTTTGCCGAATTCCCGTTCGAGCACTTCGGGCGTAGCCACCGTATCTTCCAAGGTATCGTGCAGGAGGCCGGCCACGACCGCCGCCACATCGGTCTTGAGCGAGGTGAGCACTCCGGCCACGGCCACCGGATGTTTCACGTATGGCTCACCGGAACGGCGCCTCTGGCCCTCATGCGCCTTGGCCGAAAACTCGTAGGCTTTGCGCACGAGTCCCAGATCGGCCTCGGGCTGATAACTCCGAAGGCGGTTGAGCAGTTGATCGATATCGGTGACCGTTTCGTAGACCATGGTGCTCTGCTACTCGTTGACCGTGGGCCGCATGTCCCGG
>CAYNLM010000071.1:0-19440 GCA_964398045.1 uncultured Nitrospira sp. | reverse complement strand
CTTCTTTTCTCTGCCTAAACCGGATGTCACGTACAGCGAGGACCGCACCGAGGGTTCATTGTTTCTCCGCGGTCGGTACCTGCATGTCGTTGTGACCGACCACTCGGCCTTCATTCGTGCGGATACGGGTGGGGGAGAGCCCAGAGATATCCGGGATACCAAGAGCATGAAACTTTGGATTGCAGGCCCTGCGCAAGCCGCGACGGTGCCTGATGCGGAAGAACCACGATGGGCACCGTTCGAAACGGTTCATGTCTCGTTGAACATAAAGGAAGTGTTGGCTTTGGATCGCCGCACACCACCTGTTCGCGCGACTCGAGAGAGCATCGCACCGCCGGCATCAGCGCTCCCTTCGACGTCCAAGGGCGGACAGGGGACCTCCCAGGACGACTTGCAGTTCCAGATCCGTGAACTCACCAAGTCGAATCTCGACCTACGCGAACGCCTGGACGAGCAGACCAAGCGCATGCAGACGCTGACGGATGAAATGGAGCACCTGCGTCTTGAACTTGATAAGGCAAAGTCAAAGAAGCAGCCGTCACGGAACCCCCCCGTACAATAAGCGCTTCCTCTAAACCCTCACGGCTTCTGCTATGGAACCGTCATCAGTTCACCGATGGTGTGTCCCCCGCCATGGTGAACGGAATGGCAAACGCCAGGTGCTTCCGTAAGCTCCCCCTGAAAAGTAGACAGGTCAGAAGGAGAACTTTCTGGCTATGGGAACCTTCTGTCACGATAGGGGTAACAACAGAAGGATTGGACTAGACAGGACGTCCGTCCCCCAGCAAAACCTTTTTGCGATTCATAACAGAAACCGAATCTAGGCAACTGGGTCTCGTGGTGCCACGGCGGGAGTCTCAACGAGATCGAACGCCGCATCAAAAAAACGGCTGCTTCTTGGACTGGTTCCAAGAAGCAGCGTCTATCAAAGACTTTCTGTACGGTCCTGCTAGCTAGCCCTTACGGCGTGTCGAACCGCGCCTGTCCGTAGCGAACCAAGCGATCGTAGGACAGGGCACAATCGGGGCAATAACACTCGGATAAGATCACGTCATCCGTATACGTTTGATGCCGGCGCAGGAAATCGACCAGGGTGCACCACTCCTGCTCATGGGCTCCGTCCCACTGATCATCTCGTATCCTCCGACACACGGCGCAACTGAAGACCAAGTGAAACTCCGTCATCACACCCTCCATTGACTCGTTCAAGTCGATCCATGCCGCAAGGCGTTTACGAAGGGACAGAAGGTGTGCCGCTCACACGACCGTCCGTTGGCGCAGATGCCTTGCGAGGCTCAGGCGAGGGGCATCGGTGGATGCGGAGCAGAAGGCGGGCGAAACAGGCACTCACCGAGAAGCACGGAAGGGGCTCGCACGAAGAGGTCGAAAAATTGGAACGTCGTCACAACCGGATGCAGCAGCGTAGAACTCGGGACGAGAGACAGACCTTCGAGCAGAGACGCATCCACGAGATCGGTTTGAAAATCGGGCTGCCACAATGAGGCGGGTGTGCCCAACATCTGCATGACGACAAAACACAACAGAGTATAGATGAGCGGACGAAACAGACGAGTGGAAGCTGAGCGCGTCGGAGCCATCACTCTCCTCAGGTGCCCAAAGCGCCGCCAGTGTAGAAAGGTGAGGGGTATGTGTCAACAAGGATTATCGAGAAGTGGTACACCCGACAAGATTTCTTCGGATGGTTTACAGATCGTACTTCACTCTGAGCCATTCGAGTCTGAACGGGGATTCACTGTGCAAACCGCTATAAACGCCGCGTCGATAGCGGGATTGTGAGGTGCTAACGTGAGACGAAACTCACCTCATTGGAATACCCACTCTCCCCTCCGCCGTTGTATGCCGTTACAGCGAAGTAGTAGGTGGTTTGGCGGTGAAGGCCTGAGATGACATAGGAGTTATTTGGGCCGACATTGATGATGGCATCGTAATTCCCCGGCGTGACTCCGTAATGAATGCGATAGCCTTGGGCGGAGGGTGCGTCATTCCACGTCAAGGTTGCGCTTGCCCCCGAGTCCATCAGGTCAACGGAGGATGAATCACCCCCTGCCCTACATCCGCAAACGAACGCAACTAGGCCGATTGCCAGAAATTGAAACACGCGGATCACAGGACTGCCCCATACGAATGAACGGTGGGATTATCAAATGTTCAGCATATCCATTAGGTTCGGACCATCTACTGGGAAGAACCCTTGCCGTTTGGGAAAGAGACGTTTTCGGAAAGCCGGCGGTAGATGAGTTTCCCCCTCCTCTGCTTCTGGGAAGATATGCGTTTGTCGATAATCTGAAGATATACGGATCAGATCTAAAGATAAACTTTAAGCGTGGAGGCTGGGTTGTCTCTAAGGTTGCCGAACACCTCCGGGAAAGGATTAACGCAGACCAGAATTGAAAGCCAGAGAGGAGGATTGCCAGTGTTTGATTCGGTGGCGCGCCCGACAGGACTTGAACCTGTAACCCCCAGATCCGTAGTCTGGAGTTTGATGAAGAAAAGAAGACCTAGTGTCAAGGGCTTGTGTTCTCATCTTTGTCGGCGTGTGTAAAATGACGACGACCGGCGGCGGCTTTCTGCTTTCTGGCGGCCTGTGCTTTCTGGACCAGTTGCCTGGCTTCTTGTTGAAACACTGTGTTCGGAACGTTCTTGAGTCGTGAAATATTCAGACCAGAGAGAGCGATTCGCTGCTCCTCTAAGTCCGGACGCAAATAGCGGGCAAGTCGTGCGGATATCGCTGTGTCCCATGATCTCTTGAACGGTCTTTAGACTTGCGCTCCCTCTTTGGAGCGCGTGAGTACCGCCTGATTTTCGTAATGCGCCCTGGCAATCCCCTGAACCCGATCAATGCGGTAGATCCCGCGAATCCTTTCAACCCCATTAACAGTGTCGATCCGGGGAATCCCGCCAATAGTGTCGGCTAAGGCAATGAAGACCCCGGAGGGATTTCTCCGCTGGCGGCAATTACGATAAGACGATACTGAGCCAGCGGTTCACACGAAGTGCGGTATGTACGCTCCCAACAATCCCTTTAATCCGATCAACGAGGTCAACCCGAACAATCCACTGAACCCCATCAATCGGTACAACCCGAATACGCCTTTCGGACCTCTCAACACTTTTCCCGACCGTCAACGCTAGCCTGCGTGCGAGCATCAGGACGGTGGGGGACTGATGGTGAGCACTCATTCTCCCTACAGTTCTTGGTGGTCGGCAAAGCTGTAGTAGCGGCCCTCACCTAGGACTAGATGATCAAGCACGGCGATCCCGTGCAGGTCGCCGCCCTCTTTGAGGCGCCGAGTCAGGGCACGATCTTCTTGGCTGGGAGTCGAATCGCCGCTGGGGTGGTTGTGCGACAAGAGGACAGCGCTGGCGTTCATGAGGATGAGTGGTTTGAAGACTTCGCGCGGGTTGACGATGCTCAGGGTGACGGATCCCATGCTCACGGTGTTGATACCGATAACCGCATGTTTTGCGTCGAGGCCCACGACCGTGAAATGCTCGCGATCGAGCCCATCGAAAAGCGGAGCGAGAAACCGGTGCGCTTTCTGGGAATCGCTGATACGGACATCGCCCGCATGTCCTCCTGACTCTTTCACCAGCATGACGCGATAACGGGGAGGGGTGTAGGAACGCATGTCTCTTCTCTCCAAGCGAGGCAACAGCCCGCACTGGGGGATCTCGGGAGGCGGGTGTCAGGGCCATAAAGGAAGACAGTGTGAGGGCGGCTTGCCTAACCCGAATGCTTATCGATGAGGAGTAAGCCGCGGAGGGGCCGTAGATCTCGGTTCATCACAAACCAGATAAGCGAAGGCTTTGCTCTATCACAATTATGGTTATGACTCACCGTTCATTCACCCAACTGCCGGTACGACTGACAATCCGAATTAAGCACGGCAAAGTCACAGCGAAGGTCCCGAAAAATTGCAGCTTTGAGAAAGAGGTTATGCTATATATTATGGACATTGGAGGTCGTGTTGACATCGCGAAGCTCAAAGCTGTTGCTCATCGCGCTGGTTCTCCTCCTCGGAGTCCAATTGACCGGTCTCTCCTGTCTTGGTGAGTGGCAACTCGGGTCCACCGCGGCTCTCGTTGAAGCCACGGACCTGTCTCCATCTCCCGACGGTGGCCTGACGGATGATGGATGTCCCTGCCATTTTGTGTTCCAGTCTGTGTCGCTTCCTGCTCCTGAAACCCTGTCCCCACTCGCAGATGATGTGAGCTGGAGTCCTACGCTGTACGTGCCGCCCTTTGTCGTGGTCCTCTTCCATCCTCCTCTCAGCGTCTGACGCTTCACGCATAGCCGTTCACACAACGCAGCAACAGGCGGAACATTGCCCCTTCATGCGGGCAATGGGGAGGGCCTCATGCAATACAGAACCATTTGGCTTATTGGCATTGTGGTGCTTCTAGGAAGCATCTGGTGCAGGGAGACGGTGTCCGCGAACAGTGCCTCGGGTGTATTCAAGCTTGAGGAAGTCATTGAGCTGGCGATGGAACGAAATCCGGTAGTTGCAGGGTCGGTGGCTACCGTGAAGCAGGCACGTGGAGAACGTGTTATTGCGGGAGCATACCCGAATCCCTCAATCACGGGAGGGCTGGGGCCTGGCAGAACTCGCGAGGCCCTTGGAGATGTCCGCTTTCTAGATCGCGACGTTTCCATCGATCAGCCCCTTGAGTGGCCAGGGATGCGCAAGGCTCGACAACAGGCCGCCGAGGCAGGGCTTGCAGGCGCCGCGGCCGCCTTAGATGAGGCTCGGCTCATCGTCCTGGCAGACGTCAAGGTGGCGTTCTATCAGTTACTCCTGGCTCAACGCGATCTTGATCTCACCACGCAAACGCTCACCCTTGCGCAAGACCTGTATCGTAGCATCCAGGCTCGGGTGGATGCCGGTCAGGCAAGGCCGTTTGAAGCCATCAAAGCCAATGTAGAGGTACAAAAGATGAGCAAGGACCTGAGCCGCGCCGAGAACACCTTACTTGCCGCCCGCGTGAGGCTCGATCGATTGACGGCGGGGGGACTTGGTCCAGATTTCACTATTCAAGGTGACTTCGACTCTTCGCGACGAGCGCTGAACAGGCAGGAACTGATCACCTATGCATTGGAACAACATCCGACCCTGCGGCGGCTGGGAAAGCTGAGCGAAAAAGCCGAACACAGCATCACGCAGGAACGGCAGTCCGTCATTCCTTCCGTAACGGTGTCTGGCCTGTTTCGACAGGAGGCCGCCGAGACCGCGTACTTAGGCCAACTGAGTGTGCCGCTCCCTCTGTGGTACCGACGAGAGGGGCACATCGCGGCGGCCTTAGCCGCTAAGGAGCGGACCGACGCCGACCGAGTGCGGGCTCAAAATGAGCTGGTGACAGCAATTACCGAACACACCCAAGAAGCGCGGACGGCGAGCCAGCAGATCGACGTGTTTGAGAAGGGCCTGCTCAAACAGGCCGAAGAGGCGCTCCGAATAGCAAGAATTAGTTTCCAGCAGGGGGCGGCTGGCATCCTGGATCTCATCGATGCGCAACGGGTGTATCGCCAAATGCTCCTTGAGTACGCCGAGGCGCGCGCGGCCCTCTCGATTGCGCTGGCGCGGCTGGAACGTTGGACAGGAGCACTTCGATGAGGTGGTGTCCTATCGTTCCAGCTGTGTCTTTGCTCATCTCTGTGGCAGTCGGTTGTGGCGACAGCAAGGTCGAGCCGCCGTCGAAAGCAAAGGCTGAGCAAGGGCAAGGCAAGGCTGCTCGGGAGAAAGGCGAGACCTCATCGCAAGATGAGACCGGTGCACCCCATCAATTGACCCTTCCACCTCAGGCACTTGAAGGGCAAGCGTTTCAGACGGCCATTGTCGAACGCCAGCCTTTCCATGAGGAAATCTCGGCGACGGCTACGATCAAGCCTAACGAATACCGCCTGGTACATTTGAGTCCTCGCATCGAAGGTCGGATCATCGAGGTCAAGGCGGAGTTAGGCCAACACGTCACGTCCGGTCAGGTGTTGGCCCTCCTCGACAGCATCGAACTGGGTCAAAAGAAATCCGACTTCCTTCAGGCCAAGACGAACCATGATGTGGACAAGCGGAATTATGTCCGCGAAGAAGGATTGTACAAACAACAAATCACCTCGGAAAAGGAGTTCCTGGATGCCAAGGGACGCTATGAAAAAAGCCTGACGGCTTACCGCGCCGCCCATGAAGCGTTACGGCTCATCGGCCTTACTGAGGAGGACATCAAGAACATCGATTGGAATAAAAAGGGGCAACCCCTCTCCTATTTCCCGTTGGTCTCCTCGTTGAACGGCACGGTCATCGAGCGAACGATTACGCTGGGAGAATTGATCAGTCCGAAGGATAAGGCCTTTACGATCGCGGATCTGTCCACGGTGTGGATCATCCTCGACGTCTATGAGCAAAATCTCGCGGCCGTGCGCGTAGGGGCCGATGTGGAGATCACTGTCGACGCCTTCTCCGGCGAGACCTTCAAGGGGACAATCGTGTACCTCAGTGATGTCCTAAATCCCGCGACCCGCACGATCGATGCACGGGTCGAAATCCCCAATCCGGATCGTCGCCTCCGGCCTGGGATGTTTGCCCGGGCGATCCTCTTGCTTCCCAATCCACAGGAAGATCAGCAGGTCTTGATCGTCCCGCAGGCGGCTATTCAACAAGTTGGCGAAAAGCCCGTGGTTTTTGTACAGGATCGTCCTGGGACTTATACGGTCCGGTCAATTCTCGTCGGTCGCAGGTCGGGAACCGATGCGGAAGTGCATTCGGGCTTAACGGAGGGGGAGCGGATCGTCACCCAGGGTTCGTTCTATCTCAAGTCCATTCTGTTGAAAGAACAGATCGCGGGAGAATAGCAGGAGAGTCGTCCGAGGGAGCGATTCATGTTGAACACACTCTTTGAATTTTCGTTGCGGAATCGATTTCTTGTACTGGTCTTTGTCGGCCTCATTATCACTGCCGGCGTCTATGCCATGAGGAAGTTGCCCATTGACGCCGTACCCGATGTGACTCCGAATCAGGTGCAGATCCTGACCAATTCACCAGGCTTGGGGCCAGTGGAGGTCGAGCAATTCATCACCTTCCCGGTCGAAACGGCGCTCTCGGGGCTGCCGGGCATCACCCTGATCCGCTCCGTGTCCCGGTTTGGGCTGTCCGCCGTGACCGTGTACTTCGAGGAAGGCATGGATATCTATTTTTGCCGGCGGCTCGTGATGGAACGGCTGCCGCGGGCGCAGCAAGCCATCCCGCCGGGATTCGGCAGTCCGGAGATGGGACCCATTTCGACGGGGTTGGGGGAAGTTTTCCAGTTCGAGGTCAAAGGGCAAGGCCATTCCCTCATGCAACTACGGACGATCCTGGACTGGGACATTGCCTTCAAGCTGCGGTCGGTGCCTGGCGTTGTCGAGGTGAACAGCTATGGAGGAGAGCTCCAAACGTACGAGGTGGTCCTCGATGCGGCCAAATTGGTGGCCTATAACATTCCGATCGGCCAGGTCTTCGAGGCCATCGAGCGCAATAATGCCAATGCCGGCGGCGGGTACATTGTGCACGCCCAAGAACAGTACCTGGTGCGCGGCGAAGGGCTCGTGCAGACGTTGGAGGACCTCAACAATATCGTGGTGGCGACCAGGCACGATGGGACGCCGATCACCATCCGCAACATCGCGCAGACTCGTTTTGAACCACTGATACGACAGGGAGCGGTGACTCGTGATGAGGGCGGTGAAGTCGTCACGGGTGTGGTCCTCATGCTCATCGGCGAGAACTCCCGGGTCGTCGTCAACCGTATCAAAGCGAAACTGGAGGAGATCAAGAAATCCCTGCCTCCCGGCGTCACCGTGGACCCCTACTATGACCGAACCGACCTGGTGCGGAACACTATCAAGACCGTCACGACCAATCTGACCGAAGGCGCCCTGCTCGTGATTGCGGTGCTGTTTCTCCTGCTCGGCAACTTTCGCGCCGGCCTCATTGTCGCTTCAGTGATCCCGCTCTCCATGCTGGTGGCGCTCACCGGCATGTTGGCTGCCGGCATTTCCGGCAATCTCATGAGTCTGGGAGCGATCGATTTCGGCCTCATTGTCGATGGGTCGGTCGTCATGATCGAGAATATCATGCGCCATTTGGCTGAGCGACGAAAGGAGATACGAGGACGACCGGGGCCTGAAGAGATCCGGCAAGTGATTCTGCGATCCGGCCACGAAGTGCTCCGCCCGATCTTCTTTGCCGTCGGCATCATTATCATCGTCTATCTCCCCATTTTGACGCTGCAAGGCGTGGAGGGAAAGATGTTCCGGCCGATGGCGTTGACCGTCATTTTTGCGCTCGTCGCCGCGCTGATCCTCGCCTTCACGGTCGCGCCAGTCTTCGTCAGCCTGTTCCTTCGTCGAGAAGTCCGGGAAGAAGACACGGGGATCGTTCGGTGGGCCAAACACCTGTATCAGCCGGTCTTGTCCAAGACCCTTCAGCATCCAGCCATCACTGTCGTCGCGGCGGCCCTAATTTTTGCCGCCAGCCTGGGGCTCGCCTCTTTCTTAGGGGCAGAATTCATTCCCAAGTTGGATGAGGGCGCGATCGCGCTGCAAGCCTGGCGATTTCCCAGTGTGGCGTTAGAGGAATCGGTCAAGAGCACGAACCGAATCGGGCAAGTGTTACGGCAGTTTCCGGAGGTCGCGACCGTGGTGCCGCGGACCGGCCGCCCGGAAATCGCGACCGACCCGATGGGCGTGGAGGTCAGTGATGTGTATATCATCTTGAAGCCCAAGTCGGAATGGAAGACGGCTGACACGAAAGCTGACCTGATTCAAGCCTTCGATCGGGCCCTCAAGGCGGCGGTACCCGGCACCATCTTCAGTTATTCTCAGCCTATCGAATTGCGCGTCCAGGAGCTGATCGCTGGGGTACGCTCCGATATTGCCATCACGATTTTCGGCGAAGACATGGAGACCCTCAAACGCCTGGGCGACCAGGTCGTGCAAGTGGTCTCCGACGTCAAAGGGGCTGCCGATACCAAGGCCGAGCAAGTCGCGGGAATGCCCTACCTGAGGGTCATCATTAACCGTGATGCAATCGCACGATATGGCATCAACGCCTCGGAAATCCTGGGCAGCGTCGAAGCCATCGGTGGGCGTCTCGCGGGGCAGGTGGTCAAGGGTAACCAGCGGTTTTTCATCCAGGTCCGCTTCAGGCCTGAAGACCGAAGCAGTTTTGACCGGATCAAGGACATCCGGGTCGCTGATCCTTCAGGCCGACAGATTCCACTTAGTCAGCTGGCGGACATTCGGACGGAGACCGGGTTGGCGCAGATCAGTCGGGAGAATATTCACCGTCGCTTGGCAGTGGAAACGAATGTGCGAGGCCGCGACTTGGCGAGCTTCGTGGCCGAGGCTCAACAAGCCGTGGAAGCTCAGATCACCTTACCAAAAGGGTATTGGATCGAGTGGGGGGGGCAGTTCCAACAACTACAGGAGGCTTCCACACGGCTTGCGATTGTCGTTCCGATCGCCTTGTTTCTCATCTTCGTCCTCCTTTACACGACCTTTAACGCGGTCGGGCCGGCGATCTTGATTTTTTTGAATGTGCCGCTCGCGGCCACGGGCGGGGTGATCGCGCTCGCGCTCCGCGGCATGCCGTTTTCCATTTCAGCGGCGGTCGGATTCATCGCCTTGTTCGGCGTCGCGGTGCTCAACGGCGTGGTGCTGATGTCGTACATCCTCGATCTGCAGAAAAAAGGCCTGTCGCGCGAGGATGCGGCGTCGCAAGGCGCCATGATTCGATTGCGTCCGGTATTGATGACGGCCTTGGTGGCCAGCCTCGGGTTCGTGCCGATGGCGGTTTCGGCGTCCGCCGGTGCCGAAGTCCAACGTCCGCTCGCCACCGTAGTGATCGGCGGTCTTGTGACCTCGACCGCGCTCACACTCCTCGTCCTTCCAACGCTGTATGTCTGGGAAGAGCGCCTGCGAGAAGCCTGGGCCCAACGAAGAGGTGAGGCCAAAGAAGTGCCAGTGCCTTACGGGCAGGAAGTGTCGGACCAGAACATGCGCGAGACCGAGTGAACTCGAAAAGACAGAGGAGAGAATACCTCCGGAAATGACGTGATTGGGAGTTCCCTTGTGCTAAACAATGCGGGATAGTCCTCATGGGCATCACGCCCATGTGAAGGGCTGCCGGTCGTTATATCCACTCGCAGCACGGCACAGGAGGCGAGGAAGCATGAAAAGTATTCTCGTGGTCGATGGTGATCTGGATATCCGACTCGTCTGTCGAGATCGACTTGAGCATTTGGGCTACGTCGTGCACTGTGCGGCCAGTGGAGAGCACGCCATAGCCGTCCTCTCGACACATGACATTGATGCCATGGTTCTCGATCTGCACCTCCCCGGGCTGGAGGGAGCCCGAGGTGCTTCGATTGATCAGAGAGCAAGGCCTGACATTACCGATTCTGTTGATCAGCGCCTCTCACTCCGGACACGCGACTAAATTGGTCGGGGCGAATGGTGCCCAAGACTTTCTGCCCAAGCTGTTCGAGAATGACGAACTCGACCGCTGGGTGACTCAATGGGTGGGATTGCCGTAGGGGGGGCGTACTTGGCATGGCATTCTCTGCCTGCTCCATCATCAGTCCGTGCTGCCGGCTTCGGTGCGAAACAATCGAACGGCAAGGAGAATCGTGGATGAGTGAGATGGATTTGTCCACTGATCAGCGGGTGACCCCCGGGACAACGTCAGGAAAGCGTCACAGCGCCAGGCTGAGCTGGGCGCTCGGACTGACCGTCGCCTTTCTGATTCTGGAAGTGATCGGAGCGATCTGGACGGGAAGTCTGGCGTTGTTGGCCGACGCCGGCCATATGCTGACTGACGTGGCAGGCATCAGTCTCAGTCTGCTCGCCATCTGGTTCGCTTCCAAGCCGCCCACGCCGATGAATACCTACGGATACGTCCGCCTGGAAATTCTGGCCGCGCTCGCGAACGGCGTGCTGCTGTGCAGCATGGCGGCCTTCATTCTGTATGAGGCGTATCGACGCATCTGGTCGCCTCCGGAAATCTTAGTCGGCCCCATGCTGACCATCGCGATCGTCGGGTTGGGCGTCAATCTCGCAAGCATGTGGTTGCTCCACAAGGGAGCCGATCAGAGCTTGAATCTTCGCGGCGCCTACCTCGAAGTGCTTGGTGATGCCATTGCCTCGTTGGGCGTGATCGCCGCCGCGCTGATCATTCAATGGAGAGGATGGACACTTGCCGATCCGCTGATCAGCGGAGCGATCGGCCTGTTCATCCTGCCGCGAACCTGGAATCTGATCAAACAGGCGGTCCACATTCTAATGGAAGGCGTTCCGCCGCACCTGGACGTCCGAGAGATCGAGACAGCCATGCGCGCGTCTCATGGTGTCCGAGATGTCCACGATCTTCATGTCTGGACGCTCACTTCAGGCAAGGAGGCCATGAGCGCACATGTCCTGGTGGAGGATCTCTCTGATGGCCGGCATATCTTGAAAGATCTCCAGGCGCTCCTCCGCGAACGATTCGGCATCGAGCACACGACGGTCCAGCTCGAAAGCGACCGCTCGCCGATGCTCAAAATCAGCCCCGGGATCAGCCCCTGAAACATGGGATCCTTGGTAGTGTGAGTCCGCCTGGGGGAGCACGAACAAACAGGTCAAAGAAGAGTAGGGAATGAAGAATGAGCAAGAAGAATGAACCTCGACCGTAATGAGACGAGAAGGATGAGTGATTGCGAGGAGATCTTTCACCCTTGTGCGCCGTAAGGCCTGTCCTTTCCGCTAGCGGAATGACGGCATAAGCCCAGAAGCCGCGCCGCCGGAAGCTTAAGGGATGAGATTAGGAGGAAATATGAATTCGAGAGGGTGGATGAGCGGTGCTCTGTTGGTTTTCCTGATGACCGGGTGTGTCCACGAGCATCACCAGCATCAACCATTGGTTGCTCCGGCGGCAACGAAGGAGTCCGCTGCCACTCATAATCAACAGGGAATCACATTGTTCAACCAAGGACGTTTCGATGCGGCGAAACAGCATTTCGAACGAGCCGTAGCTGATGATCCCGCGTTGGCACGGGCCCATTACAATCTTGGGCTCGCACTGTATCAACTGGGGAATACAGCCGATGCTCGGAAACACTTTGTCGAAGCCGCCAACCTCGCACCGGGCGATAAAGTGATCTGGAATTCACCGGTACTTGCTCCTCATGGTGATGTCGAAAAGCCTCATGAGCCAGGTGAGAAACCCAGTCCATTTGGCGACGGCCACAGCCACTAAAAAGCAGACTAATGGTGTTGGGCCTCACTGCTCAGGCAGGTGCCGTGGAACTACAGATCACGCTGGAGGCATCCATCACAAAGAGCACACAAATGCAGACATTCGAGGAGACGCCGTCTCCAGAGATCGAACCGGTCATCCGGGCTCAGCTCATCGAGGAGGTGGAGCTCAGAGCGCAGCGGCTGTTGACGGAACAGTTGGCGGCGCAACCGGGATTCCAGGTCGTGCCATTCGGCGAAACCTGGCGTCTGTTCGGCAATCTCGGCTTTCGGCGGGAATGGCTTAGTGACGCGCAACTCCGCGCGCTTGCCGACGAGAGCGGGGCCGATATCATTGTCACAGGACGCATTCCCGATTATGGTGCCGTGCGCTGGCAGTACCGGGTGGGAGGTTGGGCCATGATGGCGACCGCACATCTCATGATCGTCGGGTTCGCCTCAGGCTGGAACCCGACCGTGGTGGGTGGCTTCATGGCGCTCGATCTGTCCACGGATCTGCCTTTTGGTGGGGCGGGGCATATGCCTTTGGGTGGGGACTTCGACCTGTGCGGGTCCAAGTCGAGGCCGTGCAGACAGGGCTCTGTGGCGGATCGCTGTGGAATACGCAGACGGTCATGGTCCTAATTCCCGGGAAAACTCTTGCCGTGTTTCCTCCTGAAGATCGACGGCGGAAAGAGGTCCAGCTTGGGGTCAACGTGGACCGCGCCATCCGAGACATTGCCGATGCGGCAGGCCAGTCGCTTCGACTGAAGCCATGTGGGCCAGAACCGGAATCCGAACAGGCGCGGCAATGAGGAATTAGTTGAGAGCTGAAGGAGACAGCCATGCACGAACCAATGATGGGGCTTTGGGGATGGGTTGGCTATGCTGTGATGGTCGCCTTTTGGTCGCTGCTGATTGTTGTGCTGGTCCTATGGGTAAAGTCATGGCTAGAGCAAGGACGGCCTGGCTCAGCCTCTGGCGACCAGGAAACGGCCTTGGAGATCCTGAAGAAACGCTATGCCCGTGGGGAGATCAGCAAAGAGGAATTCGAAGGGAAGCGCAAAGATCTTCTCTAAGAAACTGAAAGGGTCAGAAGTTACATGAGGACTCTATGTGCGGCGCTCTCACGGTAGCAGGTGAGGACCCTAACCGTTAGGCATTTGGGTACCGCCGAGGTTCCGCAATTTGTTGCGCGAAATTCGACGAGGTTGAAGAAGGGCTAGTGTCAGTAGGATTGTGGCGGCGCTTGAGCAGTGTGGAGCGAAGTCGTCCAGGAGTGTCAAGGCGACATGGATTGCTTTTCGATGTCTTATAAATTACACTATTCAGTGTAATAGTTGAAAATGGAAGTCGCCATATATGTCGCGCAAACTACGAATCCACCAACGTCCGCTACTCAGGCCAGGGCTAGCTGCTGAATTGCAGGCGCTGTTTATGGTTTTCGCCAATGACACGCGGCTGCGCTTGCTCCACGCCCTGGTTCAGAAGGGCGAGCTGTGTGTGACCGAGTTGGCGGAGCGGCTTGGCATGAAACCGCAAGCGGTGTCGAACCAACTGCAACGGTTGGTCGACCGACGGATTCTCGCTACCCGGCGGGACGGCCTGCGGATCTATTATCGGATCGTGGACCCATGTGTCCCCGCGCTACTGAATCACGGCGTCTGCTTGGTGGAAGATACCCGGGAGGCACGACGATGACGCACGACGCACCGGACGCGAAACGCCGGGCAGCGCTTCTGGCTGAAGTGTCCACTCGTCTCGGTGAAGCCGTGGCGGCGAAGAAGTGCTGGCCCTGTGGCTGTCTGCATGAGTCGCTCCAGACCATTGAACGGGCGATTCCGCCCGCTGAACGCTCTCCTGAACTTGCGTCGGCGCTCGTGGACGCAACGGCCCGACTCCTTCCAGTCCAATACGAGTGCCTGGGCTGTCAGGTCTGCTATCCCGCCCTCGCGGTCAATGCCGTCTCCGAGCTGAGCGGGGCCACGACCCTCGACGTCTGTCCGACCGACGCGGTCGATGTCCGTCCGGGATGGCCGCCCTTACCAGGGAACTACACGGTTCTCCGGTACCAGGCACCGGTTGCGGTATGTACGCTGACGAATGAAGCCTTACGTGAGACGATCGCACAGCAGGCGGGACCTGCCGTGGCGATTACCGGGACCTTGCAGACTGAAAATTTGGGTATTGAGCGGCTGATCCGGAACGTCCTCGCGAATCCTCATATCCGCTTTGTGATCCTCTGTGGGGCGGATTCACGCCAAGCCATCGGCCATCTCCCCGGTCAATCGCTCCTTGCCCTGGGCCGCAATGGGCTCGACGACCGATCGTGGATCCACGGCGCCGCCGGCAAGCGCCCCGTCTTGCGAAATATCGGCCGCGAGGCGGTCGAGCACTTCCGTCGGACCGTTGAGCTCCTCGATCTGACCGGAAGTGAAGACCTTGCGGTTATTCAACGGATCATCCAAGAGTGCGCGGATCGGAACCCTGGTCCGAGCGAACCCTTCGCAACCCAGCAGGTGATTTCGTCGATCCCTGGACACGTGCCCAAACGGATGGTCCCGGACCCTGCCGGGTACTTTGTGGTGTATGTCGATCGGTCACGGGCATATCTGTCCCTTGAGCACTACCAGACGACGGGTCTGCTTGACGGCGTCATCTCAGGCCACACGGCGGCGGAGTTGTACACACCGGCCATTGAGCGTGAATGGATCTCGCGGTTGGATCATGCGGCGTACCTCGGACGCGAACTGGCCAGGGCTGAAGAAGCACTTCGGAGTGGCGCGCTCTACATACAAGATGCCGCACCCGAGCGAGAAGTCGTGTCTACAGGACCATCAGAACAGTGCGCCGCTCCCTGTCAGAATTGCACATCCTTATCTAGCCCAGACCGATGAGCGAAGGATACCAGCATCACCTCGAGCGCTCCGTCCTTGCCATTGTCGGGCGGGGCTTCGAGGAAGTGGAATTGGCTGCCTATACGAGCCTGGCAGGGTGGACACGTCTTGCCCCCACCCTACCGTCGGTGCACGTACTCATTACAGGGTTCCATGAGGTGATTCCATCCAGACACGGGCTGCGTCTCTTCCGAGATCTGCCCCTCAATGCCGCAGCCGCACGAGACTGGGATGCAGTGATCGTCCCTGGCGGGTGGCCGGATGCTGGGTATGAAGAACTCTATCAGGAACCGGTGCTGTCGCTGCTCCGTCGGACGTATACACAGGGCGGCATCATCGCCACCAGCTGCACCGGAATCTTTGTGGT
The DNA here is from genome assembly GCA_964398045.1 of uncultured Nitrospira sp. Lineage (GTDB taxonomy): Bacteria > Nitrospirota > Nitrospiria > Nitrospirales > Nitrospiraceae > Nitrospira_D. The sequence continues at coordinate 3,914 of CAYNLM010000071.1, read as the reverse complement.
GGGAGAAGCTGGGTTGCTCAAAGGACGACGTGCCACCACCTATGTCTCACCGGATGGGCAGTGTCCCTCATGTGCCGAGCACCCGAAGCGGCTGGCCGCGTATGGCGCCGAAGTGTGCGAGGCACCAGTTGTGGCCGATGACCGAATCCTCTCTGATATTGGACCAGCAGTGGGACTCCGCGGCGCGATGACGCTGTTGCAGCTTCTCATCGGAGAGGCCGCCGTCAATCGGCTCCTTAAGGATCTGCTCCTTGACGTTGCGAGTAATGAGCGCCGTTGAGCCAAAGTAGCGGCCGATCCGGTCAGAAGCCGTATGACTTCAGGAGCTAGGTGCCTTATGAGAGTGCCAATTGACTATTCGCGGAATGCTCATGGCAACGTACAGCGTCCCGAGCGCTCAACACCGCTGCAGGCCGCTTGTGATGGCTCGTCGCGCAAGCGAGCTGCAGCGACCCTTATGTCAGCCCTTGGATTGATCACGGCAAGCCTCGTCTCCGTCTGTTGTCTAGGTACAGCGGCTCTCATCGCACTCGGCGTAACCGCTGGGGAGACCGGCATCCTTGCGAGTACCGTCCAGCTTATCTACGCGTTTGAGCCATACGAAGGTCTTTTAACCGTTGTTGCCGTGCTGTTCATCGTCACTAGCGCCGTGATGGTCTACCAATCTTCGGGATGTCGGAGCGATTGCGTCACGCCGGCCTTTCGGTCGCGCGTTCGATGGGCATTGATTGCCGTTGCCCTGGGCTTGCTCTTAGTTTCCTATGGGTACGAACTCCTCCGCTAGCGGCGAAGGCGCACCGTTAGGCGCCCAGAAATAGGCAGGTGCTCTTTAAGAATCCGAAAGAGACAGAAGTCGAATCACGGCTCGGAGTGGCCCGCTCGCGATAGCAGGTCAACCCTGACGGAGGCCCGAAGAAGGCGATGGATAAACACCACGAGGGCGGCTTTGCGGGCCCCTGGTGGCGATACCCGGTTCTGCGCAATGCGCTGATGGCTGGCGTGCTGACGGGCGTCGGATTTGCGCTGGCTCATCTGGGTGTGGTGTCTGAGCGGACCGAGGCGCTGTTCTATGTCGTGGCCATTCCGCTGGGCGGCTACCACTGGGGCTGGGAAGCCCTGGAGGCGCTGATCCAGGAGCGGGTCGTCGGGATCGACTTCCTCATGCTGGCGGCCACCGTCGGGTCCGGCATCCTGGGGTTGTGGGATGAAGCCGCCTTCCTGGTGTTCCTCTACGGGTCGGCCGAAGGCCTGGAAGAATATACCTATGCGCGCACGCGCTCCGCCATCCGCGCGCTCCTGGACCTGGCGCCCAAAGAGGCTCATGTCCTCCGCAACGGCCAGGAAGTCACGATTCCCGCCGAAGCACTGCAGGTGGGAGACCGGTTCCTGGCCCGGCCCGGCGAGACCATTCCGACTGACGGGGTGATTCGGATCGGAAGTTCCAGCCTGGATGAAGCGGCAGTCACCGGTGAATCCATTCCGGTCGATAAGGTCCCCGGCATGAAAGTCTTTGCCGGAACTCTCAACCGGCAGGGGCTCCTGGAGATCGAGGCGACCGCTTCGTTTCAGGACAACACGCTGGCCAAGATTATTCATCTGGTGGAAACGGCGCAGGAGCGCAAGGGGCAAGCTCAGCAATGGATCGAGCGTTTCGGTCGCCGCTATAGCCCCGCCGTGCTGCTGGCCTCGGTCGGGTTCCTTGTGGTGCCGTGGCTTCTCGGCTTGCCATTGGAGGATTGGGCCGAGCGAGCGGTGGTGCTCCTGGTGGCGGCCGCTCCATGCGCGCTGGTGATGTCCACGCCGGTGGCGACCGCAGCCGCGATCGGCTGGGCCGGCAAGCATGGCATCCTCATCAAAGGCGGCGTGCATCTGGAGCACCTCGGAGGAATCCGTATTGCCGCCTTCGACAAAACCGGGACCCTCACTGCCGGCAAACCGGTTGTCACGGACATCATCGCGCTCAATGGCTCATCTGCTGAGTTGCTTGCTGTGGCAGCCGGCATCGAGTATGGGTCTGAACACCCGCTGGCGCGGGCCATCCTTGAGAAGGCACGGGCTGAGGGTATTGCCCTGAGGTCGATGCGGGACTTTCAAGCGCTGACCGGCGTGGGCGCAACCGCGGTCTCTGATGGTGTGAGATGGTATGTTGGCAGTCCGGCGCTGTTCGAAGATCTTGGGGTCACGCTGGACGCCGTTCGCGCGGAGGTGCGGACCCAGCAGGCCCAGGGGAAAACCGTCGTCCTCGTGGGAACGAACCAAGGCCTGCGCGGGATGCTCATCTTGCAGGATCCCATCCGCGAGGGAGCGAAAGACGTTATCCTCGAGCTCCGTCGCTTGGGATTGCGCGCGGTCATGCTGACGGGGGACAACGCGAGCACGGCACGGACCGTCGCCGAGCGGCTCAGCCTCGATGACAGCTTGGCGGATCTCAAGCCGGAAGACAAGGTCGAGGCCGTGAAGGAGTTGGAACGTCGCCATGGACTGGTCTTGATGGTCGGCGACGGGATCAATGATGCGCCGGCCCTGGCGGCTGCGACCTGCGGAGTGGCGATGGGGGCGGCGGGAAGCGATGCGGCCATCGAGGCAGCAGATGTGGCGCTCATGGCCGATGATCTGGCGAAGGTGCCAGAGGTGCTCCGGCTTGCGCGGAGAGCGAAAAGGATCAGCGTGCAGAATATCATCTTTTCCCTTCTGCTACTGTCCATTCTCATTCCCCTGGCCGTGGGAGGTGTCCTCAGCGTGGCCTTTGCCGTCCTCATCCATGAAGTCAGCGAGCTGATCGCCGTCGCAAATGGGCTCCGAGTCGCCCGGACGTGAAGCGAGACTTTCTCACCGTCTTGTGGGGCTTCCCGATCGTGCAGAAGAGTGCTCCCTTTCTGGGAAGATCGTGGACACCCTCTAGGCGGGATAGGGTTGGATTGATCGGGGACATTCGCCGCAGCTCATTGCGCTCGGGTCATTCTACTACCCCAATCCTTCTGTCCCGAAAGTGTTCACCAGATGTTCACCAGAAGGCCGGAAGTGGTCGGTTAGGGCAGGAAGAGATCGGATGTCGCGAAACGGGAAAGCGTGTTGGAAGCCGCGATTCTCTTGGAGTTTGTGGAGTGTTGTGTGTGAAGGGGAGAAGCGAGAGGCGGCTTATGAGTCCGCTGCTCTATCCACTTTGCAAATGAAAGGCGAGAAACTCAAGTAATGAAATGCGTGTCAGGTCGCACCCAAAGTTCAATGCAACGCTCCCCATATCCCCGAGGAATCAGTCATCGAGAGTGGCTCGGTTTTGCCGTTTACAGCCGATCCGTCTTGGACAACCGTTTGGACAACCACTTTTTCGAAAGACCCCCAAAAGGCTCAAAAACTACCTCTCGCGCATCGCCGCATCTGGCGCGGGACTTCGAAGGTTTTGGAAGAGGTTGTGGTGCCGAGGGACAGAATCGAACTGTCGACACCAGCCTTTTCAGAGCTGTACTCCGAGAATTGAGTCATTGGCGATACGGCGATAGTTGAGAGGACTGACCAAAAGGCGGGTGTCCACCGATTGTCCATGGAACGGTAGCAGGAGGGCGGCTTGGGTCGGTTCGGATGGGATGTCCGCCACCCAGGTCTTGAGAGGGTCAACGCGGGATTGCCGCGTCCGGTGTCAGCGATTGACGCGGTCGGTCAGGTGAGAACAGTGCCCCCGGCGCGAATTGAACGTGCGACCTGCCATTTACGAATCTGCTGCTCTGTCAGACCCACAATCTGATTAAGCAGAGGTTGAGCTCTTTCGAGGGTCGGCTTAGAGCTTGTCCGGCATCGGCTTCACTAAAAGTGTTGCCTCATGTGGTCGATCCCGAGGCCCTTCGTCTTTGAAAACGATATCCCAACCTTCCAGATGCAGTCCGGGAAGCCACATAACAACTTGAACGTGTGTAATC
>CAYNLM010000070.1:0-19503 GCA_964398045.1 uncultured Nitrospira sp. | reverse complement strand
GGGCACGGATGACGAAACGGTGAAAGGCGGAGATTACTTCAAGGTCAAAGCTGAAGCACAATTGCCCTGAACTCCCCCACACAGGTCTTCACCCGTTCACCGTGCATCCGCCGGCAAGAGAAGCGTTTCCCGTACGATCACGCGGCGCGGCTGGCGTAGCGCTCGGGGTCCTGCTCGAAGGCTCGCCGGCAGGCCTCGGCGCAAAAATAAAATCGACGCCCCTTGTAATCCTTGTGCGCTTCCGACCGGACGGACGAATCCGAAACAGCATGGACTCGCTGCCGGCGGTGAGCGGCGGAGCGGCGAGCGGAGCACCCTGGTATTCGCAGATCGAACTGAATTACAGCTATAACTTCGGCATCTACTCCGACCGCGGCGGCGGCCCGCCGATACCCGGCAGGCATGGTTTCTTTGTCTTCTGGTCGAAAGAGTTCCGCTAGACGTTCAATCTAGCGCTTCCCCCTCCCACTCCGCTACACTCCTCCCCTCAACAGGAGAGAACGATGGGAGAAGGACGACAACCCGACTACTATGCGGTGCTGGAACTTCGGCCGACCGCCACGAATGACGACATCAAAAAGGCCTGGCATGAACAAATGCAGGTCTGGCATCCTGATCGTTTCACCCATTCACCCGCGCTGCATCGGAAAGCGGAAGCCCGCACCCAGCTGATTAACCAGGCCTATCAGACCCTGAGCGATTCCAGCGCGCGCGCCCGTTACGATGCCACGCTCCACACCTCTTCCACGCCCACGACGCCTGCCACGACGACCACACCGCCTACGCGACCTTCCGCTCCTCCTCGCCCACAGTCCGCTCAGCGATCCCGCCAGGACCCCCGAGGGCCACAGTCACTCATTACCATCGCTCGCCAAGGTCAACCCAAGACCATGGTGCCGGCCATTCACGTCCTCGTCGATACGAAGGAACTCCACCCGTATGAGTTTCAGGGGCTCGTGCGCATTGCCGGAACCATTCGAGAACCCTTGTCGGCGGGCGACTATGCGATTGCCGAAGCGCCCGACATCTTTCGCATCGAACGCCGTCGAGTCGATGAGTTCAATACGATTTTTTCAAACCCCTCCGACAATCGGCCCCGTTTTCTCCGGGAACTCGAACCGCTCCTGGCGTTTCCGCATCGCTTTCTGGTGATCGAGGGCACCATTCAATACAGCAAAGGCGGAGGGCGGTTGGGCCAATATCACAAGAACGGCTTGCTGGATTTCATCGATGCCCTGACGGCGAGGTACGGGATCAAGATTATCTATACGGATAGCCGCGAAGAAGCGGAAGAACGGGTCGCGAATCTCGCGGCCATGCACTACGCCTACTACTATGCGGAGCAACAGGGTTTCGGACGCTGTCTCACGGAAGAGGACTTGTAGAGACGCCTTAAAATCCTGATGGCGTTAGCCGACAGCACGAACCAGAAAGAATCCCCGCTTATTCTTACGGCAACACACTATCGGCCATCAGCAATCGGCTATCTGCTCTTTGCTCCTTTACAGCCCCTTCGCGAACTCGATCTGTCGCCAGGCTTCGTAGACGACAACGGCAACCGTGTTGGAGAGATTGAGACTCCGGCTGCCTTCGACCATCGGCAGTCGTATGCGCCGCTGCTCGGTCAGGCTCGCGAGGATGTCCGCCGGAAGCCCGCGGCTCTCCGGTCCGAAAACAAAGGCATCTCCTTCCGCATACGCAACCTGGTCATAGCGTTGCGTGCCCTTGGTGGACACGGCAAACAGCCGGCGATCTTTGAAACGATCCGTGCACTCAGCCCAGGTCCCATAGACCGTGATCGTGGCGTACTCATGATAGTCGAGCCCTGCACGCCGCAAGAGCTTATCCTCAAGGCTGAATCCAAGCGGTTTCACGAGATGCAGCGCTGCGCCGGTATTGGCGCAGAGACGGATGATGTTGCCGGTGTTCGAGGGAATTTCCGGCTGATAGAGAATCACGTCGAACATGGAGTGCCGGAAAGTGTAACACGACGGCCCTCTGTGCTCCCACGGGACTGGTGCGGCGCACCGGGTGGGCGGTGCGCCGGACGCCCCAGCATGGCGGTCGTCACCCTTGTTTTCTGGTGTAGGTGATTTCGAGCATCTTCATTTCCTTGCCGCCGCCATGCGCCCCGTACATGTCAAACGTCTGCGTGTTATTGTCCACGATCTTCCAGACGGCGCGATGGGTCATCTTGCCGCCTCCCGGCTCGGGGTGACTGCCCTTCAACGTGATGGTCTTGCCATCCGCGCTGGCCGTCCCTTCCATGAAGAAGATCCCCGTTCCCATCGTATCCATCCACGCCGTGACATATTTTTTGGTCATATTGTCGTAGGCGTCGATGCCGATGCCGGAGAAGGGCTGTCCCATCATCTGACCGTTGTATTCCTGGTAGAGGAAACGTCCGTCGAGTACCATCTTCATTTCGGCGGTGCCGGTGGATTCCGTCGGGGGCTTGCCCGGCTCCATCCACTCCTTGGTGGTGGTCGTCCAGCTACCGGCCAGACCGGCGAACAGCTTATGTGGCTCGCCGGGCGTGGCAAGCTTCTTCCAGAGCTCCATCATGGCCTGGGGATCCATCGGCTGTTTGTGCTTCTGCTCCTTAGCCAGGGCCACGGAACCGGCCAGCACGAGACAGAGCCCAACGATCGTCGCACGTATGAGTGTCATGATGTCCTCCCTGAGTGGATTGTGAGTCTCCCTGCGTCATCGGTCAGGTCTCGCCACAGGCCGTCGCCCGTTGCCGTCCCGATAGTGACCGTGATGCGGGCCTCATGGTTTGAGATTTGTCGCACAGCCCTTTCACTGTTATCGTCCGTCGACCACGACCTTGAACCCGCCGTAGGCCATCCGCTTGACGTCGAAAGGCATGGCCTTCTCATCGCACATCGCGACTTCCCACAGATGCCGATCGGAGTCCTGGAAATAGCCCGCATAGCCGCCCCAGAAGGTTTCTTGAGCCGGCTTGACGATGACCGCTCCGGCCTGGCGCGCCTGCTCCATCATGACATTGACTTCCTCTTTCGACGACACGTTGTGACCGAGTGAGAATTCGGTGGCGCTTGGCTGTCCAAGAGGAAGCCTCGAGTCATGCGCCAGGCTCTTGCGCGGCCAGAGCGCGAGCTTCAGTCCGGCCTCCAACTCAAAGAATGCGACCGAGCCGTGCTCGAACTCGGTTCCGACGATGCCTTCCGTCTTCAGTCCCAAGCCGTCGCGATAGAACCGGACGGACCTTTCGAGATCATCGACGCCCAGCGTGATGACTGTGATTCTGGGGTTCATGAGAGCGCTCTCTTCTGTTGCTTTCGAACCAGATATCGGCGGCACCCGGTCGCCGGTTTGCCGGCATCATACGCTTCACGAACATAGCGAAGAGCACGATGGTATAATTCCCCTCCTGGGACAGATTGAATATCACGTCAGTTCGCACCCATTCCTCCGGTCCAGATGTAAAACGCCACTGCACCCTCTTGTTGGGATTGTTCCGGCGAGAGCCTCCGCCAGTCCGTGCCCCGAAAAAACAAGATGTAATCGGATTTTGATGTTGGTGTGTTCATATTCCGTCTCTTCGTCTGATGTGCGACCCCATGATGACGGTCGTGTCTACACTACTTCTTTTCGCTCATTCCCATGCCACGAAACCGTTCCATGGCCTCACTGGGACCGAAATCTTCCAGCTCGAAGAGCTGCCGTACTTCGATTTCGCCTTCCTTCCCATCGACCGCCGGATTGGGAAAGCGTCTAGTCCATTCGAGCGCCTCTTCTCTCGCCTTCACCCGGATGAGCGTGTATCCGGCGATGAGTTCCTTCGTCTCCGCAAACGGCCCGTCAACGACGGTGCGCTGCCGTCCGGAATACTTGATCCGCCACCCCTTCGAGTTGGCCTGAAGACCCGAATCTGGAATGACTCGCAGTCGGCCTTCCTCTCTTTATCCGTCCTATCAGCTACAAGCCATCAGCCATATGCTCTTGGCTAGAGCTATCCGCCGGCCATGGCGCCGACGATCAGAAACGGCTCGGCCCCCGTCGCAACCGCATCGGGCAGCGGGGCATCGGGCGAGTCGTGGGACAGATCCTGCTCGCAAGCAAAAAATCTCACGAACGCTCGACGCCGGCGCGTGACGTGCTCACGGATTGTCCCGCGCAACATCGGATAACGGGCTTCGAGCGCGTCGAGCACCGAGCGTTGCGTGACCGGCCCCGCGATGTCCAGTTGCACCTCGCCGTCCACGCGCGCGAGCGTCCGAAGATGAGCGGGAAGTACGACTCGAATCATGGCGGGTACCACCGGTGTTTTGCGCGTCTCACGTTAGACATTCCCTCGTCATTCGTCATGCGTCAATCGTCATTCGTGAAGATTGCCGTCCTACTTCCCTTCGGTTGACGGTTGACGTTTGACGATTCTGCTGAACTGGCGGAGCAAATCCAATTGGAAGTCAGTCGTCACAGCAGCGTCTGGACCTCCACTGACAAAACAGGGGGTAGATCCCGGACGATCGGTGCCCATCTGTTTCCGCCATCCGCCGATGCGTAGACTTGCCCGCCGGTGGTGCCGAAGTAGATTCCGCAGGGATCGAGCGTGTCGACCGCCATTGCATCGCGCAACACATTCACATAGCAATCTTGCTGCGGCAGCCCGTTCGTGAGCGCCTCCCACTCATGGCCGCCCGTGCGACTCCGATACACGCGTAGTTTCCCGTCGGGCGGAAAATGCTCCGAGTCGCTCTTGATCGGGACGACGTAAATCGTTTCCGGCTCGTGGGCATGGACGTCGATCGGAAAGCCGAAATCACTCGGAAGGTTGCCGCTGATTTCGTGCCAGGACTCCCCGGCATCGTCGCTACGCAGCACGTCCCAGTGCTTCTGCATGAACAGCACGGTGGGACGGGACGGATGCATCGCGATGCGGTGGACGCAGTGGCCTACCTCGGCATCCGGGTCCGGCAGCTCGTACTGGGACTTCAGGCCGCGATTCACCGGCCGCCAGGTCTGGCCGGCATCGTCGGTGCGGAACACGCCGGCGGCCGAAATGGCAATGAAGAGACGACTGGGATGGCTCGGGTCCTGCACGATCGTGTGCAGGCACATCCCACCGGCCCCTGGCTGCCAGAGCTGGCCTTTTGCGCTGCGCAGCCCAGCCAGCTCCTGCCATGTCCGTCCGCCGTCGGTCGAGCGAAACAAAGCGGCGTCTTCTACGCCGGCATAAACCGTGTCCGGATCGGTCAGGGACGGCTCGAGGTGCCAGACCCGTTTGAACTCCCACGGCCGTTGCGTGCCGTCGTACCACTGGTGCGTGGTGAGCGGCTTGCCGGTGCCGGGAGACGTGTCGTACACAAACTTGTTGCTCACGCCTTGCGGCATCCCGTCCGCGCCGGCGGTCGGTACGGGTGTGCCATCAGGAGTGTTCCAGGTCTTTCCCCCGTCGTCCGAACGTTGCATCACCTGCCCAAACCAACTGCTGGTTTGCGAGGCATAGAGCCGGTTCGGATCAACCGGAGATCCCTTGAGATGGTACATTTCCCAGCCCCCGAAATGAGGCCCACTGATGTCCCAGTTCTTGCGCTTGCCGTCCGACGTCAAAATGAATGCGCCCTTGCGTGTCCCGACCAGTAACCGTATGCTGCTCATACCCCGCTCCTTTCGATAGTCTTGGCACTATCACCGGCCTTACTCGCCTTCTTCATTGCCCGTCATAGGCCTGTTGCAGACGCTTGATGTCAAGTTTGACCATCTCCAGAATGGCCTTCATGACGCGATTGGTTTTATCCGGCTCCCCGTCGCGCATCAGCTTACGGAGCAAGGTCGGGACGATCTGCCAGGACACGCCGAATTTGTCCTTCAACCAGCCGCACTGGACCGTTCGTCCGCCCGCCGAGAGCTTCTCCCAATACTCGTCGATTTCCTCCTGCGTGTCGCAGTGCACGATGAACGACACCGCCTCGTTGAACGTGAATTCCAGACCGCCGTTCAGAGCCATGAATTCCTGCCCGTCCAGCTCGAACGTCACCGTCATGACGGTCCCTTTCGGCCCGGGACCGACCTCTCCATAGCGTGTGACTGTCCCGATCTTGGAATGCTTAAAAATGGACGTGTAAAAGTTCGCCGCATCTTCCGCCTGCCCATCGAACCAGAGGCAGGCGCTGATTCTCTGCATGTGCGCCATGACCAGGCTCCTCTCGTACAGACTCGACGCAATCAATCAGTCTCCAGCTATTTGTCGAACGAGATCCTGGAAATCGACAGGCCCCCGCGAAGCCTGGCCTATGCCATAGACGCTACTCATTCGGTAGTCCTGAGATTGCTCTCACCGCCGCACCTCGACCGTGCCGATTCTTGCCCCGGGAACCAGCATGGCGATGCGGACCGCCTCATTGAGATCCTGAGCGTCGATCAGAAAGTATCCGGCAAGTTGTTCACGCGTTTCCGCAAACGGACCGTCGGTCACGAATTGTTTCCCGTCGCGAACCCGCACGATGAGGGCCGTCGATGCTTCCTGCAACGGCGACGCGTGCAGATATTGGCCGTTGCTGTGGAGATGGTGCGTCAGCTGCACCGATTCCGCAAGCATCTGCCGACGCGTAGATTCGCTGACCTTGTCGAAGGCGTCTTCATTATGATGCACCAGCAACATGTATTTCATGCGACAACCTCCGTTGACATAAGATCGTCGTTCGTCTCTCGTGAAACGTATCTCGCAGGAACTCCCCCGTCTTTCATTTCACGAACGACGCTTCACAAGACACGTCGTTTGTTCGTGCCATCAGCTATAAGCCCTCAGCCATATGCTCTTCGTTTACCCAGGCAGCCCCGGAATCTCGATGATTGGCCGCACCTCGACCGTCCCCTTGCGTGCCATGGGAATCCGCGCAGCGACGGCGATCGCCTCGTCGAGATTCTTGGCGTCGATGAGGAAGTAGCCGCCCAGTTGTTCGCGGGTCTCCGCGAAGGGCCCGTCGGTCACCAGCCGTTTGCCGTCACGCACCCGGACGCTGGTCGCCATGGCCGTCGGCTGCAACGGGTTGGCGGACAGATACTGCCCGTTTGCGTGAAGGTCCTGCGCCAGTTGCGTCGATTCCACGTAACAATCTTTCCGTTCGGCCTCGCTCAACCCATTCTCGTCACCGTAAATCAGCAACAGGTATTTCATGTGGATGCCTCCTCCGAAAAGGGCATATGGCGTATGGCTTATGGTCTATGGCACAAACACGTGAAGCAGGAAACGTGAGGCGCCAGGCTGGGACTTGTTTGGGCTATCAGCTATAAGCTCTTCTCATTATTCCCGCCATCAGCCATCAGCTCCTTTCTCCTGCGACATAAGACATAAGATAGTCGTCGAGACAAACCGAAATCGACAGGCGATGCGTAAGGCATGTTCACGGCAGATCAGATGCTTGACAGCAATTTATAACCAGGTGATATTCCAGCGTTCCCTTGCTCAGCCTTATTCAATCACTATGCGTCAATGAGGCAACACCCGTTGACATTATTCGAGAAACAAAGGTACGGTCTGAGTAAGGCATGGGGCGCAACAAGAAGTTACGAATCCGCCTAGAAGGCTTGAGACAGCGGATGACGGATCATCAAATCAAAATTGCGCTCGAACGCCAGCGCACTACTCCTGATCTGAGCCTCGTCCGCCATTGGGAAATCGAGATCAAAGCTGGGGCATACACCGTTGAGAACTTGAAGCGACGGCTGAAGAAAGGGAAGCGCCATGATTAAGAAACGAGGGCGGTCAATGGTTGCTGAAACAGGTTCCTTCCTCACGCCATCGAGTTCTCTGCTGGACAACCACTTTGATGAAATTCTTGAGACCATCGAGGAGATTCGGGGACTTGTCGCGATCTTGAAACCTCTTTCGCCCGCAGATGAGAAGCGAGATGAGTATGAAGGACGACTCTATGTGGCCCTGACTCATCTCGACCACCATGTCAAACCAGCCATCAAGGAGTGGGACCGTGTTGTGGATCGGATGCCCAATGACTGATGACTGTGCTCGTGGATGCGAAGTCCGAAGCATTTAATGGGACATTCCGAATTTCTGGAAAGAGCGCCTCGTCACTCAACCGCTCCATGCTTCATCTCCGCGCGGGCGGCTGCTTGCAGGATGTGGAACAGATTGAACCGAATGGCTTGCTGAACGGCAGTGGTTGACATCCGCGCCCGCGCAGGGTTCGTCGTGATCTCGACATCGCTTCGTTGCCAGAAGTCGCGCATGTACCGCTCTTGGCTCGCGAGCAGAGGGGAGAACCCGTCGGCGACCGCCCGGTCCAGCGTGCGTTCCACACGTGCGCACATTTCCTCGGGCGGCGCCGTGCGGCTCGTATGATAGGCCATGTACTTCATCAGGGTGATCGGGCGACCGGGCTCAGCATCAATCGTCGCGACGGCTTGGCCCGCATCCTCCGTATAGCGGGTTTCCCATGTCGTCTGACAGGAGGTGTCGAGCGCATGATCGATCGCGCACGCGAGAATGATCCGGCTCTTATTGGTCGCGTGGCACAGGACGATCCGCTGCCCCTTGGCATAGCTGAGCCGGTGATCCAGCACCTTCTCGGTGAACACCTTGGCTTGTCGCGGATCATGGTTGGCTCGCTGCGGTTCGGGCTCGTTTGCGATCATTTCGGAGGAGAGCACGACGGGAGCGGCCGCATTCAAGAGCGTCACTTGATAGAACATTGCGGCAAGATGCCGGTGCTCGAAGGACACCAGCCGGCGCGACCGGATCGAGACCCGCTTGCCGGCCGGCGTTTCCCACACAATGTCGCGATCGAGCGTCCCGGATTGCATGTTCAGGCGCCGATCGAAACTCCGAACATTGGCATGAGGCAGCCAGAACGGTTCATCGTCCACATACAGTTTGATGATTTTGGTATCCGTGACATTGACGATCGTTTGCCCGGTGGTCGCGAGGCCATAGGCGTCTTCGGGGTACACAATAGGCCAGCTCTCATAAAAACCGTTGATGAACGTGCCGTTTTGACCGATCGGTCCCCCTTCTTCGAAGCAGCCCCGCATCCCGAGATAGCCGTTTCCGAGCGCAAACATGGTCTCGCCTTGCTCGAGCAAATCTGGCATGAATCGTTTTTCGATGAGATGCCACTCATCGGGAGGGTAGATATGAGGAGGCGGATGGAAGCGCGGCCGATGAATCATAAGCGATCCATATGAAGAACAGCATCCTGGTCCTGCCCGGACGACAACAATTCGGCCAAATCAGCCACGACGATATCCGCCCCGTGTTGTCGGAGGGCTTCAGCCTGGTCCCCCCGGTTGACCCCGATCACGAGGCCGAATCCTCCAACGTGCCCGGCTTGAACCCCGGCTTGGGCATCTTCAATCACGATCGCCTTCGCCGGCGGGACGTCCAGACGCCGGGCCGCTTCTAAAAACGTATCGGGGGCGGGTTTTCCGGGGAGATGAAGACGGTCGATCTCATGGCCGTCGATGCGCGTCTCAAACAGCGCGGCCAAGCCGGCAGCGTCGATGATTTCCCGGCAATGATGGCTGGACGACACCACGGCTGTTTTCAAGCCGGCAGCCCTTGCGACGTGAAGGTACCGCACAGTCCCAGGGTAGACCACCACGCCGGTCTCTCGCAAGTGCGCTTCAAAGTATTCATCCTTCTTGTTCCCCAAGCCGTAGATGGTCTCGATGCCAGGGCCGTCGTCGGGCGTGCCGCGCGGAAGAGTCAGGCCGCGCGATTCGAGAAATGTCCTGACCCCGTCGTATCGTGATTTGCCGTCCACGTACAATCGATAGTCCCGTTCAAGATCGAATGGTTCAAATGAGGATCCCGTGCGTGCGGCCAGTCCTTTCAGATACTCATCGAACAGCCGCTTCCATGCGGCGGCGTGCAAGACGACCGTCTTGGTGATGACGCCGTCCAAGTCAAACAAAACGGCATCAAACCCCGTGAAATGGAGCCGGCTAGTCTGATTCATAAGAAACACATTACCAGCTGATTCGTCTCCTTCAAAATGACCAAGACCGGCACCTGCGACCCTCTTTCAATGAAACGAATTCCGACAGTCAAAAGCACCTAGCACGTCCCCCAGCCGGCTCACTCATGAGCCCATCATGGAGACCTCGCCCATAAGGTTTCTGGAAGAAATCGTGCGCGGTGACTCAAAAAAGTCCGCCCGGTGGGGCGGACCAACGGGCGAACATGGGAACGGGCAGTCTGCGAGCCCGGGTTGATTGTGGAAGTCGAACATGTAATGGTGTTCTCAGTCCAACTCGCTTAACCGGCGCTCGAGAAACCGCCGCTCCGGTTCCTGCTGGGTGAGGCGTAGCGCCCGTTCGTATGACATTCGGGCGTCGGCCGTACGCCCCAATCGGCGGCAGAGATCCGCCCGCGCGGAATGCGCGAGATGATAATTCGCCAGTTCGCCGCGGGCGAGGATGGCGTCGATAAGCACAAGACCCGCAGACGGCCCATCACGCATCGCCACCGCCACCGCGCGGTTCAGCTCGACCACGGGCGACGGTTCGGCCTGCAGCAACAGATCGTAGAGGCCGACGATCCGGGCCCAGTCCGTGGCGGCTGCGCTGGGCGCCTGGGCATGCACGGCCGCGATGGCCGCTTGCACGGTGTACGCTCCGATGCGGCGCGACGACAGCGCCCGTTCCACCAACGAGACTCCTTCCACAATCTGATCCCGGTTCCACAGCGAGCGGTCCTGATCGGCCAGGAGAATCAACTCGCCCGTGGGCGAGGAGCGCGCGCCGCGCCGCGAGTCGTGCAACAGCATCAGAGCCAGGAGCCCCACCGCTTCCGGCTCCGGAAGCAGCGCGGTCAGCAGCCGCCCCAAACGAATAGCTTCGCCCGAGAGATCATGCCGCGTGAGCGACCCGCCGGATGAAGCGGAGTACCCCTCGTTGAACACGAGGTAGACGACGCGCAGCACCGCGTCCAGCCGGTCGGGCAAATCCGTCTCGGACGGCACGACGTAGGGAATCCGCGCGTCGCGGATCTTGGCCTTGGCCCGCACGATCCGCTGGGCCACCGTGGCAGGCTTCGTCAGGAAGGCGCGCGCGATCTCTTCGGTCGCGAGGCCGCATACTTCACGCAGCGTCATCGCCACTTGCGCGTCCGGCTGGAAGGCGGGATGGCAGCAGGTAAAGATCAGCCGGAGCCGGTCATCTTCGACAGCCTCCTCGTCCCCTTCAGTCGTGTCACCGGTGTTGGATTCCAGTTCCTTGGCGAGTTGGGTCAACGACGCGTCATACCGGGCGCGTTTGCGCATGCCGTCAATGGCTTTGAAGCGGCCGGTCGAGACGAGCCATGCGCTTGGATTGGCCGGGACGCCCTTGTGCGACCACTGCTCGACCGCCACGGCAAAGGCCTCGTGCAGCGCCTCTTCGGCGGCGTCAAAATCGCCGAGCAGTCTGATCAGAGTGGCAAGCACACGGCGGGATTCGGACCGGTAGACCGCATCGACCAGCTCGCGCACGCCCGCGGTCGTTCCCTCGTTCAGCGACGATCCGTCTTGTATTTCATCCGGCATGACGGGTCACGAGTCTGGAGTTTTCAACGGGTGAATTCAAGCCCCGCGATAACTGGTGACTTCCCTAGCAGGAATGGCCGGGCCGTCCTGGTTATGCTGAATACCGGCATGGGCTTGCATCTCTCATTCATCACAAGGGAGGGCGCCACAGTGCAAGACAAGACCAAGACATGGATCGCGCTGTTCGTGGCCTTCGGTAGTGGCCTCTGGAGTATTCCTGCATTCTCGGCCGACGTGGCTTGTCGGTTCAAAGCAGATACCGAACCAGTTGACGTTGAGATCCTCATTGGAGGGAAAGACCATTGGCATGACAAGATCCAAAAAGGAGAAACCAAGACCGTTACTGTTCCGGAAGGAAGCTTCACCATCATATCCAGGGTGTTCAATCCCAATCTCAAAACCAAGGAAGACATACGGACGGAAACCCATACGAGAATGTGCGGACAACAGGTGGCCCTCTCGGTCCCCCTGTTTGCGCAAGAGCGTTAGTTAGATCGGTCCTCATGACATGAGCAGTTCTGAGGGACGACAGGCCCGCCGGACCACACGGCGCAGGAAGACGCGCGCATGACTTGGCGCGGATGTTTGCGCGAGCGCGCGAATCCATTTCTCTTGTCGTGACTCTCAAGAGACTGAACGACTCCCGATCCTGGACAGGACGACGAAGGTCTGGTGGCGTATTCCAACGTCACGGTGTATCTTGAACCTGTGAGCCCCCGCAGAATGCCCAAGCGATCTGTGCCGATTCACCGGCCCTATCACTCTATCGCCAGGCGGCTGGCCCTATCGCTCATGTGTGCCGCGGCGATGGGAACCGGCGCGTCGGCGCAGGATCTACAGATATTTTCTGAATATCAAGTCGCCGAACACGCCAAGGCGGTGTGGGACAGCGGTGCGGTCAGCCCCGCGCTCGACATTCTTGACGAAGGAATTCACGCCCATCCCGACGCGCTCGCGCTGTACAAGTTGCGCGGCGATATTCTCGCGACGTCCCGGGGTCCCCGAGACGCGGTGCAGGCCTATGAAACGCTCCTCGCCAGAGATCCCGCCGCGTTGGACGTCCGCTGGGCCAAGTGGAGTGTGTTGATTCGGTGGGGGCAGGGAGAGGAAGCCGTCGCCGAGTTGCAACGCATGGCGCAAGTCGATGTCCGGAATCCCTTGGTTCATCTGCGGCTGGCGCAAGAACTTCGCAAACTCGATCGCCTCGAGGAATCGCTGGACGCCTATCGCAAGGCGGTGGAACTCGTCCCGGATTTGCTGGGCTGGCGCTTGGCGATGGCCCGGGCGCGGTTTGATGTGCTGGATTATCAAGGCGCGGATGCCGACGTAGAATATGTGTTGCAACACGTGCCACCCGGCTCTCCGCTGGAACTGCCGGCCAAGAATCTGCGATCCGTCATCTATGAATCCATGGATCGAGGCCGGCGCTTCGCCCCCGCGCTCACGCCGGATGCGACTGCGACGCAGCTGAAGGAATGGGCTTCCATTCGGGCCGATGCCTGGAGGCTGTTCGCTGCGGGCCGCTATCAGGAGGCCGAGCCGGTCTATCGACGTGTGCTGGCCCTCAATCCCAAGGATCCCTTGGCCACCCATCAATTAGGGCTGACCCTCATGCAGCTCGGCCGGTGCAAGGACGCGCTGGACCTCTTCGGAAGCGTGCTCAATCTGAATCCCAGCGAAGAGGATTATGCGGATACAGTCTTTCGCATGGGCCAATGTCTGGTGGAGTTGGAGCAATGGGAAGACGCCTTCGTCCATTTTCAGATTCTTTATGACGCCGCCGTGGAGTTTGGACTCAGCAACAAGGATGTGCCACTGCCGGCGGGAACCCGTGTGCTCGATAAAGAGAAACTGGCCCGGTGGCTCGACAAGGTTCGCCCCCATGTTCCTGAATTGGCGAACGCAAAAGCTGCGGAGGCAGCGGCCGGCACCCCATCCGGCGATCCGTCTCGCTCCACCGGCCCGTCGGAGGAGGAGCTCTTGGCAAAAGCCATGGAGCGGATGAAACCACAGAAGCCGCTGGAGACAGGGGCGGCGCTCATGGGCCGAGACGCCGATTTCAGCTGGTTTCGATTTGTCATTCCGGCTAGCCAGGTCATCCGCGATGATTTTCCCACGGGGGCCCATGAATTTATTCCGCTGAATCCGGCTGACAGTTTTCCCACCACACAAAAAGAGATCTACTTGGTGTTTGGACTGGTCTCGGCCTCGTACGATGCGGTGCCGCTCACGGCACGATGCGTCCTGGAAACCTCCGAGATGACTGGAGAGCAGCGGGTTGTCGCACAAGACCACGTCATGACATCCATGAATGACCAATCCGGCTACTTCATGTTATCGCCTCTGGCCACCGGATGGACACCGGGCCTCTACCGCTGCGGCCTGTTTGCGGGAGAGCGGACGTCCGCCTATACACAGGTGGATGAAGTCCGGTTCCGCATCGTCGAATCGAACCGGCCGTCATAATGCCGCACGCGACCACGCCCTCGTGATTCACCGTGTAGATTTCTCCGTCTTATGGCGCTAGCTTAGTAGTCCTGTCTCGTACATCCACCTTCACCCAGGAGAAGACCATGACTTATCGCCTCATGCTCACCGTTGCGGTCGCGAGTGCCCTCATGCTCCCGGCGATCACCAGCGCCGGCGACAAGCCGTCTAAAAAAGGCGCCGCCATCAAAGAAGTCAAAGCGATGTCCGAGCAGGAGCAGACGGCGTTGGCGCTGAGCGCAGCCCCGGCGCACATTTCGAAAGAGGCCGGCGTCATGATCTACGGCGCCGACGGCAAGCTGACCGAGACCAAGAAAAGCGGCAACGGCTTTACCTGCATCCCGACCGTGATGAATTTACCGGATCCTGACCCCATGTGCATGGACGCCGCCGTTCACCAATGGATGACCGATCTCATGAACAACGCGCCAAAACCGACCAACACCGTACCCGGCATCGCCTCCATGGCTCACGGCGGTTCCCACTTCGAAAAAGACGGGAAGGTCGTCATGGCGGGAGAAGGAGCCAAGGTGGTGAAGGAACCCCCGCATTGGATGGTCATGTGGCCCTTCGATGCAGCAGCCACGAAGCTCCCGACTGCCCCCAACCCCTCCGGCGTCTACATCATGTTCGAAGGGACTCCCTATGCTCACCTCATGGTGTACCAAAACCCCCGGAAGATGAAGTAACCACCTTGGGCCGTGCAGGGCACTGCGGCTCCCTGCACGGCAACACCCGCCGAGTTGAAGCGCCGACGGCTCATGGATCCTCGGAGCCCGTGAACGGCTGAGCGGGTTGAGCCGCTGCCTCCCAACGAAGCCTCTTGACTTCATGCCGGGCAGGATTATTTGCACACGGCGCACAATGAGGTGATGGCGAAGGACCTGGCAAATGAAGCCATCGACGTGTTGCGGGAAGGCATCCGGAAGCACTACTACAGCGAGGAGGATGTCGAGCCGCTTCTCAAGCACATCCGAGAGCAGATTCCCATCAAGATGAGCTGAAGCCGATGAGCCGCCGCCGGTTAGCGGCGGCTCTCTTCTTGCCTTCCCATCATGCCTTCCCTTACCGGCTGACAGAGCGTAGACTGCTGCTATGGCCATGGTCCGCACGAAAGAGCAGACCGCCGAAGCGATCGCTCACGTGCTCGATGATATCCTCCGCCTGCCGGGAACACGGATGAGAGTCGGGGTGGATCCTCTCCTCGGCCTCCTTCCCATTATCGGAGATGCGATCGCGACGTTGCTGGGGGCGGCAATTTTGGTGATTGCTCGGCAATTGAAGATACCCTGGCGATTAGTGGCCTATATGGGGTTCAACCAACTAAAAAATGGCCTCATCGGAGCTATTCCGTTCATCGGTGACGCGTACTCTTTCCACTTCAAAAGTAACGCGGTGAACGCGGCCCTCCTTCTTCGCGCCGTCAAGCGCGGAGAAGACGGGACCTGCGAGTTGACGACGCACTCCATCACCATGCTGGACATGGCGGGTCTCGCCGCCCTGATTCTTCCCACGGTCACGTTGGTCGGCTTCGTCAGCGTCTGGTTCTGGGAGCACAACATTTCCTACATCTCGCTCTTCTTCCCCCCTCCATACCGCACCCGCTGATGCGGCATTTCCTCCGGCTCCCCGCGCGACAGCTCACGCGCACCTGTGCCCGACCTCCTCGTGAAACGCACCACGATGGGGCGGAAGGGAAACACAAAGACCTAGTTTGCTTACCTCACGCTGCGGCGCTTGTATACTGCCCCCGATAACAATTACGGAAGCGCGGGCGACGGTCCTGTGCCGACCGCCTGTGCCTCGACTCATCGAGGTAAGGAGAACCGCGGACGGGGCGCCGCGATCGGCGCAGCCGTGGGCGTCTTGGCCGGCGGGGGCGTCGGGCTCCATATGGACAAGCAAAAGAAGGCCATCGAAGAACAACTGTCGAAGGAACTGGCCAATCATGACGTGGAGTTGAAGAAGCTTACGGACAATTCGATTGAAGTCGATCTCAAACGTGAAGCCTCATTCACCAGCGGGAGTTCCGACGTGAAGCCGTCGTTCAGCAACGCGTTGGCGAAACTGGGCGGCATCGTCAAACAATATGACAGCACCATGGTCCATGTCCTCGGACATACCGATGACCAAGGCAGTGCCAGCGTCAACCAGCAACTCTCCGAGCGTCGCGCCAACGCGGTGGCCAGCGCCCTCACTGCCGCGGGCTGCTCCCCGTTCCCATCCTATCCTGCCGGCGGGGCAGTATATGCGCCTTCCGGCACTCACTTGGGCGCCGTGAGCTCATCCTGAGCGACATGCCCCCTCATGGACTTCTCGATGATGTTGAGTTCGATTTCCGACGCGATGACGAGCGCAAGCTGGTCCGCCGAGAGCGCGCCCATGGGCAGTCCTTTGGTATCCCGATAAAACGGATCATCCGGCGCGGCCGTCCGGTACGTATTCACCAAGATCGTCGCCGGTTGGATCGTGCGGCCCGGTTCTCCTACGACCACCGCTTTGTCTTCGGGAAGCACGCGTGTGCGCGTGGCCCAATCCCGCTGATCGATCTTGACGAACGAGACGTTCCAAATTTTTCCATTGAGCAGGCTGCGGACCGCTTTGGGAGCCCGCTCCATGAAATACGGGTCGCGCACGATCTTCTGCAAGGCTTCCCGCACCCGAACATCATAGAGCTTGATCGTGGAATCCGGTTGCGTCGGCGGAACCAGCGTCGTGGTGCCGACCTCGTAATACGGCTGCCCTGCCAAGCTCTTCTGATCATCGATCGTTCTCAGATACGTGCCGAACAATTGTCGAAGGATGTCTACGCGTTCTTCACCGGAGAACTCCTGAATCTCTTTGTCTGTCCGGATCGGCGCGCGTGCGAGATCTCGTTCGCCTGTGACCGTCTTGGGTTTCGGGGCGGTATCCGCTTTACTGGCGACCCATTGGAACTCTCTGGCCAGCGCAGGAACAAGGCGCTCGGGATGGTGCAGATACCCCTTATCTCTTAGCGACGAGGCGCTGATCAGCAGCTTCACGCGGCCCGGGTCTTTCGTGCGCGCGACCAGAAACGGAAATGCCTTTCCCTCCTGATTGACGACCGTGGGTTCAATGATGACCTGTTGCAGCGCGTCTTTCTTGACGCTTTCATCGAATCGCGGATAGTCGCTCCGATGGTGCAGCATGAAGGTGAAAGCATCGATAACCGTCCGGACAGCCGCCTCGGCTTGAACATGGTCAAGCGCTGCACCTTCTTTGCCTTGAGACAGGAAGACCTGAAAGGATGCACCCGGGACCTGGTATCCCGTTCCGAACGGCTCATAGGTGTCCTCGACCGCGTGACCTTCATGTCCTTGGTGACTCGCGCTCGCCGGCGGCACGAGAAAGGCCGACCACCCGATCAGCAAGACAGGTAAGGCTGCGCCCCTCCTCCAAGGACAGTCCTCCCCATGTCGCCGACGCCGAGATTCTGGGACCTTCTCCATGTTCTCCTCCTTCGAGGAACTACTCCCCGCCAAAGAAAGACCCGCAGGTCTTGAGTCATCATTCTACACATTCTGTCATGGTGTTGAGGATGACCAGAAAAGGAGGTAGGCAGCAGGCGGCACAGGGCTCTTGTGGAATTGCCGAACAAGTGATGGCCTGCGCAATCGCTTCGAGCACTCGTTCTGTCCGATCCACAGGAGCGAAGACATGGATCTCGGCTGTCAATTCAACTACCTCCCCGTCGTGAGGCAAATCCATCGCGGCCGGATGACAGCTTCCAAGAGTTTCGACCGGGAGGGAGCCGGACTCATCGAACAGTTCAAATCGAGCGATGCCGTAAAGCGGACTGCACCGGGCTGACTCAAAGGTCTGCAATGGCGGAAAGACCTGCATCGCATGCACCGTCCCGACCAAGGTGACAGAGAGAGCCTTTCTTATTGTGAATCAAAAAGGATGAGATAGAATAGCCATGCGCAGTGTCAGCACGAATGGAAATCGGTCGGTCATTGAAGCCATCTCCAGAACAAGACAAGCATGGCCAAACTATTTCGACGGGCAATGGAACGCAGTCTGCTGGATTGTCTTGCCTACCGTGGACTGTTGAGTCAGAGCGATCTGGAGGCAGCGGTGCAAGAAGCGTTGTCGCGCGGCGTGGACCTGGAAACCATTCTGCTCGACAAATATCATGTCCCCAAGGACGATCTTGGGGCGGCGTTGAGCGAGTTTTATCAGTGCCCCTATGTCGCCTATTGAACGGACCGTCATAGATCCTGACCTCCTGAAAAACCTCAGCCTGGATTACCTAAAAAAGAATGTATGGATCCCCTTCAAGCGCCAGGGGACCGTCCTGGACATCGTCATCAACGACCCTCACGACTTGGAAAAAGGGCTCGATATTCGCCGCGCCTTCCCCGGTTACACCATCCGGTTTTCCGTCGGGCTTCGGCGCGACATAGAACAATACTTTCTCGTCGTGACCGGCCGGGCCAACGGTGGATCCATTACAGAGATCCTTGGGGAACTCGTCGCGGCGGCGCTGCGCGCGTTTTTGCGGGCCGATCCGGACGTCATTATGATCGGGGAGATGCGCGATAAGGAGACGGCCGATATTGCGATCGAGGCCTCGCTGACGGGCCATCTGGTCCTGAGCACCTTGCATACCAATAGCGCCGTGGAGACGGTCACCAGGTTGCTCGACATGGGCTGCGACTCCTTCAATTTTGCCGATGCCATGTTAGGGGTGGTGGCCAAGCGCCTCTGCAAGCGGATCTGCGAACAGTGCAAGGAGGCCTACCATCCGACTCGCCAAGAATATGACGAGCTTGTCCAAGGGTATGGGGCGCGTTATTGGGACAGACTTGGCATCGCGCACAACGACGACTGGACGTTATATCGAGGACGAGGCTGTGACATCTGTAACAAGTCCGGCTTCAAAGGGCGCATTCCCCTGCATGAGCTATTGGCGGGATCAGAAGAAATCAAGGGTCTGATCCAATCAAAAGCCAGAACAGCCGCAATCTTAGACGCCGCGATGCAAGAGGGGATGACAACCCTCGTCCAAGACGGTATCCACAAGGTTCTGCGCGGCATCACGGTCTATCGCCAGGTTCGCGCTGTCGCGATGCAGTAATAGCGCGCTTATCCAGTACGCTCCTTCGCTTCTAAGGAGTTCCTTCGAGCAGAGCAACGAACGCGCGGATGCGGGCCGTCATCTCGGGTGACATGCGGATAAACTCCAACCCGCAGCGATGTCCCGATACCCACCGAACCGCAGCCAATTCGACAACGACCGGTTCAGTGCCGGGCAGAAGATCCATGTGCAATGAGATATAGACAGAGGCTGCCGGAAGCCGCTCAGCCGTCAGGGCACAGCCATGCGCCGAAAGATTCAGCACGGTTCCTTCGTTCTTCTCCGAACCCGCTCCAAAAAGAGTTGGAACCTGGACGGCAAAACGCCGGGCTTGTCTGGCATCCCGATTCATCTTCTTGCTCCTACCCGTCCTTAAACGGCTACCGCGATGTAAGACTCTCGATC
>CAYNLM010000069.1:0-19626 GCA_964398045.1 uncultured Nitrospira sp. | reverse complement strand
AGTCCGCCCACGTTCGCGTTGAACAGTTTGAACCCGAGATACATGAGCACGAGGGCCAGGAGGAAGCTCGGCACCGCGATCCCGATGAATCCGACGAACGTGGCGACGTAGTCGCCGATCGAGTACTGCCGCACCGCCGAGTAGATCCCGATCGGCAGCGCGAGCGTCCACGTCAGGAGCACCGCCGCCACCGAGACGACCATGGTGAGCCACAGCCGGTCGCCGATGACGTCGAGGACCGGCCGCCGCCACTCGAGCGCCACGCCGAACCGCCCCCGCACGACCATCCCCATCCAGCGCAGGTACTGGACGTAGACCGGCCGGTCGAAGGACGGGGCGTCGCCGTGCGGGGAGACGGTGGTTCGAATCCGGACTTGCTGGAAGCGTTGAAACAGCGGGGCGCCGAGGTGTTTCCAGTGCCCATTTACAAATGGGCCTTGCCGGAAGATCTGGCGCCGCTGCGGCGGGCGCTTGATCACGTGATCGCCGGCGAGGTCCAAGTGCTGCTGATCACCAACGCGGCTCAAGTCGACCATGTCATGCAGGTGTTGGAGCAGGATGAGAAGGTCGAGTCGTTTCGAGCGGCGCTCAAGAAGATGGTCGTGGCCTCGATCGGGCCCACGGCCAGCGAACGCCTCCGCCGACATGACTGGCCGATCGACCTCGAACCGTCGCATCCGAAGATGGGGATTTTGGTCAAAGAGTGCAGCGAGCGGGCTCGCACGCTGCTCGACCGGAAAACTCCCGCCTGACGGGGTATCAAAAAGTTCTTCTGAATCCGCCCCTACCGCAAGCCCGCCTGTTGCGGTTTCGCCTCGGGCGACTCACCCGCCTCTTTCACGTCCTGTGCGCAGCGCGAGCATAGGGTCAGGTGCCTGTTTGATAAATAGCCGGGCGATATCGGGGTTTCGGAATGGGCTTCTTTTCGGCACGTGCGGCAGCCAGCCATGCTCGCTTGGCAACCTCCGCTTGTTTCAGCGCTTCGGCAGGGGTTTTCCCAAAAGCCGAACAGGCTTCGAGGTCCGGAATGTCGGCGATGTAACCGCCATCCGCCTCGCTGTAAAAGATATTGATGTGGTAGTCCTTCACGATTCCTCACCTGGCTCCAATTCTAGATCATAGCGTTCGACGATCTCAAGCAATTGGCGAACCTGGTATGGCTTGGCCTTACCATGAACTTCCTGCAGATTTACCAACTCTCGGACATTCGGATGGACAAAGATATGGTGGCTTCCCTTCGTTCGTGAGAGGCGAAACCCAAATGCGTGAGCCAGTGCTACGGCTTCGAGGAACCGAAGATTCTTTGAACCGCTCAGGGCCTTTGCGAGCAGTTTCCGTTTATTCATCCCGCCGGTTCGACCACCGCGCTCATCGCAGGCTCGTCTGTTGCGGCTTCGCTTCGGGCGTCTCGCCTGCTTCTTTCACATCCCGCGCGCAGCGGAATCCCATCCAGTTCATCTTGGTGTTCGGATCGGTCCCGTTGCGCTGCGCGACCCGGACGCTGGGGGTGCTGTCGATCCAGCCTCCGCCGCGGAAACTCCGCTGCGTGCCTGTCTCAGGCCCTTTGGGATTCTTCTCCGGCGCGGTCGCGTAGTACTTGGGATCGTACCAGTCGGCCACCCACTCGGCGACGTTCCCGGCCATCTGAAAGACGCCGTACGGACTCACGGCGTTGTCGTACTTGTCCACGGAGATGATCGGCGGATAGAGGAGCAGGCGCTCGGGACGGTCACGCACGGGACCTGACAGGCCGGTGCGTCCGAAGTTCGCCCGCGACAGTCCCGCCATCTGATTGCCCCAGGGGTAAATTCTTCCGTCTTCGCCGCGCGCGGCTTTTTCCCACTCCGCTTCCGTCGGCAGGCGCTTGCCGGCCCACTGACAATAGGCGTCGGCGTCGAACCACGACACGTGCATGACCGGATGGCTGACCATCGTCTCCTGGAAATTGCCGCCGTCATATTGCCAATCGATCAAGGGAGCGCGATTCGTGGCCAGGACGAACTTGAGGAACTGCACGGTCGTGACTTCGAACTTGTCGATGTCGTACGCGTCCAGAGAGACCTTCCGCTGGGGGAACTCCGGCTGATAGGCGTTCCTGTCCACCTTCTTGTCGCTGCCCATGATGAAGGGTCCGGCCGGAATGCGGACCATCTCGTCATGCGCCGGCAGCTTCACTCGTTCGGCGGCGAGTTTTTTTCCTTCGGCGGTCCACTCGCGGGTGACGTCGGCGACATCCAACGCGTGAACCAATCCGCCCACTCCCAGCAACCCTGCGATGACGGCACTCGTAATGATGCTTCCCCTGCGCACGATGTGACCTCCTTGTGACTTACATCCCCTGCTTCTCGGGTTCCGTGGTCTGGTCCTTCTTGAACTCCTCGAGCGGCTGAAAATTCACCGGCAGTTGAAAGAGGTAATCCGAGACCGACCGCATCTTCACATGCTGGTACTCCACAATCCAGCTCCCGTCTTTTTTTGCCAACTTCATCGGAAAATGAATATCGGTCGCCACCCACTGGTAATACACCTCCGTCCGTTCGCCCTGTTTCGTCGTGACCTCGTATAACACCGTCGGATGACCCTCGCGTGTCTCCTGGCCGATTTCCTCCCGAGACACTTCGCCCTCAAGCTTCTCGGTGACAAACAAATCCTGATCGGCGCTGTAGGGCATGGTCTTGAAGTGCTTCATGCGCGACAGCAGGAGCCACACCACCTGTTTGTCTTTTCGGACAATGCTGACGTTGACCGGCCCCATCGCGTGATGCTCGATCCGCCACATGTTGTCGCGATAGTAGACGATGGCTTTGACCGTCCGTCCGTCCATCTTCGTGACGCGATCGGCCGTGAATTCCAGCGCCGATGCGGCGGCGCCGGTTCCCAGCACCATAGCGGCGATGATGAGTGCAATCGTTCGAGACATGGCTTTTCAATCTACCATAGCGGGGGGGCCTGGTGGCTAGATCACATGGAGAGGACTGCCGCCCCTTGAAAGGATCCCGCTTTCAGAGCTTGGAGGGCCTGATTCGCCTCTTCAAGGGGAAAGCGCACCGTGTGGGGGGTGATCGGGACCGCCGCGGCCTCGCGCAAGAGATCCACGCCGTCCTGCCTCGTATTGGCGGTGACGCTCCGAAGCACCCGCTCGCCGAACAGGTCGCGATCGTAATCCAGCGAGGGAATCGGCGACATGTGAATGCCCGCCAGCGCGAGCGTGCCGCCTCGCTCGAGCGCGCGCAAGGCAGGGGGGACCAGTTCACCGGCCGGCGCGAAGATGATGGACCCGTGCAACGTCTCCGGCGGACTGTCGGTGGCTCCGCCGACCCAGCGGGCGCCCAGTTGCTGCGCGAGCGCTTGATGCTCTGCCTTCAACGAACTCACGTACACCTCACACCCCCAATGACGCGCGATCTGAATGGCGATGTGCGCCGACGCGCCGAAACCATACAATCCAAGCCGCTGGCCGGGCTTGATCCCGCTGAGCCGCAGCGCGCGATAGCCGATGATGCCGGCGCAGAGCAACGGCGCGGCTTCGTCGTCTGAAAAGACCGCCGGGATCGGATAGGCGAAGCGGGCCGGCACGACGGCGTACTCCGCATAGCCTCCATCTACCTGGTAACCGGTGAATCGCGCCTGCCTGCACAAATTCTCTCTGCCGCCGGAGCAGAATTCGCAATGACCACACGTGCCTTGCAGCCAGGCGATGCCGACCCGATCGCCGATCCTGACCTCGCTCACGCCTGGGCCGAGACGCGCGACGGTGCCCACGGCTTGATGGCCGGGAATGATCGGCAACTTCACGTCCGCCAACTCCCCTTCCACGACATGCAAATCCGTCCGGCAGACGCCGCAGACATGGACCTTTACCAGCACCAGGCCGGGACCAGGCTCCGATATGGGGCAATCGTGTAACTGTAAGGGGCTGCCGGACACATCGCCCGGGCGGCTGAGCACCATGGCTTTCATGAAACTGGTCTATCTGGTCTGTCTCGTCTATCTTGTCTATCTGGTGGGTCAACCGACGAAATAGACCAGACAGACCTGACAGACGAGATAGACGAGAGAAGCTCTTCACGCTTCACGGTTTCTTCGCCTTGATGCACTCAATGTCGAGATCAATATCCGCCCTGTCCTCATCCTGCCCTCCTGGTCAAACAACATGCCGGGGCTCGATCATTTTTTGGGTGTCACCGTGCCGGTCTTCGGACTGATCGGCTGTGGATTCGTGACGGACCGCGTGTCCTGCGAGCCGACCTTGGCTCCCGTCCGCATCCGCACATGCACGTCGACCGGCTCTGTCCCGACGTCGTCGGGAAAGGGAGGAAAGGGCTGGGCATGGACGACGGCGAAAATGCCGGCTTCGTCGATCTCGCGCGCCCCCGATCCTTTTTCGATTTCAATCAGCTGCGCCCGTCCGCTGGGATACAGGCGAAAGCGGACGCGGACGGTCTCGCTGGACGGAGAATGCCGCACACGGCGGGCCGTCCTGCTCCAGCTTCGACTGACCAGCACACTGATCTGTTGCCAGTAGGCCCGTCCCTGTCCCGGCGTGGGCAGCGGCAGGAGATCCTCTTCCACCATGCGGCCGCTCGCCATCGGTTCCACGTCGGGTTGTATCTCGTCCTGGTCGCCGGCCTCTGCTCCGCCCAATTCTTCACGGCCGGCGGGAGCCGCTTCTCCGCTCTCGCTTGCCGGATCTTCCTTCCCGAGGGTGACGTAGACGATCCGCGTCATCACCCGCTCGAGTTTGTCCTTTTGCGACCGCGCGAACGTCACCTGCACGCGGGCGACTTTCGGGATGACCGACAGTTTTCCGTGCGGAATCGGCTCCAAGGTGGCGGTCGCCTTCATGACCATCGATACGGGATCCTGTGCCAGCATGACCATCTGCCGCGCGAAGAGGACCGATTCACAGATCGCCACCAACGGCGCATGTCCTTGGGCGACCCCGCCGATGGCGATGGAGAGTTCGACCGGCTTGCCCACCGGAAGCTCGCCGGACGCATCCACACTGTTGAGATCGAACGTGACCCATCGTTTTCCAGAAGAGGCGGACGGAGGACCACCGGAGGAAGGCGCCGCCTGGACGAGTGGAGAAGGAAGAGCCGGAGACAGCATGAGTCCGAGCAGGCCGGCAAGCATGAGAAGACGGCTGAAGCCATGACGGACCATGAGGGCAATCCTACCCATCCGCGGGAGGTCTGTGCAACCCGATTTTCCAAACCGGAAATCGAGATGATGGAACCGAATGAATCAGATAGAATAGCCGCATGCGCGCACTCGTCAAAACCACCGCCGGCCCGGGACTCACGGCGACGACCTGGCCCGATCCGACGCCGGGCCCGCGTGAAGCGGTCGTCAAAATCACCGCCACGTCATTATGCGGGACCGATGCGCATATCTATCGCTGGGACGAGTGGGCGCAGCAGCGCATCCATCCGCCACGCATCATCGGGCATGAACTCTGCGGCACCGTCGTGGAGGTCGGACGAGAGGTCTCGTTGGTCCAGGTGGGGGATTATGTTGCGGCCGAGTCCCACATGACGTGCGGCCGCTGTTTCCAATGCCGGACCGGACAGGCGCATGTCTGTAAGAACTATAAGATTCTGGGTATTGATCGCGATGGCTCCTTCGCGGACTATGTCGCCCTTCCGGAAGAGGTCTTGTGGCAGACTTCGTCGGAGATTCCGCCGGAGTTCGCGTGCGTGCAGGAACCGCTCGGAAACGCCGTCGATGCGGCGCTGGCCGAAGATCTGACCGGTCACACGGTCCTGATCACCGGCTGCGGGCCGACCGGCTTGTTTGCCGCCGCCGTCGCCCGGGTGGCGGGCGCGTCGGTCATCATCGCCTCCGATGTCAGCGACTACCGGCTGGGATTGGCGAAGCAAGTCGGCGTGGATCATACGGTGAATGCGAAAGCCGATTCCGCCGAAGCGGTCGCGGCGGCGATACGCGACATGACGGCGGGCGAAGGCGTCGATGCGGCTCTGGAAATGTCGGGGGATCCGAACGCGTTGCATCAAGCCTTTCGCAGCGTGAAGAACGGCGGCCGCGTCACGCTCTTCGGCATTCCGACCGGGTCCGTCTGCTTCGATCTGCCGAACGAAATCATCTTCAAAGGTATTCGCGTCTACGGGGTCACCGGACGGCGCTTGTTCGGGACCTGGTATCGGCTCGCCGGTCTCTTCAAGGCCGGCTTGAATATTCGCCCGGTGGTCACGCACAGCTTTCCCATGCACGAGTTCGCCAAGGGATTCGAGTTAATCCAGTCGGGGCAGTGCGGAAAAGTCGTGTTATTTCCATGATGATGGGCGAGGGGCACGTGGCGAGAGGCTAGAGGTCTTGAAGAGCGAACCGGATGATCTCATGCCCCTAATTTGTCCTTCTAGCCTCTAGCCTCGCACCTCTAGCCCCACAGCTTCCAGATGGCCTACGATTCACTGAAAAAAGTCCTCGACCAGCAACTGGCCGACATTCGAGCGGCCGGCCTCTATAAGCGCGAGCGGCTGTTGCTGGGGCCGCAGGGGGCCGAGATTCACGTGGCCCAGGGGCCCGTGCTGAATCTGTGCGCCAACAATTATCTCGGCCTCGCCAATCATCCGGAGATTCGCCGGGCCTCCGTCGAGGGGCTCGGGACCTATGGCTACGGAATGGCCTCTGTCCGATTTATTTGCGGCACGCAGCATCTTCACAAGCAATTGGAGCGGGCCATCAGCACGTTCCTGGGCACCGACGACACGATTCTCTATAGTTCCTGCTTCGACGCGAACGGGGGATTGTTCGAGGTGCTGCTCGACGAGCGCGACGCCGTCATCAGCGATGCGCTCAACCACGCCAGTGTGATCGACGGCATCCGCCTCTGCAAAGCGACACGCCTGCGGTACGCCCATAGCGATATGGCTGAGTTGGAAAGCCGGTTACAAGAAGCCGCCTCCGCCCGCCTCCGGTTGGTTGCGACGGACGGCGTCTTTTCCATGGATGGCGATCTGGCGAAGCTGGATCGCATCGTCGAGCTTGCCGACCGCTACGACGCAGTTGTGATGGTGGATGACAGTCACGCCACCGGCGTCCTCGGTCCGAAGGGACGGGGCACGCCTGCGCACTTCGGTGTGGCCGACCGGGTAGACGTCATCACCGGCACGCTCGGGAAAACATTGGGCGGCGCATCCGGCGGGTTTACGTCCGGGCGTGCCGAGATCGTCGAGGTGCTCCGCCAACGGTCACGCCCCTACTTGTTTTCCAATGCGGTCCCTCCGGTCATTGCGGCCGCCGCCTGCCAGGCCATCACGCTGGTCGAGCAAGGCGAGGCGCTCCGCGCGCAGTTGCGCGAGAATGCCGCCTTCTTTCGCGCGCAGCTCGCTTCGCTTGGATTCACCCTCGTGCCGGGCGAACATCCCATCATTCCCGTGATGCTGGGCGACGCGGCGCTCGCCACGCGCATGGCCGATCGACTGTTGGAGGAAGGGATTTACGTGGTGGGATTCAGCTATCCCGTGGTGCCCAAGGGACAGGCGAGAATTCGCGTGCAGATGTCGGCGGCGCATACCCGCGCGCAACTCACGAGCGCAGTCACGGCATTCGCCCATGTGGGACGGGAGCTGGGCGTGATCCAATAGACCAGTTCGGTTTGTCTGGTTTCTTTGGTTTTTCTGGTTTGTGTAGATTGGACTATTAAACCAGACAAACGAGACAAACCAGATGAACCAAACAAACCTTTCTTATTCTCTGATTGCCTTGGCGCGCTTTTGGAGATAGGCGTTGCGGACGGCGGTATACAGGTCGAGCGTCGCCTCTTCCACACCCTGGAACTTTTCCAAATTCAACGACCGATCGTTGACGATCTCAAAGACACGGCCGCCGGTCTGCACGAATGTGGTGGTCGTCCGGTTCTTATGGGCGATGACCGACGGGACGCCGTCCACTTCGATGAGCGGCGCGACCAGCCAGTTGATGGGGTTCAGGAAGATATCGCCGACGTACCCGAAGAAATCGCGCACGGTAAAGGGCGGCAGCAGGGGCAGCACCAGATACGGTCCCGGCTTCACTCCGTAAAAGCCCAGCGTTTGACCGGTGTCTTCATCCGGCGTATTCAGGTCGAGATGTTGGGCGACATCGATGAAGCCTCCGATTCCCACGGTCGAATTGACGAGAAACCGTCCGACTTCAATCCCCGCTCCTTTGACCTTGCCCTGGAAGACATTATTGACAAACCGCGGCGGGAACCGGAGATTGTAGAAAAAGTTGCTGACGCCGACTTGCACCGGATTCGGCACGACGAAGTTATAGGCTCTCGCCACCGGTTTCAGTACCCATCGATCCACCTGCCGGTTGAACTCGAAGATTTTCGTATTCAGCGGTTCCCACGGGTCGTATTCTTCAAAGCCCTCTTCACCCGGTTTGGCAAACGGATCGAACGGTTCGTCCGGCAGTGGTTCCGAAGCCGGCGTCGCTGCTGCAGTGGGCCTTGCAGAGCCGGCGCCGACATCCTGTCGCACGGCCCGGCCTGATGGCGAGGACGCTTCGAGCGAGGATCCGGACTGTACGGCTGCGCCGTGCTGACCGGCACAACCTGTCAGCCACAGCAAGCCCATAACGAGAATCACTCCGCCGCATTTCATTCCTCTGTGATCGGTCGTTACCTCATCTGACTTGATCGTCATTCGATTGCCTCGTTCGATCGTCGTCGGGCCCGGCCTGTCGGGAAGCGCCCGCACTGTATCAAAAGTCTCGTGAATCGCCAAATTGTTCTTGCGTCGCAGCGGAAGGAGGAATATTCCCGCTAGCGGTTGACGGCGTCTCGAATGAACTCGGCGATGCGGCGGAAGTAGGGTCCGCCTCCCACTTGGTAGGTGTCGTTATGATCGGCGCCGTGAATCACGTACCATTCTTTCGGCGGCTTCGCCGCGTCGAAGACTTGGCGGCCGAACTGAATCGGAATGATTTGGTCCCGATCACCGTGCAGGATCAGCTTGGGAAGCGAGAGGTGCGGAAGGCGGTCGATCAATCGATATTCTGCGCCCAGGAGCCAGTGGACCGGGAGGCCACCGTAATAATATTTTGCAAGCGCCTCCACGGAAGGAAAGGGCGATTCGAGGATTAACGCCGAGGCAGGCTTTTGGACCGCCACTTCGGCGGCGACGGCGGCGCCCAACGAGCGGCCGAAGATGACCAGCCGTTCCGGACGAATCATCCTCGTGCGCGTCAGATAGTCATAGGCCCCCAGCGCGTCTTGATAGAGCCCCGCTTCGCTGGGCCGGAGGTTCTGGCTTTTTCCATACGCTCGGTAGTCGAATAAGAAGACCGAGAGGCCCACTTGATGGAGATACCGCAAATTGTCGAGCCGATGAATAATATTCCCGGCGTTGCCATGACACCAGAGCAGGACGGCGTTCGTCGCTGAGGATTCAACATACCAGGCGAAGAGACGCGCGCCGTCGGTCGCCGGAAACCAGACGTCTTCCAGCGGCAATCGGCTGACGGCGCGCCAGTCGCGGTCTTCCCACGGCTCGGGGTGATAGACGAACAGTTGATCGAGGAGGCTCACTCTCTATCTTTCGCTGAGAGGACAATGAACCGAATCTATTTGCAGCAGCAACATAACACCAATGAACTACGACCGACTATGACACGGAACGACTTCCCAACTGTATCTCCTGCTAATCAAACCCCGGACTCCGGCGGCACTTGCACCGCGAATCACTATTGCCGGGATACGAGATCTTCGCTATAAGATCCGCTGTGGCGTTTTTTGGCAACGGGTGCCGCATCGTGTGGAGCGAAGGAGGTCTATGGTGGTGATAAAGAGTATGCGGATTGTAGGCGTGCTTTATGCGACCTTCGTTTTATCCGGATGTTCGATCGCGATGGCTCTCAGCGGGCAGAAAGAGCCCAACTTCGACTACATCACCGTCGGTGCCCCCCGGAACCAAGTAGAAGCGGAATTGGGCCACCCCGCAGCGACGAATGAGGCGGCTGAAGGCAAACAGGAAGCCACCTATAAGTACGAAATGGGTAATTCGCCGAACCCAGGACGGGCGGCCATGTGGGGATACGCCTGGTTAACGATCATTGGAATCCTGGGAGAACCGATTTACTCACTGATCGAACTCAATCAAGGGCACGATGAAGAAACTCGCATCGTCTATGGGCCGGATAATCGCATCCTCGAAATTCACGGTTATACCCCGCCGCCGGTTTCCAAGGTCGTAATTGAGGCGGAGGACTCGCAGGAAAAGTACATCGAGCGTCGGCGGCGCACACCGACAGCTCCCGGTGAAACGAGTCCGCCTACTCCCCAGTAATCACCGTTGCGCGAGGCACAAGAGAGCGTCTCAAAAATATGCCTGAATCGAGAAGATCACATCATTGTCGTGGTCGCGGTGGGTATACTCCACTCTGAGCGTCCAATTCTGGGACAGTGTAAAGCGTGACCCGACAAACCATCGAATGTCGTCGGACTTCTCGCCCAAGGCATATTTGAGATAGGTGCCGGTGGCCATAATCTTCCAGCGCTCGGTGACATCCGCCAACATCCCCGCTGTTCCTCCGCCACCGACGCGATGGCGCTCCTCGTAGGCCGCGCTGTAATTCGCTTCGGCTTCTGCGAAGGCAAACCAGACTTCCCGTTTCAGCCAGTGCGATTCGAGAGCGCCTCCGATCCCTCCGTTCATCACCCCGTTGCTGCACAAGCGGCACTCGCGGTGCCGAATGGTCTGCATCCCGACATTGATCTTCCAGGAGGGCGCATGAAAGACGGAATCAATGGGAGAGAGGGACAAGACATTCGCGAAGGTGGCCCGTTCAATCCGTGTCTGATCGGCGCGATTGTAATGGCGGGCGGTGAGGGACGCGATTTCGATCTGCGCGTCAGGGGTATAGCCGATTTCAGGATCGAGCAGATCGTGATACCCTGCCCGCACCGATACTTCCTCAAAGGTGTCGTGATTCCGCCATCCGGCTCCCACGCTGGCACGGGACGTCTTGTGGCCCAATTCGGGCTGCTTGGCAAAAGGGACG
Source organism: uncultured Nitrospira sp. (assembly GCA_964398045.1). Lineage (GTDB taxonomy): Bacteria > Nitrospirota > Nitrospiria > Nitrospirales > Nitrospiraceae > Nitrospira_D. The sequence continues at coordinate 8,616 of CAYNLM010000069.1, read as the reverse complement.
ACGGTGAACGGCTCGGAGGGAATGCGAAGTCGACTACGAGCCGTCAAGATCTCCCGGTTTCGCTCTTTCAGCTCGGAGGGCGGAGAATCGGCCGTATCGATTCGATACCTCAGATAGTCCGACGCGAGATCCAGCAGAAAAGTCTGGCGTGCCGGACGCAATTGAAGAAACGCCGGCGATTGGAGTTCACCGACATCGTGCGCGATCCGCTGCGCAAGTTGTCGCTCAGTCGGAGGCAACGATTCCCGTTTTCTTCGGATCACGTTGCTCCGCGAAGGCCGATACGCAATCTCGGACACCAGCCCAGGTTTCGACGCAATCAGTCGAACGGTATCGGCCGGCACCGTCCAAAAGAGGAATTCATCGGTGAGGTGCAGGCTCGGATCCGCATAGTCCAGCAAGGCGAGAAGATGATAGGAACAGTTTTCCTTAAAAAAGAAATAATCAAAGTACGCGTTGCCGAGCTCCCAGGCGTGCATTAAGAGACGCTGCAGTTGCGCCCCGGTGAAATTCAACCGGTATTCCCAAATGTCCCGATTTTCAATGTCTCGATAGGCTTGCACCTTTAAGTAATAGGGAATCGTCGAAAAATATCCCCGGTACCCTCCGAAGATCCCGCGAATCGGATACGCGATGCCGGCGTCCGGCGGCACTTCCGCAGCATAGTTGATCGTATAGGCCAGAATACGCGTCTGCTCCGTCTGCCCCTTCTGATCCACGCGAAGCAGGGTATGGCCGAACATCGAGGCCGGATTGTTGAGAAACGCCGAGGGGAAAATGAGCGTGATGGATTCGGCTTGAAATTCTTCGTACCACCGGGTGAATCGATCACACGCGAGTGGCGGGAGGCGCGTAGCGTCGAAATTCAACCGTCCCTTGAGCCACTGATACCTGGCGATGAAAGCACATTGCGCCGGCTGCTGTGAACGGCCGACCAGTGCAGTCGAAAAGAATTGTGCGAGCGTGGACTCGAGTTCAGCGTGAGGATCCGTCTTGCCGTTCGGAGACAAAAAGAATCCCGGATCATCCTGTTCGCTTTCATAGCCGCCGAACAGGCCTGCTCGATAGTGCAACAAGAGATGCCATTCACGCTCATCGGCGAGCTTCTGCTGCTGGGCCTGCTCGATGAGTTGCGCCAAATAACTTTCTTCGACAGATGAATCCCCGACTGCGATGTCGACGGTGAGAAAGAAGGCGGATAAGACGAGAAGGGGAAGCAGCAATGAATAGGAGAAGACAAAACAAGGGCCCTGGCGTTGAGGCCAGGGCCCTCTGTGACGCTTAACGAGTCGACACCCGAGCGAGGACCGGATGGCCCGCGATTGCATCATTGAGTGCCTTCACCAAGGCCACCGGAGACGTTTCACCGGCCTTCACTAAAGACGTGTAGCGTTCCTGGGTCATCGCAAAAAATGCCGCTTGATCCTCTGCCGGCACACCCATCAAGGACGCGAGAGAAGCGAGGTGCTCGCCTTGCCCCTGGGCCATTTCTGCGGAGAGGGCATCAAAGTTGATCGACGCAAACACGGTCGTCTTCTGCTCGGCCATGATCTTGCCGTCATTGGTGCAGCCGGAAGTCCCCGTGCTGATGCCGAAGGTCTGGCTGCCAAAGGTGCCGTTGGTGGTCGCCATCAATACCTGCGGAGCAATTTCCTTTTGGCCTTTGTAATCACTCCAGGCCAGTTTGCCGAGGCCGCAGCCCGGGCCCGTATCGGGATTTGCCGCCAGTGCCAGGCCGGCCTGCAAGCCAAAGAGTACTGCCACAGAGCACAGAAGCACTTTCTTGACCATAAGTCCTCCTCCGTTAGTATTGGTTAAGTATCAATGCTACCGGTCAGAATACCTTCGGTTCGATTATAGCGTAATCAATTAGCATTGGTGAAATAAAAATTTCTCCGTACGCGCGAACTCATCGGTTCATGACTTTCTATTGATAGGAATGCGCGGCCTTTGCGAGCACTGGATGTCCGGACATTGCTTCTTGAATCGCTTGCAGCATGACCATCGGTGTCGTCTCTTCGGACTGAACCAGCGAGGTGTATTTTTCTTGAACCAGCGAGAAAAATACCGGCTGCTCTTCGATGGGAACTCCCAGCAACGTCGCGAGTGATGCCAGGTGTTCTCCCTGCCCTTGCGCCATCTCTTGCTTGAGGCTGTCAAACGCGCCGCTGGCCAGATTGATATGCTTATTCTTCATGATCACACCGTCATTCGTACAACCTGATGTCCCCGACGAAATCCCAAAGGTCTGACTTCCAAAGGTTCCGTTTGTCGTCGCCATGAACACCTGGGGGGCGATTTGTTTCTGTCCCCCGTAGTCCGACCAGGCCAGCTTTCCCAAGCCGCAACCCGGCCCGTTATCCGGGTTGCCCAACGCGCCGGCGATTTCGACCTGACTAAGAACCACCATCACCGCAACCAAGGCACTTCTCCATCCCTGCATCACCAGCACCTCCTTGTTTGATCTGTGTTCCATAGCTGCGTGAATCTTGCACACTCAGCATATATAGCCTATTTCTTGTGACTCGCCCATGAAATTTTTCCACACAGCATATTAGGGCATCGCTTTGTTTGGGAGTGGAATAAGGAATAAGACGTGCCTTCACGTCGCTATTCCGAAGAAGCAACAGTCCGATTCCTCGCGGCAATGAAAACCGCCTGGGCCCTGCGGATCCCGGATTGAACAAGATGGTCGTGCCGTACCGTGCGATCGTCGGGCGATGACTATGGCCGAAGACGCAGACAGCCGGCCGTTCACGATGCAACCAGGCTTGCGCATCCTCGGTCAGTTTTCCTTTTTCGTAGAGCACGTGGCAGAGCGCATTCTTGACGCCGCTCCGGCGAATGACGGCCTGTCTGGGAAAGCCGCTCTTTTCATACTCGTCGACATTGCCGGATACGGCCACCACGATTGAAGAGCAAGGCCTGGCCGTACCATTCCGTTCGAGGCCGATGCGTGTGGCCGAAGACGCAGACGTCAGAAACGCTCGACCTGCTTCTGCTGAGTTTCACGTGCTCCCAACACGCGTCATGACTGGCGATCGCGGCTCAGCTATCGGCGGGAGGTCGGCCTTCGCGTTCCTCGAGGAGCGCCTCCAACTCGGCGACCACTTCGAGATCACGCGGCCTTCCGGCTGCGCGCTTCACTTCGATCAGGCGCTTGAGGCCGAGACATCGACAGGTAGCTCCGAACACGGTGATGGTGATCGTATGAGGAATCAAATCCTCGTAGCGACCTCCCTCGGGAATCTCGCCGAAGAGGTCAAGATCCCCGAGTTCGGTCGTGAGTGTGAAATTCAGGCCGCGTTGGATCGTCGTGGCATCAAACTGAAAGGGCAACCCGGGGGGCGCTCCACGGAGGTAGGGCTTGTAGGGGACTAGACAGGCTGCCAGCCTGGCCATGTTTTCGGGAGTACGACCATACACGACATCGAGGTCTTCCGTCAGACGCGCCGACCCATGCGTGGTCGCTGCAGCTCCTCCGATAATGATGAAGTCGATGTTGTGCTTGACGAGCAGTCGAATAAGAGTCGCGAAATCCGTCATCAGGCACTCCCCGAGCCGGCCTTCCGCAGCTCGGTCGCCAGCCGTTGGAGATCGCACAACTTCAGGAATCGCTGCTCGACCGTCAGCTTCAAGTTTTCTCGGAGCAGTGAACGGTCGATATCCCGCTTGTACGCTTCAATCACAGGGTCCGGCTGAAGCCGTGTCGCGCCGCTCTGCTCAGTCGTTCCTCCACGATCGGACTTCCTTGTCATGCTCATCTCGTGTAAGGAAGTCTAGCACTTTCATCCGCGTGGCTTCAACGCAGGCGTTGGTTCCACATCTTCACGTCCTCTCGCCGGCTATGTGACAGAAGACATGAGATGGCGGCCCCGCGGAGCCGGGATTGAAGAGCAGCGTCCGTCCCTACCGCTCGATCTTGGGTTGGTGCGTGTGACTGAAGATGCGGATGCCCGGTTGTTCGCGTTCGGGAAACGATTTCCCCTCGCGTGTCAGCCTGCCGCCGTCGAGGTGAATAGCTTGACCGCAATATCACCATCCCGCGAACTCGATGATCCGTTCAGACGGACAACCTCTTCTTCTATTGTCAACGACAACGACAGGGGCGGACACAGCGAGGCGGTTCAATGCAGTGATGTTACGGAATGACGATGAACTTTCCCAGCTTGGCGGGACGGTAGATTGAAAAGTCTCGCCGGTCGACGGTGAAGATGCGCCGAATCCGCTCGCGTTCCGCCACGGCTACGAGGGTTGCATCGGCTAAATCCATGGGCAGCGTCCGATACTTTTTCATCAGATCCCGCATGCGGCGATGATCGTCGGCTTCCACAGGCAGAAGCCGGACGGTTTCTTCCATCACCAGTTCCCACAGCGCGTCTTGCGCCCGCCACGAGAAGTTGAGCAGGTACATCGCTTCTGTGAAGGCCGGCCAGACCGTCACCAGCGGATCGCGGAGCTTGGCGAGCGCCGCCACGCACTCCCGGTGGTGCTGATCATCGCGGTGCAGGAGCGCTACCAGCGGGCCTGCATCGACCAGGATCGCGTTCAAGGGGCAGCCCGCCGCCGCCGAAGCAGCGCACGAAACTTCTTGCCGGTTTCCGTGGAGAGATCGGCGGGGCCTCCCGAGGCGCATCCGATCAGATGTTTCATCGCCTCGTAAGGAATCGGGCGCGCCTGACCGGCGCGGCCTTCATGTTCGAGGACGGTCAGGACGCTGCGAATGACCTCGGATTTTGTGGCTCCCCGCTCTTTGGCCACACGCGATACGAGCCGTTCGAGTCGAGCCGGCAAACGGACGCTTGTTCCCATGATGACCCCATCCAATTGTGTAGGACATCAGTGTAGTACAAATCACTTTCTCCTGACAAGCCTGGGCGCCCTGCCGAGGTAGGGCTTGTAGGGGACCAGGCAGACCACCAGCCTGGCCATGTTCTCGGAGGTCGGCGTGACAGATCCGCGCGGTGCCGGACCATCCCGGTGCCAAGGTAAAACTCCCTGTAATCGCTGCGCTCGCTGAGCCATGCCTCCGAGCGGGTCCGGCGATGTCGAACGTCCGCGATGAAGCCGGCCGCGGCGCGGAAGGATCCCAGGTCGACGAGGGCACCGTTAGCGGTGCGCACCTCGTGGTTGTCGGCGAACAGGTCCCATAAACAGCAGCCTAGCAGGTCAGCGCACTCCTCAACCGGCTCCGGCGCCTCAACCGGCATCTCTCGGCGGAGAGCATCGAGGGTGATCTGCGGTTCCTCTTCAGGCGACGCCGTCTTTCCCATCAACCGCCTGAGATTCTCATGAAACCGCAGCGTTTCTTCGTATACCTGCTCCGCCGTCGGGTGGTAGGCGAGCATCAGCGGAGATCGCTCCCACCCCTCGGGTGCCAGTTTCTGCACCAGGGACGCATCATCGAGCCCATTCGGGAAAAGACGCTGGAACTGTTCCCGGCACTGCTCTTCTGTCAACCGCTCTTCCACGTTGTCCCCTCAATCTTCCAAGATGCTCATACCCTCTTTGCCAAGAATTCCTGGTCAGAACCTCACCGTCTGGAAATATCACGCGAAAATCCTTTCTAGACCCAGCTGAGAGGGCAAGGAAGATCGGCCTTCATTTCCACATGCGCGGATCGAAGTGGAATGCCTCGGGCTTGTTGAGGTGAACCCGCTGGAAATCGGGATGGGCGGGGTTCAACAGATAATTCCGTTCGTCGGGAATCACTGCTGACGGGACGGCCAGCACCGCCGTGGAACCACTTGCCACCCAAGCCGTTCCCAAATCCTGCACCGCTTCCGGCACAGGATAGCTGCGCCAGTTCTTCGGAAGGCTCGACATTTTCATGTAATCAATGTGCACGTCATCCGGAATGTCAGCAGAGAGTGCGACGAGTTGATCGGGCTCTGTATCCCGATCAAGGTTTACAAAGAATTCAAGGGCTGCCAGAGACAACGTCGCAGACGTATAGACCACTCGCGTACCAAGGCGGTTCCAGCGTCCCCCAAACCGCCGAGCCCCCTCGCCATCAAAGGCCCGCGATAGATGAAGCTTGGGGATGATGCGCCAGACACGCATGGCCGACGCTAACTATACACGCCGTATTCAATTCGCCCCAAGACTTCCTCGACCTGCTTGGCTCCGATGTCGCTTTCGAGAAGCTCCAGGGGAACCTGGTTGCCCAGGGCACGGTTGGGCCTTCGCAGCCATCTGGCGGCTTTCTCTTCGCTTCCCAACACATATGCGGCGTGGGCGCCAACGCGGGCAAGCCGGAGCAGCCGGTCCGACTCGCTCGCGCGAAGCTTGCGTTCTTTCTTGCGGCGCGCGAAGGTTCGCTGCGGCAAATGCAGAGCAGATGCCGCCTCCACACGGGCAAGTCCGAATTTCACCATCACTGCTTCGAGCGACGCATAGGGCAATCCTGCGCCCACGGTTTGCCGCAGCTCATCCAGGTTCGAGATCCGTCGTTTCAGAACCTTTCGACCTCCGAGCGCTTCGACGATGTCCGCTGTACGTAGCATGCCGCCCTCCGCTTTAAGCCAAGTTGTCTTTATGATACTGCCAGATGGCATCTTGGATCAAGATCGCGCAAGAAAGCAGCCTCCTTTTCCTCCGGCACTGGGAGGCTGCAAGGAGGACGTGCGGCTTCACTCCACGCGTTCATCTAGTGCGATCAGGGTGGGCTCGATACGACTGCCCTTAATCGTGAGGACGCCAAGCCCTCGCGGCAGCTTGAACCGCTTCGGCCCGGCCGAGCCGGGATTGAACAGCAAGATCTTGCCGAACCATTCGACCTTCGGTTGGTGCGTGTGGCCGAAAATGCAGATGTCCGGTTGCTCCTGTTCAAGGAACATGCGGCCGTCGTTCGTGAGTTTCCCGCCTTTATACAGAATATGCCGGAGCGCGATGCGTCGACCGGCCAACTCGATGATCCGTTCAGAGGGATAGCCGCTCTGTCCGTAGCCATCCACGTTGCCGGAGACGGCCGTGACGGGAGCGATGGCCTGCAGCAGCGAGATGATTGAGCCTCCGCCGATGTCGCCGGCATGGAGAATGTGATCGACACCTTGGAAGTGCCGCACGATCGCCGGATCAAACAGGCCGTGAGTATCGGCAATGACGCCGATGCGGATCGTGCGCGAGCGGTTCATGGGACCGCAACCGGCTGCACCCTCAGCGACTCTCGGACTTTGGTCCAGTCGAAGGTAAAGGGTTCGGATGCTCTCTTCGGCAGCGCGGCGAGTTCGGCTTTCAACCGTTCGGCCCGCGCGGTGCTCATCGGATGCGTGGAAAGCAATTCCACACGGCCCTCCTCCTTCTCGGACAGCCGCTGAAAAAACGTGATCATGCCATGGGGATCGATCTTGGCCTTATTGATCAACTGCAGGCCGGTCAGATCGGCTTCCGTTTCCTGGGCCCGGCCGAATTTCAACGTGAGCAGTTCGACGCCGACTTGCCGCATGAGCCCGACGAGCCCCTGCTGATCGCCGACGACGATGGCCACGATCGTCACAAGGCCGAGATTTTTGACGATCCGTTCAAGCCCGTGTCTCTGCAGCACATGAGTCAGTTCGTGGCCCAACACGCCCGCGACTTCTTCGCCGCTCTCCGCTTTTTTCATCAATCCGGTAAAGACGACGACGTAGCCGCCCGGCAACGCAAAGGCGTTGACCACGTCGCTCTTCACCACCGTCACTTCAAACTTGTAGGGGCTGTTTGGAATCTGTTCGGTCAGGCGCTGGGTCATTTCTTTCACGGCAGCCACAGCCGGGCCTTCTTTCACGACTTCCTGATGAGAGAGAAAGTCCTGATACGCCGACTCGCCCAGCTTCTGTTCCCATTCGACCGGAATACGATCCACCGCGAGCTCTACCAAGAGATCGGCGCCGAACCAAAGACCCAATGCCAATGCCAGGATGGTTCCGCCAACGGCACTCCAGATCACTCGACGGCGATGACGCACGTGTCGAACATGTTGCGCGGCCTGTTCGAAGTGAAGACTCAGATGATCCGGCGCCGCTTGACGAAACGCGCGAATGACATCAGGGTCCTTGAGGTAGAGCGTCCGCTCCCCCTGCGCCCCCTTCCATTTGACAACCAGTTGATCGTGATCCAGCCCTCCCGCCGACACGGTGAGACCGGAAAACGGCACGGCTTCACCGGGACCGGGCACGTCGGTTCCACATGTCAACGTGAGTCCCTGCGCCTCCACGTGAACGACACAAGGCGCGCCGCTGGCCGGAAAGTCATCGCCGAAGCAGAGAGCGTTGGGGTGCGAGGTCATCGTAAGAAGACGTCAATCGTCATGCGTCAACCGTGCAGAGCGAACCGTGTTGCGGACGTGATCTTCACGATTGACGGATGACGTGTGACGTGAGCCATCATTCCGATACCGGGATGAATTGCCTGATCCATGCTCCGAAACTACCCGGGTTGCGGCTCTGGATGTAGACGACGCCCGGCCCGCGGAAACGGCAGACGAGTACTTCACCGGACGTAAAGCTGGCCACCCAGCCTGAGGAAGCTTTTTCGACGTTGTATGACGTCGTGGAGGACCAGGCGACAAGGCGGCTGTTGGCCACAATATATTCCTGGTCCGGCTTGAGCTCGGTTTGAGTAATGGCGCCGAAG
>CAYNLM010000068.1:0-19661 GCA_964398045.1 uncultured Nitrospira sp. | reverse complement strand
GTGCAAGGCCTCGGCATGCTGGTCTTCGGCCGGCCACTCGAAGAGCAGGCCCAGGGAATGCTCATCGAAAAAGGCGGCCGCGCAACGTCCTACGTCCTCTGCTACCGGACTCGCCTGGCGCCTGGAATCTGGCGTTATGGAGCCCACCCGATCGTTTCCTCTGTCGGCGAACCGGCCTCACTCGCGATACAGATCTGTGAACCGCAATAATTGAAAGGTATCCCCATCGATGAGACTGCGCATCCTTGTGTTCTGCATCCTTGTGCTCTGTATCGCGGATTCGTCCTCTCATGTGTTCGGCGCGGACTTCATGGAATCCTGGTACCTCTCGCGCGGCCGGTCCAACATGGAGATTGAGAATTACAAAGCGGCGATTGAAGCGTTTGAAAAAGTGGTCGAGCATGATCCCACGCACCGCGAGGCGCTGCGCAGCCTCGGGATTGCGTACGAACGACAGGGGCTGAAGGACAAGTCGGTCGAGACCTTCGACCGATACCTCGCTAAATATGACGACGATCCGGAGATCGCCTTCAAGCAGGCGCAGGCGCTGGAATGGTCCCGCTATGCCTCCTATCGAGAGAAAGACATGCTGAAGTATTACCGCATGGGATTGAAACGCAAAGACGATCCCGCCATGCGGTTGAAATATGCCGCTCATCTGGCCGGGCACAAAGAGACCGCGCAGGAAGCGATCAGCCAGTACGAGAAAGTGTTGGCTTCGCAACCACGGAATTCACAGGCGCATCAGGGCCTGGCAAAAGCCTATGCCTGGCTGGGCCAAAATGACCTGGCGCTCTATCACGCCAACCTGGCACGGCAGGCTGCCAGACGCGAGCCGGGCGATATGACGACCTTGCGCCGGGACATGCTGAAAGGACGCGAGCCGGCGGTCGAGGGCGTGTTGTCGGTGCTGGCCCAACCGGAGAAGCCGTTTGAGCTCTACGGCCTTCGCCTGGGCTCCCGAGGCAAAATGGACCTGAGTCCCTTTACCACCACCACGATTGAAGCCGGCGCGGAGCACTTCTGGAATTCATCTGAAAATCGCGCGGGTGCGTATCTCTCATTCGGCAATCAGCTCCGGATCAATACGTCGAACCGGTTCGACCTGCTGCTGGAATACCACGACGCGCCGCGCGGCGATGGTCTCGCCTATAAGTTTGAGTACGTCTATGAGGGACCATCGCTGTCGATTCGTCCCGGCGTGAAGCGGGAGTTTCGCTACGATTCATTCGCCGCCTTGGTCGGCTCGCGCACCAGCGGGCAATTGATCGGCTTGGCGCGATCGACGCTCTTCTACACGGACGTGGCCTTTGACGTCGGATCAATCCATCTTGACGTCACGCCATTTGTCGGATGGGTGACCGCGGAATCCCTGAGCACGAACGATCAAGTCGGTCTGACCGTGAAAGGCTCTCTGCCCCTCGTGCAAACCGGCAATTGGGATGTTTCCGGCGAATACGTGTTCTATCTTACCCACTACGGAGAGAATCAGAGCGGCTTTCGGCCCAGCGCCAATGAACCGCTGGCCGGAGGCTATTTCAGCCCGCAAGTCTTCGTGAACCAGATTCCGCGGCTCGCCGCGACCTACACGATCGACGAGAAGCAGGATGTCACGATCGCCGCCGGCCCGGCCATTCAATACATCGATGAAGCGACGCAAGCCTCGGTGCTCCGCATCGGCGGGGATGCTCATGCTTCCTACACCACCCGCCTTTCGAAACCGTGGCTCTTGAAAGTAATGGCCGATTACACCCAAATCGCCAGCGTCTATATGCGATTCCAGTGCAATGCCATGCTGGTGTATACGTTCTACTAACGAGCCTCGATATCTATGCCCGACCATACGATTTCCACCGTCACCTTCTGGCCGGTCGATATCCCGATCACGGACCCGTTCGTCGTAGCGACCGGCGCGCGCATCGTGGCGGAGAATGTGTTCGTCCGGATGACACTCCGCGACGGCATGCATGGATACGGAGAAGCGGCGCCGTTTCCGGAAGTCGGAGGAGAAGACCGAACGTCCTGTCTGGCTTCTCTCGTTCTGCTGGCGCCGGCGCTTATCGGGCGGTCCATCCAAGACTATCGTGCGCTGGCCTCTCACCTGGCCGAGCTGGCTCCTACACAACCGGCTGCGCGCTGCGGGCTTGAGACGGCCCTGCTCGACGCCTACTGCCGCGCCGAAGGGATACCGATGTGGCAATTATGGGGCGGCGCCGATGTGCGCGCGCGTGAAACCGACATTACCATTCCCATCACGACACGAGAGAACACCGTCAGACTGGCTTGCGGATGGTATGAACGGGGTTTCCGCCTCTTCAAAATGAAAGTCGGGAAGGATGTCGGCGAAGACATCAGCCGTTTGGAAGCCGTGCACAAGACTCTGCCGGGCGTCTCCTTCATCGGCGACGGGAACCAGGGATTTACGCGGGAGGATTGTTTCAGGTTCGCCCAAGGCGTGAAACAGTTCGGCGGGAACATGGTTCTGCTGGAACAGCCGGTCGTGCGAGAAGACCTCGACAGCCTGGCGGCGATCCGGCGGGAAACCGGCATTCCCGTCGCCGCCGATGAGTCCGTACGGTCTCTTGATGACGCGCGGCGGGTGGTCGAACAACAGGCAGCGGACTATATCAACATCAAGATCATGAAGACCGGCGTGCTGGAAGCAGCAGAGATCGCCTCGTTCACACTCAGATCAGGCCTGAAATTGATGATCGGCGGAATGGTGGAAACCAGAATCGCGATGGGCTGTTCATTCAGCCTGGTGCTCGGCATGAACGGCTTTGAGGTGTTGGATCTCGATACGCCGCTACTCCTTGCATCAGATCCGATCACCGGAGGCTACCAATACGCAGGCCCGCTGCTTCAACCGTGGAACAGGATCGGCTTGGGAATGTCTTGTGACGTACCGGAACAGGCTCAAACTGTGCAAGAGAAGTGACCCGCTAAAAACACTGCGAGCGCCGTTCTCTCACCTGCTTCGATTCGTGGTACTTTGCAGACAGAAATTATTGTCGAGTAACCCATCCGATGCCACGGTGGCCTCCCCCCCTTCTTTGCAATTCGGCTTAGGCTGATCACCACCGGCCCCCGATATCGCCCCTCCTGCTTCCGTCGGCGTTGCAATTGAATTCCCACTCCCACTGGAAGCGCTTCCCAATTGCGCCGCCAGCGTCATTGGATCCCCCTTCGTCTGGGTAATCCGGCCATCCGGAGCACGGCTCAAGGCAAGGGCGATCTGCTGAGCCCCTGAACGAACGAGCGGCAGAGCCATCGCCTGGAATCCCGCTCCACCACTATGGATTCACACCTCGATCTTATAAAATTTGAGCGCAGATGCGAGGGAGAACCCAATGGCGTTCAGGTCGCTGGAATAGGACCCATGGTTCGCATGATGCAGCTGCTCAAGCCGGTTCACCTCAGCCAACGCCACTTCGGCCTCGACCCCTTTAGCTTTTTCAGTGAAGTGTTGGTAGGACACCATCGCGACCGCAGCGAGGATTCCGATGATGGCGACCACCAGCATCAGTTCGATGAGTGTGAATCCCTGTTCTCCTTGAATGCGGCGAACCATCAGAGATCCGCTTTCTATCAGCCCGCGGATTTGAACTGAAACCGCTTGAGCACATTCTCGATGTCCTCAGCCGCTCGTCGTGCTTCGTTGAGGCTGGATTGAGCATCGCCCTCCGCCTTTGCGAGCGCCGATTGAATGGCGGCGTTGCGCCGCCGGATCGAGACAAACGACTGCTCGATATTGTCCAATGCCTGATTGGCGGTCTCCGCCAAGTCATCCAAGCGATCGCTGGCCCGAAATCCCATTCTCCAGCTCAGGTTGCCGTTGGCCCACTCCTGAATCGTCCGCTCCAGTCGATAGAGCGGACCGGCCACACGCCTAGTCAAGACCAGACTGAAAATGACCGCGCCGAAAAACAGGATCGGCACAGCCACCCCCACCGTCTCGCTCAGCATCAATAGTTCGGCGGCCGTCGCCTGCCGTTCTTCCAAAGGACCTTGGCCGTAGAGCGTCAAAATCGGTTTCAGATAGGGACCGTAAAAGGCGAGCGTGAAAAAGAGAGCGGAATAGAGGAAAAGGATTAAGCCGATCCAGGCGGCATAGCCCTTTTGCACTCGATGTACAAAGAAGCCATCCCGGCGCTCTCCTGAGACTGATGAGGTGGTCATTGTAGCAGTCGGCATAATCGTCCTCCTCCGTTCTCATGCTTCACAGCCTGAAGAGCTCAACTACGGCAGACGGTACCACCAAGAGGGGCATGAACAAAGCGAATCAATGGTTTTGAGGCGCACCATCGGAAGGACAACTAGTGTGGTGCGTCATAAATAGCTTGATAATAGGTACCGACGAACGGCATCCTCTGCTTCATGCACCGTGCTCCGCCCATCGTGTTGTCCCCCGAGGAGCGTTCGACGCTGACCGCATAGGCTCATGCGAAGAGCCTGCCCGTGATTGTTGAAAGAGCCTCGCCACTTCATCCACGGCAAACCGCGGAAACGGCCGGACACAGCCCCTTTCGGTGAGCGTCACGCCGTTCCGCTTCGGCACCACGGTTCCGATCCGCGCCACCGGAATTCGAGCTTGCCGCAGCCGCGCGATGGTTCGCTTCTCTAAAGCGGGATCGGTGCAGATCAGCAAGGCTCCGGATGAGATGGCGCCCAACGGATTCAGCCCAAAGTCGGCACAGAGCTGCGCCGCCTCAGGTAAGATCCGTATTGCCTCGCGATCGATCTTCAACCCCACTCCGGCGGCCTCAGCCACTTCATACAACGCAGCGCTCAATCCTCCTTCCGTCGGATCATGCATCGCATGAACGCCGCCGATGGCCGTGGCCAGCCGGGCCTCTTTCAGAACGCTCAGGCCCGGCTCGGTAAGATAGCGCCGGCAACGCGCCAGGAACGGCACGCCATGTCGTTTCCGGATCTCATCGGCTCGCTCACGGGCAAGGATCGAGACGGCTTCTATGGCGAGCCCCTTCGTGAGCAGCACCGCATCACCGACCCGCGCGCCGGCGGTCGTCATGATCTTGTTCGGCGCACATTCCCCCAGCAAACAGCCCACCACGACGGGACGAGTCACTGCGTCGGTGATCTCGCTGTGGCCTCCGCACAGCGAAACATGGAGACGGCGGCACATCGCATGGAGCTGGGCGAACAGGGTGTTGACGGAGGAGGCGGTGGTGAAACGGGCAGGCAACAGAACGGTAGCCAGAAACCACTTCGGTGTGGCCCCCATCGTCGCCAGATCGTTGGCGTTGATCAGCAAGGCATAGGCGCCGATCTCGTCCGCCACGAAGGTGATGGGATCGGTCTTCGCAACCACGGTCATCCCGCCGATGCGAATGGCCGCCGCATCCAGACCGATTCCCGCGCCGACCACGACACGCGGGTCCCGGATCTTGGCAAAACGCGCGAGCAGCCTGCGAAGCAGGCCGACAGGGATTTTTCCTATCGGGAGCGTTGGTCCTGTCGCCAAGCTTCCGCCCCATGACCCCACTTCACGCTTCACGTCTCACGCATCACGCGCTCAGCACACCGCATACAGGCCCCGCGTCAAGGCCTTACAGAAGGACTGGATATGGGCAAAAGCCAGCCGGACTTCCCGCCGGATCGGCAGACGCACGGCTTCCAGTGTCGCGCCGCGTGCCAGGGTCACTTCGACGGCCACGGTTTGCGGCGTGGAAATCGGCTTACCGATCTGGCTGGTAATCCAGACGGTCACATCTTGCAGGCCTGGCACCTTTTTATAGATGTCCTCCGCCAACACCTGGGCCAGCACGTTGTAGATCTTCCCCACATGAGCCACGGGATTCTTGCCCGCCGCTGCCTCGGCACTGGCCGGACGACGGAGTGAGATCACCCCGCACACGCGATTGCCTCGTCCGACCTCGCCGGAATCACCCGCTTCCGCCGATGTCCCCAGGAGCGTCAGATAGGCGCCGGCCTCGCCGGCACCCGGCTGATCCAACATGTTCAAGAACACGTTCGGAGAGAACTGCGCCCCACACTTTCGTTGGACGAAATCCGTCAGGACCCGTTCCACCGACGCCTTCCGCTTGAAATACTCTGACTCCGTGCGGATCAGAGGAGCCAAAAACGGCATTGCCACCGTGACCGTCACGTCCCTGCCGGTTCGTAGGGCAAGCACCTTCACATCCTCGCCGGTGTCCGGAAATTCTTTCTTAAAGGAAGGGCCGTTCAGAAATTGTTCGACCTGGAACACCAGGCGCTCCGTCGGCGTCAGCGGGGCGTATCCCACGGTGGCGGAGGTGTCATTGGCCACCGCTTCACGACGCCGCTTGGTCACGGACCGCAGTTCCTCAGACGCCGGCCTCAATTCGACTTGGCATTCCAAATCCTTGAGGGGCTTGATCCGCGGCAAGTGCGCTTTCAACCATTTGTACGCCGTCCGTTCGACAATCTCCTTTACCGGGATGTGCTTGCCCTTCCATTCGAAGGTGGCTCGGTCGCCCATGACCAACCGCATCGGAGCGAGCACCGAGCCTCCTCCGAATCGGCAGGCGACCTGGCCGGCCACCAACATCCCCTTGTCGGCGTTGAAATGGAGAACGCGGCCGCAGGCCTTGAGATAGGCCTGCGCCAGCTCCACTGCGACAGACTCCATCACGGCATCACAGATGGTGTCGGGATGACCCAATCCCTTCCGCTCTACAATCTCCGTCGCTTCCTCTGCGGGAGGAATGCGGGAAGACTCGATAATCATGGGCTCGATCATGTCGCCCTTTCTTGCACACCCGTCTTCCATCGTTCAAGCAGCTGAGATGCAATTGCGTCATGGCTTTCAGCTGATCGAGCCTTCAGCCTTGAGGGGCATACACGACGTAACCCCGAGGTGGAGCCCAGAATTGTCCGCGTCCATCCGCCTCCGCCCATTGATCGCTATGCCGGTGAAGATCGCTCCCGCTCCACCAGGCTGCCGGCACAAATCGGCTGTTGCGCCACTGTGTCGTCACCCAGGCGCCGTTCCACCGGTCGCCGCGATTATTGAGGACGACCACCAGCCCGCCGGTCCGGTCGTCACCGAGCCGTTGCATGATATAGAGGTCATCGTCCGCCCACAGCACTTCCGTGCCGCCGCCCGCATAGGTCTCATGGACCTGCACGAGCGCAGCAATTCCAGCGCAGGCTAAAGCCGTAGACATCGCACAACGCCTTGAGCCTATCCCGCAGCGGGAAGTCGAAGGCATCGACCGGGTTGTCGTTCCAGGCGTTGGTTTCGTTGACCCAGTTGTCGATGGTACGCGCGCTGTCCCAATGCTCCCCCACCCCGTAGGGTTTGAACGGCCGGCCGTTTCGCAGGTAGCGGTACTCTTGGATCACCGTGACGATCCAGGGTCCGTAGCCCTTGACGAAATCATATCGAAACCCATCGAAGCCGATCTCCTCGACAAGCCAACGGGCGAGCTTGAGGATCTCGCCGAATACATAGTCCTCTCGCGCTCCATTTTTATAACAGGTTCACGAGAAATTGCCTACAGCGCTCCCCCAACAGCCCGCTGCATAAGCGCGAGGGATGCGGAGAGCGGTTGAGCGGCTGGCCGACTTGCAGAACGGTCCAAGCAACCGGCACGCGCCTCAAGAAAATGCGGCATGGCCCTCGTTTTTCTCCCGAGACTCCAGAAAAAGACTCCCGGTACCATTTTCTCGACGCTGGGATGTACCTTGACCGGTGGCGCACTGTTGGGCGCCCTGTTGAAAACCGGACAGCGGGTTGCTCTCAAATTCGAAGGGGATGGGCCGCTGAAAAGGATCATCGTTGAGGCAGAGAGCAACGGCGCAGTGCGAGGCTATGTTGAGGTTCCCGACATCTACTTGGTCAGGGAAGACAGAAAGCTGGACGTCGCCAGTGCGCTCGGGCGAACGGGATTGCTGACTGTCACAAAGGATCTCGGGCTGAAGGAGCCATATAAGAGTACCGTCCCGCTCTGCAGCGGCGAGATTGCGGAGGACCTGGCGTTTTATCTGACCGAATCGGAGCAGATTCCGTCAGCCGTGGGGCTTGGAGTCTATGTCGAGCCAGACAAGTGCGTGTCCGCTGCCGGAGGCTTTCTGATCCAGGCCCCTCCTCCCCAGGACGAAGAGATGGTCGGCACATTGATTGAGAGGCTCGGACAACTCCTACCAGTCACTCAACTCCTGCGCGAGGGGAACAATCCAGAACAGATATTGGAGAGACTATTCGCCGGTATCCCCTACGACACGCTTGAAAAGAGCGCGCTGGCTTTCCACTGCTCCTGCACCTGCGAAACCATCGAACGGATGCTCATCACCCTTGGCCGAGAGGAGCTGAGCAAAATGATTGCGGCCCAGGACACGACCGATGTGAGGTGTGAGAGCAATCAATGGTTCCTGGAACCTTTTTCTTCTCAGAACCTTTTTCTTCTCATTTGGTTAACCAGTCGATGGCATCTCCGGCCTCTTGCCTTTTCAACAGTCGCGCGATGCTGCCTCATCCTGCCCTACAGTCGGGACATATCTCATTACTATAAAACCTGGATTCTGGATGCGCCTCAACATACTTCGCCACCTGTTGCCACGCGCTATGATTGTGAGAAAGTTTGTTGCAGGAGGGGCAGACCGGCAGCACACCGCGCAGCGCCTCAACGTCCCGAAGGGCGTGGTGCAACGATTCGATGGTCTTCGTCAACTCCTGCTCCCACGCCTTACGGCTGTCTCTCTCGTGCTTCAGCTTCAATGCAGACCGTACGCGGATCAACAGTTCCACTTTGTCGAGCGGCTTCGTGATATAGTCGAGCGCTCCCGCGTCAAACGCCGCCTTCAGAAACTTCGTTTTTTCTCTGGCGGTGACCATTAAGATTGGAACATCCTGATAGCGCTCCACCGCCTTGATCCGCCGACAGGCTTCAATCCCGTCCACATCAGGCATCTTAATATCCATGAGAATGAGATCCACATTGCCCAGCGCCTCGGCGTCTCTGGACGAGTCCATTCCGAGGTATTCAAAGGCCTGGCGTGTCCCTGTGGCGGTCAGCAACTCCCTATGTCCCGCATCTTTCAACATATGATGAATCAGCAGTCGCTCGTCAGGGGAATCATCAACGATCAGGATTGGCATGGTCAGGCAGGGATTGGTTTCGAAACGCATAGGTGCGCCACGATCACCCGCGATCGCTTTTCGCAAGTCCTGTCTAGACACCTGACGGAGAATCGCTTGTTCGTAACGTCTCTAGCTTGACTACCAACGCTTGCCCATGGAGCGACGAACGATTCAATTGCCGAATTGCAAGCTTCGCTTCCTCATGTGTGGCCATTTCCACATAGCCAAACTGGAGCGAATCTCCCGCAGGGTCTCTCACAACCTCCGCTGAGACCACCGTCCCGTGGCGGGCAAATAACTCCAGAAGTTGTTGATCAGAAAAACTCGACGGGATGCCATCAACGAAGAGTCGCGTTGTCATGGGAGTTCCTCCTCGTGGCACCGTGCAGTCTGGCCAGCCGATGCTTTGAGCGCGGTCTGGAGTCTCGAATGTAAGATTCCGGTTCCTTGTCACGTGCAGGCATTGAACGGTCCGTCAAGAAGGCACCTCGTCATCCGCGTCGGCGGTTGCGCTTGGTGTGCCGCAGTTTGACGGTTTCCTCGATCAGTTTCATCTGGGCAACGAGATGATCGCGGACCTCGCGATCACCTGACCGGAGAGCCTGGACACAGCGTTCCACGGTCGCCTCCTCCTCGGCATCCAACTCCTCCCAGACTTCCAGTATCCGGCGAAGCACCGCTGACTGTCCCTTCCCGCCATAGGCCCCGGCCGGGGTTTCAGCAATCACGTTTTCTCGCCAGCCCTCACCCTTGCCGGTCTGCAGCCACTCGACGCTCCGGCCCGTCAGATACGCCACGCGGTAGAGCCAAGCCACCGGGATTTCTCCGCGTGTGATGGCGGAGACGATGGACTGAGGTCGGATCTCCAACCGTGCTGCGAGCTGCGCTTGTGTCTCAACTCCAAGCGCAGCGATGAGGCGCTCAACTATTTCACGCGGTTCCGATCTCATGCTATTTTAGCTTATTTGTATTGACATGCAATAAGTTTTTGCTTAGTGTTGGTAATTACGGCGGCCGATGCGGCAACCACAGCACATAAGGCCCCTGCCCCTTCGACATTGAAAGGGGAGGCCCCCTAGACAAGGACCCAGTCACAAACACACGACGGGCGTCCCGCTTTGGGGCATCCGTCCGAGGAGCGGAGCATGTCAGTCCTGGAAAAGCCGGCATGCTCCGCCTTTTACGGCGTGGCAGTCTAGCCTCCTTTGACCGAGGATTCAATGTCTACCAGGTCAGATCCTTCTATGGAGACGATTCTGCTCGCCGAGGATCATGAAGCGGTGCGGCGATGCCTCACCAGGATTCTTCACGGAGAGGGGTATACTGTCCTCGGCGTCGACCGCGGGACGGAGGCGCTCCGCCTCTGGAAACGACATAAGGGACCGATCCATCTCCTCCTGACCGATGTCCGGATGCCGGAAATGAATGGGATGGAACTCGCCCATCACATTAGAGCTGAACAGCCCACCATCCCGATCCTCTACATGTCCGCCGATCCCGGCCCAGCGCTCCTGTCAACCTTGGAATGTCAGTCGAAGACCGCCTTCCTCCTGAAGCCTTTCACATCTGAAGTCCTGACGCACACGGTTCAAAAACTCCTGGCCTCAGGGGATTGATTCACCTGCCTCGCAGGAAGCCACGGCTGCCCGGCCTTCGTAGCCGGAGCTGCTCCCGCCTGCCGAAGCCGCCCGGCAGGCAGGTCGGCGGAGTAGGCTCAAGCTGTGGAGGAATGCGCGTTCAGATTTAAGGGGTCAGACCCCTTATTGGTCGTGGCGAATACCCTAGCCCATTTTTCTCCGAAAGGTGTCATGTGCTCATAGTGGTGATACTGCCCAACATTACGTCTGAGTATCGGCGTTTTCGCCATGGGCTCAAGCCGCTTGTTCGTGGATCACTTGTGGAGTTCTTGATATGACTTCACTTGATCCTGTACTAGCGTTCTCTGCATCGAGAAATTGTATGAGTACTTAGCTGCGTACGTCTGCTTGAGACGGATGACAACGTCTTGAGGGACGCCAGGCGCAGACGTGTAGGACTGCAAATATCGGTAAGATTCGCATTGATCCTGAATCAACGTCTTCTGCATCGAGTAGTTGTCGAGATACTTCTGAGCGTAAATCTCCTTGAGCCTGCTAAATACGTCCTGTGGAACGCCGGATTCGGAGGTCTAGCCTTGGACGAAACGATAGGACTCCAGTTGATCTGCGATTAGGGTTTTTTTTGCATTGAGAAGTTGTCCGGGTATTTCTCGGCGTAGATCTGGCGATTGCGTTGTTCAACAGGAGCAGGGATAGACTGCGCCGTTGCATTAGTTATCGTCAGCATGATCAGGCATACACCGATTGCAAAAACCCTCATGGAGTTCTCCCTGTTTTGCTGCGAACAGCTTCGCTCAGCCGCCCAGTTTACTGCGTCGGCTGGAGCGCCTTGCTACGCGAGATGTACGTGACTCAAGCCATTTCTTGAATGAGGCTTGACTCTCGCCAGAAGGCTTTCCGGCCAATAGACCTTCAACACTGATATCCTCGTCAAGGTCCTCCCAATGAATCCCGTGGCCCTTACCGATTAATCTCCACTTATTCCGTTCGTCCAGCGTTGCATGGAGTAGTCTGGGGAACCACGCGAGGGGAACCGAGATGGTCCGGCCATCGTTCAACTCCACCACTAAGGTGTCTCTCGTTACGGTTACAGCTTCGGCACGTGGAACTTCAAGGTCAACTCCTGAAGTATTCATTCCAAGCCTCCATGAGCCGCGTGTGATGATCCCTGATGATTTTGTGGATTCGACTGAGTTCTGCTCGATTAAAGCCACTGCTTTTTTGCAACCTGATAGGATCGAGCCAGAACTTGGCGATCTTGTCCTCACGCTCGATGTGAATGTGTTGCGGTTCATCGCGATCGCCGGCGTAAAAGAACAATCGGTACGCGCCTACCCTGAGTACTGTTGGCATTTACCCTTTGTCTCTATCTGCTCTCTCGCTTAACTATCAAATCTGCCGCGGCCCACCTCTGCTGCCTAGCAAAGGCAGCCTCAGCAATCCGTCGCGGGCGAGTCTACTTCAAACCCAAATGCTTATCCACCACACTGGCCGGTGCCAGCCGCAGGGGTAGATTTCGAATCCTGTAGCCTATCCAGCTATCAGCCCGCCGTCCGCCGACCTTTCATCAGAGATGATTGGCTGCATGTCGGAAATCTCGGTCCTCATTGACTAAGGCGGAACCACCGGTCGCGCCCATCATGTTAAGCGGCTGGGGCGTATGGGGTGGGTGGCGGGGAGGACAGCCGACCGTTGCGAGCAGGGCGATGGCGATCAGCCACAACAGCACACGACGATTCATCTCTGCCTCCACTCCAATACCGAGAGGGACTTTCCTCGACTCATTTGCTCCTCTCCTTCTATCGCCACATCCTTTGCTCGGGATCTATTCAGTACAGATCGCCCAGTGACCGGTGTTCCAGGAGCCGTTTGAGCGCCCCGGCAATGACCGGCGCGATCGAGATTACGTGCAGCCTGGACCAATCGCTCGGGGCCCCACCGACGGTATCAGTGATCAAGACCTTCTTCACGGCTTCGTGCGCCAGCTTCTGGCGAGCTCCAGGAAGAAGCAGCCCGTGTGTGGCCGCGATCGTCAGTTCTGGACGAGCCCCTGCCTTGAGAAGCGCCTCAATGCCGGACGCGAGGGTGCCCCCCGTCGAGATCATGTCATCCACGATGAGGCAGGGCTTGCCGCCGACATCGCCGACCAGATGAGTGACCTGGGTTCCTGTGCCGCTCTCTCGTCGCTTGTGGAGGACCGCGACCGTTCCCTTCAGGCGGTGCGCATAGTCAGTCGCCATTCGAAGGGCACCCGCATCCGGCGCGACCACGACAACCCCCGGAGGCAGTTTCTCGTGCAGGATGTTGCACAGCGTGGGAACCGCCGTCAGACTGTCCACCGGAACGTGAAAGAATCCCTCAATTTGCGGCGCATGGAGATCCATGGTGACGACATGGTCGATCCCGACGGCCTCGAGCACATCAGCCACCATCCTCCCCGAGATGGGCTCGCGCCGGCCATGCCGCTTGTCCGACCGCGCATACCCCAGATACGGCACCACCGCTGTGATGCGCGCGGCCGCAGCCCGCCGGCAGGCATCCGCCAAGGCCAGCAACTCGACGAGATGATCGTTGACGGGAGGCGAGAGCGGCTGCACCAGAAAGACTTCTTTTCGACGGACCGACTCCAGCAGCTGGACAGACGTCTCTCCGTCCGGGAATCGCTCAATCGCGCAGGCGGCTGGAAGCATTCCCAGATCCGCCGCGATCGCGGCCGTCAAATCAGGATTCGCTGTTCCCGCGAAGATGACAAACTCTTTTGGCACGGGTGGCGCCCTTCCCTGTCTCCCTCGCTACCCCTTGATGCAGACGAGCGGCTCGAGTCTCGCCACCTTTCGCGCCAGGTTGGCGTCATCCGCCGCATCGACCACTTCGCTCACATCTTTGTAGGCGCCGGGCGCTTCTTCGGCGACGCCGCGGAATGACGAACTGCGAATCAGAATCCCGCGCGTGGCTAACTCCTTCACGACGTCACGGCCATGCCATTGCCGAAGCGCCGCCTGCCTGGTTGAGCCGATCCCTCGTACGCCCATGTCGGCTTGGTGCGGGAAATGTTCCCAGCTTCCCTGGAGAGTCTCGAATCGAGAAGGTTCCATGATCAAGGGCCCTCATGAAAAACGCCTCGGCTACGTGACATTGATTATCCCGACTCGTCCCTCCACGCTCATCGAAGTTCCGAAGGCCTTGCACTTGGCCTGCATGGCTCGTTGGAGGAACTGCCACTCCTGTTCATTGGCTAACCGGACTCCGAGGTCCTCGATCCTGATTGGGTGCAGCCTGATCCGGCTTAGCCGGTTCGCCTCCGCTTCCAAGACGAACAAGAACGAGAGGTCGTTCCGCTCGTCTTTGTCGACCATGTAGTCATCCACAAAATTGCCGGTCGAATAGAGGATAGCCTTCCCTTTGTAGAGTTGGATGCCCTGCGGGGTATGGTTCGAATGGCCCCAGTAGACATCCGCGCCCAGATCGATGAGCTCGCAGGCCAGCGCTTGCATCGCTCGTGACGGCGCGCCCCAGTTGGGCCCCACATGGGCGCTGACGATCACCAAGTCCGCTTGCCGCCGTGCCAAAGCCAGTACCTGGGCCATGCGGGAACGATACGGTTCCACTAACCCACCACCGTTGTAGGCAACATAGTTGACGCCTGGTTGTGTACTGGTCGCTTCCCACTCCGACTCATTGTCCGTCAGAGCGATGACCGTCACCCGTCCCTGAGGCAGTTTGAACGCCATGGGAGCAAGCGAATCCTGCAGCGTCGCGCCGGCGCCGGTTCGCTTGATGCCGGCCTGATCGAGAAGCTTCAAGCAATCCAGCAGCGCGTCGGGACCGTAATCCAGCACATGATTATTCGCCAGCGTGACCCCGTCGATCTTGGCCGCTTGGAGAAACTCGAGCGCGCGAGGACGGGCGCGAAAGTGAAAGGCCTTGGTCGTCGGATGCCACTCTTCTCCCTGGCTGCTGATGACGCATTCCAGGTTGATGAGCCGGCAGTCCGCGGCCAGCATGATCGGGAGGACATCCCCCCACAGGGCTTCCGGGCGCACGGACCGGTTCTGAATGACATACTGATCCACCAAGCGCCCGAGCATCACGTCACCGGTCAGCACAATCTTCACGGCCTTCCTCTTCTGCTTCCGTCACGAGTCCGCCCGGGAATGATTCGCCGCCCTCTTGTGCTTCCAAGCCAGGGCTTCAATACGAATCTTGAGATCCTCCGGATCGCGCACGCCTCGCAGCGACAGCAACCGGTCGCTGCTTCGAGCGTGCACGAGCACCGTGCCGATGCCGAAGAAATCCGCGACCACGCCTTGCTGGACCGTCACACGTTCTACCTCACTCATGGGGAGAGATTGAATCTCACGTCTCGTGTATCCGTTCTGCACTGTGATCTGATCCCGTCTGATTTCGTAGTGAGCCCAGTGACGAAGAATCGCCGCACAGGCAAGAAGGATCGCGGTGCCGAGCATCCACATTTCCCAGCCGCCCACCTCAAACCTGAAAAACAACGCGCCGCGCAGCGCGGAGACGGCACTCAACAAATAGAGCCAACTGAACTGTGCCCAGGAGGGAAACGCTTCCCAGACCACCGACCGCTCCTCTGGTTTGTCGACGGCTTGCAGTGTCATTATCACGGCATCCCCGCTACGTGATTGCTCAAGAGTTCTCCGGAGACCTTTCCGACCACAAGGACGCAACCATTCGACCATTGGCACATCCATCACTCCCAGAAGAGAATCTCCGGAGCTCGCCGTTCAACCGGCGGCGTCTCTCCGCTCGGATGCCCCACGACGACGGGAAATACCGCCGCGTAGTCGTCCGGAACGCCGAGACTCCGTTTGATCCTGGCCTGATTCAACCAGGGACGGGCAAAACCGATCGGACAGGTGCCGAGCCCCATGGCATGGGCGGCGAGCATCAGATTTTGCGCGGCCAGGCAACAATCTTCCTCTCCGTTGTGTGCGCCCGGCTTCGCGCAGATGATGATGAGCGTCCCGGCTCGATGAAAGACGTGGTAGTCGGGGCTGGAGAGCATGTCACGATACTTCGCCAATGAAGAATCCGGCTTGAGACGCTTGAGCACATAGGCTTTGATCCGCTCCGACCAGGACGCGAGCCGCTGTGGATCCTGAATCACGGCAAAGGCCCAGGGTTGCTCGTTCATCGAACTGGGAGCGTGGGTCGCGGCTTTGATCAGGGCTTCGACGGTCGCTTTGTCGACCGGCTGGTCGGTATAGGCTCGCACGGACCGGCGGTTGTATATGGCTTCCATGATGTCCATGGTCCCTCCAGTCTCCTGTTGCTTCCTCAGATGCCCGCCATCTTCGCATCCTCGCTAGGCATTGGCCGCAAGGGGCAACACGCGTTGTGGATTTTTCGCCATCATTATTCAATGAGCAATCGGAATGCCTGCCAAATGCACTTATTCTTCTCCCACAGATGGAATCTGATTTTACTGAGCGCCCACGATGAGATCGGATCCCCGGAGGCTGCCAAGAAGATTCAAACAGGTCTGAAGATGCCAGCGACTTTCGCCACAGCAGCGGCACTCCCTCTGTCGCGGATTTCCTCACAGAGACCCGTTTCCCACCTCACCATCCAATTCAACCAGGGACGTTTTCAATGAGTTGCGTTGCGTTTCATCATGACATCGCGTGGCCCCCTTCTTGCCAAAGACAGAGAGAGTACCGGTCGGTGAGCGCACTGCGTTGAGAATAAGCCGTGATCTAGAAAAGCCTGGGGACAACATCAGCTACCACCAGCAAAGGAGCATTCCCATGATCGTTCAAGACATCATGACCAGCGATGTGCAGTGTTGCGGCCCCGACACCAATCTGGCGGCTGCCGCCAAAATGATGTGGGATAGCGACTGCGGAGCCCTCCCCGTCCTGAATGTTCAGGGTCAGGTGATGGGCATGATTACGGATCGAGACATCTGCATGGCCACGGCCACCAAGAACAGAACTCCCTCGGAGATCACCGTCTGGGAAACCGTCTCAGGAAAGGCCTACACGTGTCAGATGTCCGATGATGTCCACACCGCGTTGGACGTCATGAAACGGGAACGAGTCCGACGGCTGCCTGTCGTGGATGAAGAGGGGGTGCTGCAGGGCATCGTCGCCATCAACGATTTCATCCTCATCGCCGGAGAGGCGAAAGGGGGAAGGGCGCCGGCCGTTTCCTACGAGGATGTCGTGAAAACGCTGAAGGCGATCAGCGCCCACCGGATCCTGGTCGGCATCTAAAGAGAAAGGTTGAGGTCGAGACGGAGGACCGGGGAAGGCGAAACCAGAAATCTTTCCCCGACCTAAGCCTGAACCTCGACCTTGCATTCTTATGTATCGCCGGGTCATGGCCTTCGACTTCGACGGGACGCTCGCCATTGATGGGCACGTGCCTCCTGAAGTGGAGACCGCGCTCGAGCAATGTCGCGCAAGCGGTCATGTGCTGTTCCTGGTCACAGGACGGCGCTTTGAGACCGTCACGCTGGGCAGCCGGGGGGATCTTTTTGCCGGCATCGTGTGGGAAAACGGCGCGGTCCTGACCCATACCGCGAGCGGCGAAACCTATCTCCCATTCGGCCAACTCGATGGGCGATTGCTCAAGGCCATCGAAGAGGCGGGCATTCCGTTCGAACGAGGCCTTGCGATCGCGGCCACCTGGGTTCCCCATGACCAGGCCCTGTGGCGAATTCTCAGCGCTCACGGCGGCAGCGCCTCGATCGAATACAACAAGAGCGCGGTCATGGTGCTGCCGCCCGGCGCCACCAAGGGAGCCGGTCTCGAACGGCTGCTCACTCTGTGCGGGCTCTCTTCCAGAAACCTCGCCGCCTTCGGCGACGCCGAAAACGACCTCTCGATGTTGACGTTGGCGGAAGTCTCGGTGGCCGTCGCAGACGCCGTTCCCGCCGTAATCCAAACATGCGACGTGCTCGCCACCGCGCCGGGGCCGCAAGGGGTCCTGGAAATCCTCAACCAGTATCCGTTGGGCGGGAAATTCCTCGACATTCCTCTCAAACGCGAACGGCCGATCTTGCTGGGGCAGACGGACTCCGGCGTGGCCGTCAGCATCCCGGCCGCGCGACTGGCTGGACGGAATTTGGGCGTGTTCGGCAACTCGGCCACCGGCAAGTCATGGATGGTCGGCCTGATCGCGGAGGGGCTCCATCATGAGGACTATCAGGTCCTCCTGCTCGACCCGGAAGGAGACTTCCGTGGGCTGCGAGTGTTACCCCGATTCGTGTCGATGACCGGAGACCGAAGCACGCTCCCACCCCCCACGGCCGTGGTATCGCTCCTCGACGAGGGAGGCGTGTCGTTGGTCCTGGATCTCAGTCAATATCCGATGACGATGCGAAGCCATTATCTGGCCGAGTTGATTCGCGCCTTGCGCCCCGTGCGCGAACGCAAATTTCGTCCGCACTGGATCGTCCTTGATGAGGCCCAGGAATTCTTATGTGAAGGGAGCGAGGTCACGACACTGCTCCGTCCTTTGCTCGAGGCGGGGGGATGGACCTTCGTCTCCTATCGGCCTGATCGCCTCAGCGAGTCGGTGCTCACGTTGCTCCACCATTGTCTGCTCACCCGGCTCACGGACAGGCACATCGGAGACCATCTCAGGACTCACTGCGCCGTCTGCGGGCTGCAGAATGCGCGCCTTGACCAGATTCCCATGGGCAGCGCCCTGCTCTGCAGCGGGGAGACCGTCCGCATGCGCCCGGCCATCAGACGCGTACCCCATGTTCGGCACCTGTACAAATATCTCGATGTGCCGCTGCCGCCGGGGAAACGTTTTTCCTTCCGAACCGAGACAGGGTTTCTCGGAGTGGAGGCCGCCAGCTTGTATGAACTCTCCCAAATCATTCCGACCCTGCCGCTGGAGAGTCTGGAGTATCACGACCGACGAGAGGATTTTGTGAAATGGGCCGAGGGAACGCTCGGCGACGGAGGACTGGCCTCGCGTCTCCGCAAAGTAGCCAATCGTCATTATAAAGGAGAAGAACTCCGGGAGGCCCTGAACCAGGTCGTGTCCACACACTATGAAGAAATCCGGCAACTCCGGTAGCCTCGTCGTATTATGATGAAGTCCGGGAACTATCGGCGCCTCTTGCCTTGGCTATGAACAGACCTGACACGCTACAGGACCTTGTTCGCGGTCTGTCCGCCCACGGACACCGCCCTGCGATCCTGGCGTTCCACAAACACAGAGTTGAAACAACGTCGTTTGTGGAACTGTCGGATGCCGTCACGCGCCTGGCTGCCGGGCTGCTCCAGGCAGGCCTTCTTACAGGTGAGCATGTCGGGGTCTATTCACCGAACCGACCCGAGTGGATCATCGCCTGCATGGCGGTGCTCGACGCGGGCGCCGTCCCGGTGCCCATCGATTCTCAAATGGCCGGCGATGACCTCGCGCATGTGCTCGAGGACAGTAACGCGCGCTGGATCATGACCATTCGCTCTCTGGCGGACCGCTTGACGACACTCGGTTTGAACCAAAACAGAACGAACATCCTCTTGGATGCCGACGGGGATGATCCTCACAGCCGGCAACGATTCAGGCGGGAGCCGGCCCAGACAGGCCCTTCCGTGCATCCTGAGAATCCGGCCCTGTTGTTTTACACCTCCGGAGTCAGCGGCCGGCCCAAAGGCGTGCCGTTGAGCCATCGTAATCTCCTGGCTAATCTCCGAGCTCTTCGGGAAGTCGGAGTCTATCGTCCTGATGAACGGCTGCTCCTGCCGTTGCCGCTGCACCATGTGTATCCGTTTATGGTGGGCCTCCTCGCGCCCTTCGCACTCGGGCTTCCGATTATCCTGCCCCATTCTCTGACCGGGCCGCAGATTCTGCGCGCACTACGGGAAGGTCAGGTCACAGCGATCGTCGGGGTCCCTCGTCTGTACGCCGCCCTGTACGATGCGATCGAGCAGCGCGTGCGCCAGAAAGGGCGAGTGGTCTCCACGGTCTTTCACGCTCTCCTCAGG
>CAYNLM010000067.1:0-19972 GCA_964398045.1 uncultured Nitrospira sp. | reverse complement strand
CTTCCGCCCGGCTTCACCCGCCGACCATGGAGGCTTTATGAGACGCGCCCGGCCCGTTCTCCTCGCTCTCGTGCTCGTCGGTACGCCGTCGCCGCCCCTCCATGCCTCCATGGTCGATCTCGGATTCTCTGCGCTGCAGGCGCCGGAGAGGCGCCGCGAGGAGTTTCGCCGCGTCCGTGATGAAATCGCGGATCGCCTCTGCCGCTTGCTGATCGAAGAGTACCGGCTCGCCCCTTCCGCACTGCACGGCCATCGCTGTTAGACCCGGCGCGTCGGCGTTGCTCCGGTGCGCGCGCCTGAAACCGCGAAGGGGAATCGGTGGACCGCCGATCCCCTCGCGCGTCCCCGTTTATCGCCGGGTCACAGTGCGGCCGCAGGCAGCGTTGCTCGGCCGGTCGCCGGCCGCTGACGGACACCCGCCATGATCGCAAGACCCGTCGCGAACAACACGAAGGCGGTGACGAGGGGAACCGGCGAGGTCGGCGTGGTCGAGACTGATGCCGTCCCATGCAACCAGAATTCGGCGGACCGCTGATGGCGGTCGCCAAACAAGTGATCCCAGGTCAGGCAGAACTCCAATGTGTCCGGATTGAACAACCCCGTTGCGACACCGCCGATATTCCAGGCATGGAGCCGGTCTCCTTTTGACACTCCGAAGAAGAGGGAGGACAGATCGACCGTAATCGTCGAGCCGTTCACGATCGCCGAGGGAGGCGATGCGCCTTGCACTCCGCTGGTGAACAGCGAGAAGGTGCGCCGATGCCTGGTGATCGGAGGAACGATGTCGGGACCCGGCTGATACTCGTTCATGACCAGCAGGCCGGGCTGATCGAATAAGCGATCCAATTTGTGGGAAAACCGCCCGTCGAAGTCCACCGAGCCGCCGCTCAGCTCGAGTTGTGTCACCGGAAACTCCGACAGGCTGATGATCGCGGCGTTAGCCGATGACGACCATAGGACAAAGGACAGAAGCGGCAAGGCCAGAAAAGTCGACACTACTGTTCGCATAACAACCTCCTTGAAAAGGATGTAACAGTGAATAAAAACATCGAGTGCCCTCCAAGGCATGCTAAGAGCCGTGGCGCACAAGTTCATTACGGTGCGATCAGAATTGCATCAAGAATGTCTCAAGACAATGGGAGTCTACTGTACGCCTGTCGGCTGGGCGAACGGGAGCGCGAATGATTAAGGTCGTGTTAAATGATTGTTACTTTCTCTCCCGGCGAAGTAGGGCGGAGGAAAGAGGGAGCCAGACAAGGCAAGCCGCCTCCGCTCATAAGAGCTGGAAACAGCTTGTTGTGAGGGGAGATGGCCTAGGTAGCGGTAATCGCGAACAACGCTACACGATGGAACGGCGAAAGCCCATCAGCGCGGCCAATCCGCCGGCAAAGAGGACGGCGGCGACGGGAACAGGCACAACGGCGGCCGTTCCCACCCAGAGCGAGTTTCCCCCGGAGACGTTTTGAATATGCGATGCCATGATAAACGTGCCGGTTCCCCCGCCGGGAATAGAAAAGAGGTGAAAATCAGACGTATCGAGATCCTGGCCGACGATGCCGAGATCGAAGGACAAGATTTGTTCATGACCCAGGAAGTTGTTTCCCGCATATTCAAATTTGCCGTCGTAGTACCCGTCTCCGTCCGCCTTGAGCGAATTCACCGTCGCACTGCCGGTCGGCGCCAAAGTGGTCTGGTACGAGTTGGCAGCTGCGCTCACGTTGGAGAACACCAGCTGGTTCGGGTTCAGACCGGCTCGGCCGAAGTTAAAGTACAGCGAATCCAACTTGGATCCTGTGCCTGCTTGATTCATAACTTGGAACCGTACCGAGTTGCCGAGATCCATCAGGGTGATAACCCTTAGCGGAGAAACCGATCCGGTCGGAGGGCTGAAGACATAGTCCAGTTCATACAAATTCATACAAAGCAGCCCATGTTGGCATGGGAGCGAACACAGCAACACCTACCGCCATAAAGAAGGCTGTGAGGGCGGAAATCAGCGTCCTCTTCGTCGGTTTCAGTGAGAAGTTGCGGCCCTTCATAATACTGACTCCACTTGCATAACATTCGTTACCGATACCCCGGACTTGCCGACCGCGCCGTCTATACGGACTCACCTGCATAAAAGGCAGCACCGGCACGCCTCTCAGGACGTGCCGGCCTTTCTGTGTCACATCGCAAACCGTCTGCGAGCTGCGGACACAAGGCCCACCAGCCCGCTTCCGAACAACAGCGCAGCCCCCGGTACCGGAACCGGTGTATTAACGACGTTGCCGCTGAACACTGAGGTGCTCGTGAACGCATCACCGACTCCCGTATTGATCGATCCGAACAAGAGCGTGAGCGCGCCCTCGAACGGCGACGGCGTCAAGCCGTAATACGCGAGGAGATCGGCATGCTTCGTATCCGTGAACGATCCGAAGGTCACCTTAAATTGGCTGCCCAAATCCTGAACGAACGCGCTGTTGAACGTGCCGCTCAACAGCGTGGACCCGAGAGGAATATCGGTGCCCCCCTGGAGTTGGACTCCACCGGTAATGCTGATCGTTCCCCCCGATCCGAACGACCACCAGCCGCCGTTCTGAGGGCCTGAACCCGTCAAGGCTCCTGAATTGAAATTCAGCACACAACTGATGCACAGCGAGGTAACTCCGGCGTTGGCCGGTGTCGCGAGGCCGACCACGTTATCCACCTCGATGTTGCTTCCGATAAGCGCGCTGCCGCTTCCGGCATAGGAAATCGAACCGGATGCCGGCGCACCGATATTGAAATCGAGTTCGACCGCCATAGCGGGCGGGCCACCGAGCAGGGCCAGCAACCACAGTCCCATAGCCATGGCGGCTATCGCTATCTTCACTCTCATATCGCCGTCCTTGTTCTGGGGAGTACATCTCTACTCCCCGTTGGGACTGACTCTCTTCATCGCCCTGGGATCGGGAGAGTCGGAAGGCATTGGCTTTCCGACTCTCCCGCAGCGACACTTACGGCTGGTCGTTCACCGCACTGAGGCACCGTTGCACGCCGGCACCCACTGAAGTCTTCCAGTTCACTGGGCCCTTATCCGCATTCTTCGTGACCCACATATCGAGTGGAGAGAGCCAGTATTGACCCGTGCCCGGCAGGTTGTTGATGATATTCGGGTCCTGTGCGTTGTTGAGGAACGCATTGATCAAGGTCAACTCATTGGCCGGTGTGGCCGGCACGTTGCGTGTATTGAAGGATTCGAACGTCCAGTATGCAAACTTGCCGCAGCGGACATTCTCTTTCTCATTTCCCGCGTAAATTGCTTCCGAGGCGGGGGGGACCTGCCCGTTGTTCGTGTCGTTGCGGCGCGCCTTGCCACCATCAACGGAAACGATGGTGCCCAATGCCGGATTTACGGTGGAAGCCTGGTCCGCCTCCATATAGGCAACCGCGGTCGCATGCGCCGGGCGGGCTCCAAGGAAGGGGAAGGGATCGTTTCCTGGAATGGTCGGTGCAGGATTGCCTTGAATGCAATCACGCACGTCGCCGTTGGAAATGCCCCACAGCATGACAGGGCCGGTTGACCCGGTGGTGGTGGTCGGCGTGCCCAACGTCAGATTGAACGAGGCGATGTTGGCCGGCGAACTCCCGGTGGCTTCCTTGACGTCCTTCATCAGGGTAGCGTTAAACGTCGCTTTCGTTCCGGAGCCAGCACGCCGGCCGCAGATGACGATGGTTTGATTGTCACTGGCATTCACCGTTCCGTTGCCATCAGTATCGGCACCGATGCCGTTCATCTGGTTCCACCTCGTCACCTGGCGTGAGAAGATGGCTTCGACTTGCAGCCGATCCAGGTTCCGGAGCGGGCCGATCACGGCGCCGGTGGAACCATTCACCGACTTCACTGCACTCCCGACCACGATCGAGAAAGGAACGGCCAGCGGACGGGCTTGAATGGTGAGATTGTTGTCCGCTTTGGGCGGCGCATTGATGGTGCCCTGAACGACACCGCCGTTCCAACCGGTCGTGCTCTGATTGAATGTGGTCGGAGCCACATCCGAGACGCCGAGATTGACCACGAGCGCGGCAGCGGGATTCGTCGTGGGATTCGCGCTGAACAGGGTGCAGGAAGGATAGAGTGTGCGTGAGCGACCGAGGCCGTCCACGTCATTCGTCGGAGCCCCGCAATTCGCCGGGTTCGGCTCGACATACTGTTGGCGCGCCACTGGATTCGGCGTCACGCCATCGTTGTTTACCGTGGGGAAGGCGTTGATCTTGTCGATCCCGTCACCGGAACCGGTCGACTGGTACCGGACGATAATGTTCGCCAGACCCACGCCGGCATTCGTGGCTTCGCAAACCCACGTGACGAACTTCGAATTCGCCGTCCGGTTATTCGCCGGACCAAGCAACCCATCCATGAAAATGCGCGGCGCTGTCGAACCTGATACGATGTTTCCGCCGGTTCCTGTGGGATTGTCGCACAGTGTGATAGGCACTTCCGCCACAAACGGCTGCCCCGCGGAAGCACCGGCGATGTTGAGTGCAGTCTGAGCTTGCGCAGACACCGCGAAGCCCGCCACCGCCATGGCGCCGGCGAGGGCTGCAAGACTTACTTTGTGAGGTCGCATGTGTATACTCCTTCTTGCTGAAATAAAAAGTACGTCTCCTGTAACCATTTTTGACAAGAGGGCGACGGGATCGCCGCCCTCTTTTTTTCAATTCGTCAGGCAACCTGGCCCATGCGTGAACGGCGCGCAATGCCGATCAAACCCGCGAGCCCGGTCCCGAACAACACCACTGCCGCCGGCACCGGTACGGCCTGTAAGGAGGTGATCGTAAGCCCCCCTCCCGAAGTCAGAACCGCCGTGGCGACCTTCGTGTAGGTCTCTCCTCCAGTGAAGGGATCTATGAAGATGCTGAAGAGCGACAAGGTTGAGTTGGTTCCGGTGGCCACGCTGAATCCCATGGATCCGTTCAGACGGCCATCCGTGCTGAGACCATTCGTGAACGAATTGATGTGTGACGCCGCCAAGGTCAATGGATTGTTCGCGGCATTGCCGCCCGTTGCGGCCCCCAGCAAGTTCGCCCAGCCTCCAAAGTTGCTTTGCGCCACAGCAGGGAACGAGTTCGCTATTTGGGTGGCGTTTGGAGTGGACGGCTGCGATCCCGTAAAGAACGTCGACACATCGGAGGAGGATCCCAAAAGCGTGAACTTGATGCCCAGCGAGGCTCCGCTCGTGACATCGGCCAGATTCTGACTGGTGAGTGTGACTTGAGTGGTAGGGTTGCTGAGAATGGTATTGATCGAACCGAGGTTCTGGTAGTACTCGTTATTGCCCCCATAGATGATGAAGGCCAGATCGCCGCTGGGAAATCCCAGGGCCTGCGCCTTCGAAGGCATGCCGACGACCGCCACGGCCGCTAAGATGCCGACGCCGGCCGCCAACCGTTTCACCGCTGTGAATGTCTTCATAATAACCTCCTGCTCCTTTCTGAAACGTTCGCTCGTGTGTACCGCATTCCCGATCTTCGCTCGTTCCCTTGCATCACTTCGGAGTCTTAGGACGCTCGGGCGTCACCCTCCGATCCCAATCACCTCCTCCCTGTGGATCTCTTCTTGTCGAGCGTCTCTATCGCATGGCAGAGTTACAGGGAACTCAACTTCCGCTTGGACACTCGTAAAGTGTTGTTCAAGATTTCTCATCGCGAATGCTCTGCGCTCGCTAGAGGCGACTCCTTTCCGGTACAGGTGACAATTGTGAAGACACGTGACCAGTGGACCCGATGAGGCGCAGGCCTCTGGAACCCGATCCTTCTACACGGGATCAATTACGACCTCGTGAGCGTAATCTTTGCTCGGAGTAAACTTTTCAGCCGGTTGCCGGACAATAATGTCCGCCGCATCTCACGACAGAGACATGGGACACATCGCAACCCGTTGTTATCGGGAGCCGAAAGTGACGGCTGGCCCGTCAGGTCGGAGGGAAGAATTTCACGATGACGGTCTTATCCATGCCCTCTGGAGGGGGTCTGACTTGCGCGAGCTTCGAGAGGGCGTCGAGAGCCGATTGATCAAAGAGCAGGCTCCCAGACGAATTCAGAAGGCGGTATTGCAAGACCCGCCCTTGTTCGTCCAACACCAATTCGCACATGACCGCATATTCAAGATCGTCCGGCAACGACGGGGGTTGCTGATATTTGGCCTGGATGGTCGCCGTCAGGATATCGGTATAGCCGGCAAACCGGCCTCGCCCCCTGCCGATCGCAAACGGATCGGAACTGACCGGCGGAGGGCCCGGCGCATCGGAGGCCTTCGGTGGAGGAGGCGCTTCGGCCTGTGGTGGTGGAGGTGGCGGCGCCTCCTGTGGCTTTGGTTCCGGTTTAGGCGGCTCCGGTTCGGGCTCCGGCTCCGGTTCCTTCTCGGGCGGCGGGGGCGGCTCTTCTTTCTTGAACGCGTTGAGCTTGTAGACCTTGATGAGGTTTTGGCCCCATTCCGTTTGTGAGACCCAATACAGACCTGCGCCGATGCCGACGTGGACCAAACCAACGATCAGCAGCGTCGTGCCGAGCTTGCTTTTCTTTTTTTCAAAGCCTCGATAGCCGGCCATGGGCCCCGTCTGTCTGGATTGTTCGGTCTATCTGGTTTGTTTGGTTTGTCTAGTTTGTCTGGTTACGCAAGCCGGACTCACGAGATCGGCAGGAAAAACTATACTGCTTCTATACAGGCATTCAAAGAGTCATGCGTCTCGTCTGTGTGGTCCAGTCTGAGGAACTGGCAGCTTCGGTCATTGAAATACACGATCTGCTATTCGTTGATCGGCTTGGTGGCAATGGCGAGATCTTCGACAGGAATCCGTTGCAGAATGTCCAACACAGCCACCACGTGCTTGTACTCTACCCCCGCGTCGCCGCGGAGAACAAGCGGCAGCTTGCCGCCCTTTGCCGCTTTCAGATCACGGATCAGTTTTTCCAGTTCGCTGAGCTTGACCCGTTCTTCGTCCATGTACACATCGCCGTTCTTTTTGACCGAGATCGTCGGCGTGTTGCTTTCCATTTCGGTTTCGTGGGGGGTCGATTCGGGCAATTTCAGCTCAATCCCCTGCACCATCGCCGTCGTCGTGATGATGAAGATCACGAGCAACACCCAGGCCAGGTCGAGCAGCGGCGTGATATTGATATCCGACACCGCGCCATGGGCTTTGCGAGAAAATCGTCTCATTGTTTCACCGCGTCTCGTCTCTCTGGTTTTTTTGGTTTGTTTGGTTCATTTGGTTTACCGGTCCGATCAACGAATCAAACGAGACAAACCAGACAAACGAGTCGCCTCACGTTTCACGCGTCACGATCGTTAGTGTCCTGTTGCCGCTCCGGAAGGTTCCGCCTCTTGGCGGTGTCCGCCTGGGCGGTAATCTTCAAGGTCTTCCTGGGCGGACCCGGCGCCATTCTTGTCGCGGAGATATTCCGTCATAAACACGGTTTCCAAATGCGCGGCAAAATTATCCAGTTCCATCGTAATGGTCTTCGTCTTCGTGACGAGAAAGTTGTAACAAAAGAGCGATGGGATCGCGACCATGAGGCCTGCAACGGTGGCAATCAGCGCCGATGCGACGCCCGGCGCCATCGTCGTCAATGTGGCCTGTTGCGCGCGTCCGATTCCTGAAAAGGTATCCATCACGCCCCAGACCGTCCCGAGCAGACCGATAAAGGGGCCGCCGCTGATGGCCGTGGCCAGAATGATCATGCCGGATTCCAGCCCTACCGCCGCCTCCCCCAGCACCCGCTCCAGGGCAATCCGCACGGCGCTCATGCCGTGATGAGGGATCTTGTCGGTGCCGTATTTCTCCTGCTGAGCCTTCAGCTCTTCGCAGCCGCCGTAGTAGAGCTCGTACATGGGCGAGCCCTGCAACTGTTTGACGGGGCCTTTGCTGAAAATGACCAGCGGGCCTTTGGCTTTCGAGTAGTAGCCGAGGAAGAGGGCATTGCGCTTTTTCGCCTTTCCAAGTTGACGGAACTTGTTGATGATCACGGTCCAACTGACGAGTGAAAAGAGGAGCAGCACCGAGATGGTGATCTTGCCTTCGAGGGTCGCGTGGCTCAACGCAAACGCCACGCCACCTGAACTCATATCCATAAATGCGCCTCTCCTTCCCGATCTCGTTCTTATTTCTTATTGCGCTTGCGCTTTAGCGTCGACTTGAATGACGACACCTCGCTTGACACGAACGGACTTCGCTAGTTGTCCTTTACTATCTTTGTCGTCCGATTTTGACGCAACCTGTTTCCCAGAACTCTGGGATTGTGTGTTGGCGGCATCCGTCGTCGATTGCTGCACCTGCTCCACGGCCTTTGAAGCCGTCGATGATGAGCTGCCCGTTGAACTTGCCGTCGCCGAAACCGTCGCGGTGGCACCACTGAGACCGCCGACCGAGCTGCCTCCTGCGCCTCCTGCCGCGGAGAACCCCGCCCCGCCTACCGCTCCTGTAGCCGAACCGCCGAAGGCCCCGGCAATCGAACCGGTAATTTGCGGCACATTCAGTTTGGTCTTTCCTATAATAGATCCCCCTTGCAGATCCAAGCTATTGCCCGCATCCAGCGTAATACGTTTCCCGCGAATGCCGGCTGGCGGTACCACGATATTGTTGGCGGCGATCAACGTAATATCCCCAAGCTGCAGCGGCAGATTCTTCGGACCGCGGGGGGCCGTGATGAACTGCTCGAAAATCTGATCGTATTCGACAGTGCGCGCCTTTGCCAGCGCATCAAACTGCTGTTCGAACTTAGTCGTATCTCGTCCCAAAAATCGCTCCTTGGTAATGGTCGCAAAGAGCGCATCCATCGCGGGAGTATTGAATTTGGGGAACGGGAGGCTCGCGAAGTCGGGATCGTCCCGATGCCAGGTAAAAATACCGCTTCCAGGTACCGTCGCCGCCACGTTGGTTGAGCCGTCGTTGATGACAAAGGTGGTTTTTTCATCCTTTCCACCACTCCCCGCATTGATGTTACCCGCAGCGGACTGGATGGTGATATCCCCCGAGTTCAGCGTCCCGATGCGTGACAAATTGACTTCAACGTTGCCGATTGCCGAGATGGCGATGCTCCCGCCCCGTTGCGTGACGATACCCGTTTGCTCGGCGACATTCCTGGAATTACCGCCGACGTTCACCCTTCCTCCCACAGGCGACACGAACGACACCTGTTGCCCATTCACGATCAGAACGAGATGTCCGTCTATCAGAGCCGGACGGCCATCCGCAAGAAGGGTTGTCCCGTCGGCCGCCTTTTGAGGGTTGAGATCCACCTGCACGACTTTGAGCGGCTTGGTGTCCGCCCAAGTTGCTCCGTTCGTGACCGACGACCTATCCTTCGCGACCACATACACGTAGGTCTGCCCTCCCTGGTTGACATAGAGCGGCTTCCAGACCAGCTCCACCTTGCCGTTTTCGACGTCTTTTACCGAAAAGACAGCCTGTGGATCTACCACCGCACTCTTGTTGAACGGCTGGATTGGAGTACTCTGGCCACCGGTCGTGCTGATGGCAAGAATGTCTCTTCCCTGCGAGTCTCGAATCACCGATCCCATCGCCTCAATGGCCCCAGGAACTGGGCTCCCGTTGACGAGAATGGGTCCGCCATCTGCTCCATGAATTGAAATACCGGCGCCGTTGAATGTGTAAATACGCGACTGCGTCATATCCAGATTCCCCCCGACTCCGATATCCAACCGTCCGCCTTGATTGGTCAGGGTCGCAATCGACGGTCTCAGACTATAGTTAATCCCGATGCTATCGGCCAGGTTGAGGTCGCCGTTCGCTCGAACCTGCGCCGTCCCTTTCCCATAGAAGTTTAACCCGGAGAAGCCCCCGGTCTTCCTCATATCGATCGAGCCGGCGGCGCTGACCAATGCCCCGACAATCGGTTGTCCGCCGGACGTCTCGGGTACTGAGAAATTCGCGGCAAAGCCGACCAAGTCCTTCCCGGAGGAGATCGAGAACTGCTTCTGGAAACTGGGGCTGTAGAAGTCGAGCAGCAGCCCGGAAATATTCCCCGTGTCGGTCTTGAAACTGACCGGCATCGCTTCGGTCGTCACTGTGCTTGCCGGAGTCCTCAAAGCAAGCGCCAGACTAGTCTGGT
Organism: uncultured Nitrospira sp.; assembly: GCA_964398045.1. Taxonomy (GTDB): domain Bacteria; phylum Nitrospirota; class Nitrospiria; order Nitrospirales; family Nitrospiraceae; genus Nitrospira_D. The sequence goes on along the minus strand of CAYNLM010000067.1, from coordinate 9,877 downwards.
CAATAAATTGACCGTACAAGTCGGTCAGATCACCCGGATACAGCTTCATCACTGAAGAGTTTCCCTTGATCGTCGCGTTTGGCCTTTCAAGCATCGATCGTGGAAGGCTGCTTAAAGGAGGCGCTCCGACCGGCACCTTTCCTCCTCCGAGACCATCCGGGCTCGCGTCGCCGTACAGCACATACCATTTCGCCAGATTCGGATCGGCCAATGCTGCGTTGCGGTCCATCCTGACCCACTTGGCCGCCGGATCGCCCGGGACGCCTGCAAAGAAGAGAACAGAGTTGACATCAGGGACTATTTGCGGAACCCCTTCACCTCTGATTTCATTCTTCGCATAGAACGTAATCCGGCCGGTCGGCGAGGGCCAAAATGCCAAAGGCTGTTCTCCGGCGCGCACAATGATGCTGCCTTGTTCCGCACGGGCCGAGAACGTTGCCGGGTAATTCCGCAACAACGACTGTTGTGTGCCGGGAAGCAGCATAATGTCTCCGCTCCAGGCGGTCAGACTCAGGCTATTGTTCTGATTGGCCGTCAAGACACTGTCCTCCCGCAGGCCATAATCCTGTGCCCGGCCGAAGTAGAGACTCCGCCCGGCGTTCATCGTCACATGAGTCTCAGGAGAATACGTGGTCCCGTCATGTTTGAAGAGCTGGATGCCGAGATTGAGATTGGCAGGCGCCTGTTCCGTTCCGATGTCCCGGCCTGCCGACACGTCTGCCGTTCCGTCGCTGAGCGTAAAGCCCGGTCCCGGCGGGTTGGTCATCGTCGTGGTACTTCCGACAAAATCTCTCCCGGCTCGAACGGTCAGATTGCCGGGAGAGCCGACACGAACCCCTTGCAGATTGCTATTGGGGTTGTTGATGGGACTCGGAATGACGACATCATTCAAGGCCGTCAGACTTACATCGCCACCAGAGAACGATGTGTTGATCAGGGAGACGACCCCTGAGTTGGGAGGATTCACCAATTTTAGATCGCGACCGGCATGAAAATGAATATTGCCGCCTAATTGAGTGGTCACATAGGTCCCATTCAAGACAAGATCTCTCCCGGCGCGACCGACGATATTCCACTTCGCAAACAGCGGTCCAAAGGTACTGTTATTAAACAGGACGTCCCTTCCGGCTTGCAGGAAGAACGAGGCCTGCTGTCCGAAAGGCAAGGAGACGCCCAAGAGATCGAATTGGCTGGTCGTGCTGACCTTCACATCGTCCATGGCGAGAACGTTGATTTCGCCCCGCGAGCTCTGGCTCGCCAACTGAGCCAAGTCGGTGTCCGTGAGGTTGACCGTATTGGGAATTTGCTTGTACGACGTGCCGGTGATCGTGCCGTTCTGTGCCACGGTGCCGCCAAGCCAGACCTCCCCTGGAAGGCCGCCCTGTGGCGATACGTCGATTTGGGCGCCGGACGACACCGTCACGGTTCCGTCCGTTCTCACACCGGTGGCATTGTCGTACGCGGCCGCACGGCCGACCACAGTGCCGCCGGAAGCCCCGGCTTCGCCGCCTTGTGCAACGGTTCGGCTTCCGGCTCCCAGATTCACTTGCTCGCTTGCAATCAACTCAATGCGTCCGTTGCGCTTACGGACCGTATTGGCCTGAACGAGACGGTTTTGGTTTACCACTCGACCGGCCATCGTCACCAGACCTCCGTCGGCGACGAGTTGACCAAGATTGAGAGCTTCGTTAGCCGGTGCCGTCACCTCCGTGAGAAAGCCACGCCCATCCGGCCGATTCGATAAGAACGCGGTGGTTCCGGCCGCCAGCGACACATAGCCATCCGGGCTTCGGATCACCCCGGTCGCCGCATTCTGGACATTGGGGGCCAACAAATAGACCCCGTTTACGCCCGCCGTGATGGCTCCTTCGTTTCTCACCGGGCCCTCGACCCCCGACCCTTGAAACAAATAGTGCCCGCTCAAGAAATTCGCGTCGGTCAAATTCAGCGATGACGCGATAAGACCACCCACATTGACCTGCGCATTCGGGCCGAACAGCACGCCATTCCGATTGAGCAGAATGATCGAACCGTTGGCCTGCAGGAGGCCATTGATGAAGCTGGCATTGGAGTCCCCGATTCGATTCAACGTCCACCCACCGGCCGGCTGATTGAATATGGTCGATTCACCGGGGGCGATGTTAAAGGTCAGCCAATTGATGATCGCCCGTTGGCTTGCCTGCTGAATCACGACTTGTGATGTGCCCATTCCTGCAATCGTCGCCGAGCCGGATGTCACGGTTCCACCGGTCCCATTCGCATACAGGTTCGAATGCCAGCCGAAGATCATGAAGCAGACGGTCAGAGAGCTGATCGTCTTATTGAAACGTTCGCGTCGATGCTGTGTGGCCGTTCGCATACTCTGCAGCTCCTAAAACCCCAGTGTCACCATGAAATGGGCGAACGTGTCGCCTTTTTTCGTCGCGGCGGTCGATTGCATGGCGACGGCTTGATCAAATTGCAACGTCAGGTTGATGGGTTCAACCTTCACGCGAATGCCGCCGCCGGCGCCTTCGAGACGAAAGAGATCCTGTTGACCCGTCGGTGTGCGCTGCACCCATAGCCTGGCATAATCATAGAATCCAACGAACTTAACCGTGGCCTTCAGAACCGACGACCTACGGCGCTGCCAAGAGAAATCGAGCGGGATGGACGGCAAGGAGGGGGTATACAACTCGGTCCGCCATAGGAACGCATTGTCTCCAAGCGCTTCGTTCTGAATATACCCTCGCACAGTATCCATTCCTCCCGCAAAATACTCTTCGGCTGGAACCAGCGGCTCCGTTGCCCATTGGCCATCCACCCGCATCGACAGTTCAAAATCTTTTGGCAGAGGCTGAAGGCGGCTGAGACTCCCTTGAATGACTCCAAACGTGCCTGTCGACCCCTTGCGGACGCCCGGATCATCGATGTTGTTGGGGTCGCCTTGAAAATCCTTCTTCGCTCCGCCTGGGATCGTTCCAGCCACATATCCACGGACCGATGCAGTAAATGTGGTCAATCCATATGGATCTTGATAGGTTCCCGTATAGCCGATCGAGGCTGGCAGATATTGAATGGGGCTCAAGACGACTGCAGTTCCCAAACCACCCGGAAATGTTGCTTTGGTTTCCTCGAGCCGCTTGTAGTCCACCCCCATTGAAAGTTGGTGCGTGGCTATCTTGCCTTTCGCGACCGGAAAGATGAATCGAAAGCCTGCCACCGTAGCATTTCCAGCAATGCTTATATCTCCCCCTCCCAAGGGCAGGGATGCTCCGGCTAGTACCGAATTGCTCGTCACTTTCGACGCGTAGATTGCAAGAAGGTGGTCTGGCCACTTGAGCGGAACCACATAACTCGCTCCATAGGACTGCACGGCGCCCCAATTGGTGGGTGTCTGCGTCGTTTGCAATGTGACGATATTGTCGCTTCCCCATAAGTTCGTGTACTGCACTTCCGCGGTGAGTCGATCTCTCGGCGTCGTAATGGATCCCTTATTGTCCCCGATCATTCGTGCATGGAGCGGCAAGTGATCTTTGGTTTTAAGTTCGAGATCGACGGTCCCCGGTTCGCTTCCAGGCTTGAGGACCGGGGCAATTTTCAAATCTGGGTTGGCGTTCACCATATCCATTTGCTTGACGAAGTCGGGTTCGTAGAGCAGCGTTCCGATCTTGAGCGATGGTAATTTTCCCAGAATGTTCCAACGGGAATAATATTCGTTGCCGGTCACTCGGATTGAGAGGAGCCGGCCTTCTACCACTTCCAGACGGACGATTCCCTCTTCAACGCTTTGTTCAGGCACGACGACCAAAACCGTCGGGTACCCGAGCTGCTGGTATGCCTTTTCTAGCTCCAACCGAGCCTTTTCGATATCCGGAATTCTTTTGCCTCGCCCCGTAAAGGGTTTGAGAACTTCCTGAATTTTTTCCGGTGTTATCAGTTCACTTCCTTCCACCCTAAATTCATTGATGACGAATCCCTCGTCCTGTTCTTCGGGTTTCGTTGCCGAGGATGGAATCCCCATTTGTGTCCCTTGAGGCCTTGAGAACTTTTCAGGCTCCAATGATTTGAGCTCTCTCCGATCTGGCGCGGACGGAAATTGCGACGCACGGATCGTGTTTTGCTCCACAGCCTTGCGGCTCTGGAGCCCTTGCTCAGCTCCCATGGTCTCCATAATCGAAACCAGCGCTATGAGCAGAGCTATCCCCGAAGAGATCGTGACTCTGATCGGGCCTCTCATGCTCCATCGCTTTCCCCAGACCATAACGGCTTAGGAAAACGGTGGCCCACCTGGGCATTCGCCCCGAACCCCATGCGCCGAGTCACCTCGAACCAAACGCCGTTCAAATGACAACTCCAAATACCCGTCCAGTATGTTAGCCATACGACTATGCTCGGATTGTTACGAAATTATTACTACCGTCTTGGTGCCCTGTTAATTCACCGCGCAATGCTTCCAACAGTCTTGCGAACGCACGTTCATGACGTTAGGGTATTCCCGACTTCAGTCGATGGTTTTTGGGGGAACGAAGGAATGCGCGCCGGCATCGGACGACAATTCACTATCGCCTCTTTTATAGTGCTCTTTACATTTGCCATCGCACACTCAATCAACGCGTATGTCGCACATCAGTTGCTAGCCCCGTTCACGAATGTCCCCTCCGTAAATCAGAGCATTTCAGCACCCCCTCCTGTATCATCTTCAGCGACTCAACTCTCAGAAGACATCCTCCGCAGTGGATTGTTCTCCCTACCGCAGGCTGCCAATACAGGTACCAACAGCAATCCCGCAAAGCCTCCGCAGCCTCCGCTCGAAGTCGGAAAAAAAATTAGGTTGCGAGGGACAGCCCTTGCATCGGCGAGCGGAAGCATGGCCGTCATTGAAGAGATCACCACCAAGCGACAAATACTCGTTCGTTTGCAGGAAGAGATTCCAAACGTCGGCGAGTTGGCGGAAATTCGGAAAGAGGGTGTGCTGATTAGACTGGGCGATCAGGAAGAACTGCTGGCGCTTTCTCTGGCTGATTCGGATAACCCGACTCTGGGGACACCTGTGCCGGCTTCCCAACCGATTGTGTCTCCCCCTCGCCGCGTGGTTGATCGCCGAGAGGTCGTAGATGCAACCGCTAACATCTCTAAAATTCTTACACAAGCGCACGCCATCCCATATTTTTCAAGGCCGGGAGTGCTCGAAGGGTTTCGCCTCGACTTCATCCAGCAGGGGAGCCTGTACGATAAGATCGGGTTGCAGTACGGGGATATTCTTCAACGAATCAACGGGGTCGAGCTTCGAGATCCGGGCATGATGTGGAATCTATTCCAACAAATTCAGAACGAACGACTTGTGAAAGTCGACGTTATTCGACAGAGCCAGAAGATCAACTTGGCCTTCGAGTTGCGGTAGCTTTCGGCAAGAGCTGGTGTGAGTCCGCAACCATCGAGCGTTTCACTCAAACCTGCCGTTCTGTTCGAATCCTCGCCAATTTAACTCGAAGTTAATAAGAGCGTAATTGTGCCGTCACAGATTGTCTCCATTGTGTGCCCTCGCTAAATCCAGAGCATCTGAATGCTGGGAGGACGAGATTGTTCCGAGCACGACGACGTTTTGTTATTGTCGCCTTTGCGATGTGCATGGCCCCATTGTTTCTCCTGAATTGGATGGAACATGCCCGCGCTGAATGGTATGGCGCGGGTTATGGTGGCCTCAGTGTGTCGAGTTCTCTTCAGAACGTGACCATGAATTCATTTGGTCAACGGATCGCCGATCAGAGGTTTCCTCAGGCCTACGATCCATTGGACGCCAATGGCCGCGGAACGATCACTCAGACCTTTAAAACCGCTGATCTTTCCTTGAAGAACGCCCCTTTGTTTGGGGGCAAGTTCGGCTATTTTTTTGGAGATGAAGGCCTACCCTGGCTTGGCCTTGAATTGGATGGCTTTTATACAACGCCCACCATCAAGACCCAAAGCGTCACGTTCTCGCAGGAGACCACCTATCAACCGAATCAGCCTCAACCTTCAGTAATTTGTAATCAACCTGTTTCACCACCGGCTTGTCCTGCTTTTGTCAAGACGAGCGGCGCGCTTTCCATTCAGGAGTCAAACCTTCGCTTGTTCGCCATGATCGCGAACGTGGTCGCTCGTTACCCGGGAAAAGTCTTTCAACCCTATGTCGGTGTCGGTGCGGGAGCGTTCTATTTCACGAGCTCCACCGGATCCATCCAGGGTCGGCAGGTTGTACCGGGGCTCAATGCCATGGCGGGCCTTAAAATTTTGGCAACTGAGGAATGGGGATTCTTTTTAGAAGGGAAATACAACCGCGCCACGATCTCAAATTTTGATCCGACTTTTGGTCTCAGCGGTGAATATTCAGCGTTCAACGTACTCGCCGGAATTGCCTACCACTTCTAATCTCGGTGCAATGCGAAGGCGATAATCGTCAGTGCTTAAACATTGGTGAGCCGGCTGGGACTCGAACCCAGGGCCCTCGCCTTAAAAGGGCGATGCTCTACCGACTGAGCTACCGGCTCACCGAGGCGTGATGCTGTCATTCAGCGGAGCGGGTTGTCAACTCCTCTGCCGGGGACAGTGAAGCAGAATCTATCGGCGTTTTGAGCGACGAATGGAACAGTCCAGCGGATTGCGGAGGATGATGGTTTCCGCCCGCTTGGACCCGGTGGAGATCATGTCGATCCGACATTGCGCCAGCTCTTCAATGCGGCCCAGATAGCGTTTCGCTTCGACAGGCAGCTGTTTGTAGGTCGTGGCTCCCGTCGTCGAGGCGCTCCAGCCCTTCATCCGTTCATACACCGGCCGGCAGTCGGTCAATACTTCAAGATCGGCCGGCATCTCCTTGTACAGCACGCCGCCTTGCTTGTACCCCGTGCAGAGTTTCAATTCCTTACAGCCGTCGAGCACATCGAGCTTGGTCACGGCGAGCGACGTGAGTCCGTTGACCTGCGTCGCATGGCGCACGACGACGGCATCGAACCAGCCGCACCGACGTGCGCGACCTGTGGTGGATCCGAACTCCCGTCCCCGTTCTTGCAAACCTTGGCCGACCTCATCCGTCAACTCAGTGGGAAGCGGCCCGCTGCCCACTCTCGTCGTATAGGCCTTGGCGATGCCCATCACCGCGTCGATCATGGTGGGTCCGACACCGGTACCGGTGCAGGCGCCGCCCGCCGCCGAACTCGACGACGTCACGTAGGGATAGGTGCCGAAGTCCACGTCGAGGTGCGTGCCTTGCGCTCCCTCGAACAACACGGTCTTGTTCTTGCTGATCGCACGATTCAACAGGGTGATCGTATCGACGATGTGGCTCTTGAGGCGTTCTGCATACCCCATATATTGGTCGAACACCTTGTCGACTTGGAACGTCTCGACTTTGTACAGCCGCTCCAGGAACCAGTTCATCTCGACCAGATTTTCTTCCAGCTTTTTTCGGAAGAGCGGAGGGTTGAGCAGGTCGCCCATTCGGATGCCGATCCGCGCCATCTTGTCCGCGTAGGACGGCCCGATGCCCCGTCCCGTCGTCCCGATCTTCCGCGACCCTTTCGATTGTTCCGACGCCCGATCGATCGCCTTGTGGTAGGGCAGGATCAGATGGGCCCGCTGACTCACCACGAAGTTCTTCCCGATCGTAATGCCCTTGGCCTGGAGTTGATCCATCTCGTCGATCAACGCGCCCGGATCAACGACGACCCCATTGCCGATCACACAGGTCGTTCCTCGATAGAGAATGCCGGAGGGAATGAGATGGAAGATATAGATGCCGCGTTCGTTGATGACGGTGTGGCCGGCGTTGGAACCACCCTGATAGCGCACCACGACGTCGGCATCGCGAGCTAAGATATCGACGATCTTGCCTTTGCCTTCATCCCCCCACTGCGCGCCGATGATGACGAGATTGCCCATGTTCGATTTTGCAACCAGCAGAACCCAGAAAAAAGGCTCTGACCAGATGAGAAGATCAGAGCCGAGGGGCCTCATGGTAGGTGCCGCTCCTCCGTTTGTCAAGCCGGGATCCCGGTGCAGCGGCGGCGATGTTCACCGCAGAATCGCTCAGCACATCGCCGTTGATTCGGCGCAAAAGGCCCTCATCCTTTCTTGACTGGCTGCACCCTGCATGTTAGCATGCCCAGACTTCTCGCGGAGTTAGCTTCTCTGAATCAGTCGGGTGGGGCTGTGGCGCAGCTGGGAGCGCGCGTGAATGGCATTCACGAGGTCGCGGGTTCAATCCCCGCCAGCTCCACCAAACCAAGCTTGCTCGTGCCGCCGCGGTCGATCAAATCGCGGCGGATAGCGAAGTGATCTCATATGTTCGCTTGCTCAAACCGTCCGGCTCGGTAGCGAATTACCGCCGTTAACACCTCACGAGGTTGTTTTTTCCCACTGCACAGGTTGCTCTTCCTCTAGAAAGCTCCAGTGGGAACCAGCCCCTGGTTGAGACGCCCTTATGCTGCAAATTGAATCGGTCAGTAAACAGTATTCGACGAAGGTCCTGCTCACGAATGCTTCCGCGCATCTTCGCCCGAATTCCCGCGTCGGGCTCGTCGGCCCGAACGGCGCCGGCAAAACCACGCTCTTTCGCATGATCTTAGGCGAAGAATCGCCGGACAAGGGGACCATCCGCAAGCGTCCTCGTCTCCGCATCGGCTACCTGCCGCAGGAACTCGAAACCATCACGGGCAAAACCGTGCTGGATGCGGCCCATCGCGACGAATATCCGGAGCACGAAGCCAAGCGGATCTTGATGGGACTGGGCTTTACAGAGGTCGATTTCGACCGGCTGGTTGAAAAACTGTCCGGCGGGTACCGCATGCGCATAGCGTTGGCGCACTTGCTGCTCTCCAATCCCGACGTGCTCATGCTGGACGAACCGACCAACCATTTGGACAAGCCCACCCAGCGCTGGTTCGAGCAGTTTCTCCTGGACTCCGGGATGACGCTGCTCATCATCAGTCACGACACGGCCTTTCTTGATCGCGTCGTCACCCACATCTGGGAACTGCGGCATCACAAGATTGAAGAGTATCGGGGCAACTATTCCTCGTTCCGCGAACTGCGCGCGGAGCGCGACGCGCAACTGCACGCGGCGGCCGGACGCCAAGCCAAAGAGGTGGCCCGCGTACAGAAATTTGTCGATCGTTTCAGATATCAAGCGAACAAGGCCAGCCAGGTCCAATCGCGCATCAAGCAGCTGGAGAAGGTCAAGATGATCGAGATCCAGCGCGATCCGAAACGGGTGAAGTTTCGATTCCCCGTCCCGGCCGCGAGCGGCCGTCAGGTCCTCGAACTGTCCGGTGTCGGCAAGCGCTACGGAGACAAGATCGTCTACGACACGCTCGACTTCTCGGTCGAACGTGGGCAACGCATCGCGCTCGTGGGTGAAAACGGGGCCGGCAAGAGCACCCTGCTCAAGATGCTCGCGGGAGTCCTCCCGCCCGATAAAGGCACGCGGACGGTGGGCCACGGGGTCACGCTGCACTATTTCGCCCAACACCAGGCCGAGACGCTGAATCCGGAACACCCGATCCTGGAATCGCTCGAAGAGGCCACTAAGCATGCTGAGATGAACTTCCTCAGGGGCATTGCCGGCGCGTTTCTTTTTTCAGGCCAGGACCAGAAAAAACCGATCAAGGCGCTCAGCGGAGGCGAACGGAACCGGGTTGCGCTGGCTCGGATGCTGGTGGAGCCGGCCAATACGCTCTTGCTCGATGAGCCGACCAATCACCTGGACCCCTCGTCCGTCGATGTGCTCACCGATGCCATGACGGAATTCCCGGGGACGATTGTCTTCATTTCACATGACCCGACCTTTTTGACGAGAATCGCCACGCGCGTGGTCGAGATCGAAGACGGCCGTGCCCGTAACTTCATGGGCGATTATGAATAC